>NZ_JBEXVL010000006.1:0-294337 GCF_040638805.1 Streptomyces sp. NPDC005925 | reverse complement strand
CATCTACACACGCAGGCCCACCCTCTTCCCCCCCCCGCCGCTCTTCCGATCTCGCGCGGCCAGCTCCGCAGGCACGACGCGCCGGCCCTACGGGCCGGAAGCCACCCGGCCGCTCCGCGGCCACCGCTGCTTTGCTGCTCCGCAGCAAAGTGATGAATTTCCTTGCTCCGCAAGGAAATTCATGCGGCGTCACTTCGTGACGCCGGCGGAATTCGCTCCGCGAATTCCCGAAATGCCGCAGCTGCAGGGGGTGGTGCTGGGCTTTCTGCTTTTCCTGACGGGGCGTCGATTCACTCTGTTGTCCTTGAACCAGAATCAACTACCCGTCACATTTTTCAGCAGCAAGTGTTTTTCCACACTCCCACGAGTTAAGCAGTCTCGTCGTCCCAGGGGCGGTCGTCGTTCCGGTCCCAGACTCTGGGTGTGCAGCCGGGCCGGTGAGACAGTTCGCGTGCGACGGCGGCGGTGGCCCGGCCGAGTTCGTGATGGTACGCCGGGACGCGGCGGGAAGTGGGTGGCCCCCTGTCAGCTGATCTTCCGCACGCGAGTGGTGTCCACGTCCAGAGGGAGGCCGTCGGCATTGATCGGGGTGACTTTCGGCACCGCGGTGCCGTGCTGGTCAACCAAGGCGGAGTGGGCCTCCCCAGGGGCGAACGCGTGACGCTCCCCCCACTGCCGGAGGCTGAGGATGACAGTGAAGAGATCGCGGCCGACATCGGTCAGCTCGTACTCCTGTCGGCGACCCGATGGTGCAGGGCGCCGGACGAGGAGTCCGCGAGCGGTGAGCTTGCAGAGACGGTCGGTCAGGATGTTGCGGGCGATACCAGTACGTCGCTGGCCTTGTCGAAGGGGGCCGGGAGGAGAGTGTCCGCACTTCGCGTCACCGACGGCGTCATCGGCAATCCTGCGGCAGCGGACTGTGTGTCCGGGGATGCTTCCTGATGCCATCCGGCAGGCCGGGGCGTCCATTGTCCGCCCGCCCGTGACGGTCCGTTCGCAGTACAGGTCCTCAGTCGCGGGGCAGGAGCGTCCCGAGCGGGCCGAGGTCCAGATTGAGGTCCTGCGGGCGCACACCGTGCTGGTCGCAGAGCTCCCTCATCCGCTGGTCGAGCAGCAGGAGCGTGGTCCCGATCTCCTCGACCTTGTCGTCACTGAGGTCACCCTGTTCGACCCGTCGGATCGCCTGACGCTCCAGCAACTGCCGTAGCAGTTCCACCACGGTCAGGACCAGGGTGACCAGGTCCCGCCCCAACTTCTCGGAGTCCAGATCGAGCCGCGAACCCGAGTCCGTCACAGCGGCCCCCCGTCGGCCCAGGGAGCCGGAACCCGCTCGCTGACCGACGAGAGCAGGGCATGCAGCGACACCCGTACGAGAGGTACGTCGGCGATGGCGATCACCAGGTCCCCGCTGACGACGACACCGGTCGCCAGAACACGGTCCAGCAGATCCACCAGGGGCACCCCGAGGGGGCCGCTCAGGGGCTCCGGGCTGTCCCAGGGCACCACCGCGCGTTCCGGCGTCACGACGACACCTCCCCGACGAAGGAGTACGGCACCCAGGGCCCGGTCAGCTCGATCTGTGTCCCGGTCCGTTCACCCAGCGCCCTCACCAGCGCGGTCAGTTCGTCCACTCGCTGCTCGGCCACGAGGTACGCCGCGTTGAGTACCTGCACCCGGCCGCCGGACGCCGGTAGCGCGGCGTGTGTTCGCAGGCGGCGCGAGGCGGCTGCCAGCTCACACAGTTCGGCGTCCACCGATTCCGCGACGGACAGGGCCTGTTCCCGGCGCCGTTCCCGCCGCTCCTGGACCCCGCGTTTATGGTTCAGGTAGGCGAGCCCCGCACCAGGAGCGGGCGCCTGGCGCGCACCGCTACCAGCGAAGAGATACTCTCCCGCACCGCTTCCCGCGCGGAAGGGTTCTCCTGCACCGTTTCCCCTGGAGAGGGGTTTCCCCGCGCCGCTTTGCCCGAAGGAGGGTTCTCCCGCTCCGTCTCCAGCCCAGAGGGGGTCCCTTTCGTCCGGGGCGGCTGCGGGCGCGTACACCTTTACGCCCCACTCGGTGTGGTGCGCGATGCGCTTGAGGACCTGGCGGAAGCGGTGCGCCTCGTCGTTCACGGCGCGGCAGGCCCGGTCGTCGTCGTGGTAGAGCGTGGCGAGGGGCAGCGGTACGGCGGGCCCCTGTGCGGCCACGGCGGACACGACGTCGTGGTGGGCCCGTGCGTACCGCTCGAGTTCCTGCCGGTCGGAGAGCCGGGACTGCCACACCTCGTTGGTGAAGCCGGCGGCCGGGACGGTCTGGACCACGGCGGTCAGCGGTCCGCAGGGCAGCAGTCGCACCGCCGCACCGCCGGGCATGCCGGGCAGGCCGGTGACATCCGCCGTGTTCGTGGCGCGGGTGCCCCGGCAGACGGCGAACACGTATGTGACACCTGTGCCGGGGGCCTGCGCCGGGGGGGCGGGGTGCGTCATGTCTGCCCGGTCTCCTCGCTGTTGTTCCTGCCGTTGTTGTGTTGCGGGTCCGGGTTGCTGGCCTGGTCCGTCGCCGGTTCGAGGGCCTGGAGGCGTTCCCGCAGCCGGCGGTTCTCGTCCTCCAGGGCGTTGCGTGACGCTCTGGAGCTGAGAGCCGGATCGGTTTCCCACCAGTCGATGCCGGCCTTTTTCGCGGTGTCGACGGATGCCACGAAGAGGCGGAGCCGGATGGTGAGGAGTTCGATGTCCAGGAGGTCGATCTTGATGTCCCCGGCGATGACGATGCCTTTGTCCAGGACGCGTTCGAGGATGTCGGCGAGGTTGGTGGTGGCGGGGCCGTTGGCCGGCTGCCCGTCCCGGCGGAAGTCGAGGTCGGTCACCGCGAGGTCCCCGGCCGGCGCCTGCGAGTTGCGCGTTTCGGAGCGCTCGGTTTCTCAGGTTCCTCCTCTTCCTCTTCCTCTTCGTCTTCCTCTCCGGCTTCGTCGTCCTCTCCGTCCTCGTCTTCCTCTTCGTCTTCCTCCAGTTCGTCGTCCTCGTCTTCCTCTTCGTCTTCCTCGTCCTCGTCCTCGTCTTCGTCTTCGCCCGCTTCCTCTTCGGGCTCCTCTTCGCCCTCCGCCTCTTCGTCCTCTGCTTCTTCGCCGTACTCCTCGTCCTCGCCCTCCGTCTCCTGGCTCTCCTCCGCCTCCTCGCGTTCGACGGCTTCCTCGTGGGTGACCACGACCTCGCCGTCGCGAATCTCTCCGCGCCACCCCTCGGGCTCCTCCTCGGTGAGGGTGACGTGCCGCTGGAAATGCTTGAAGTCCAACCGCGCACGGCGGCCCTGAGCGCGCCAGATGTTGCCCGTCTTCTCGAAGAACCCCGACGGGTAGTACTCCATGACGAGCACGATCCGGGTCAGGTTCGGGGCCAGCTCGTGGAAGCTGATGGCGCCGCGCGTGGTGCCCCTGGCACCCTCCGACGTCCAGACGATCCGGTCGTCGGGTACCTGCTCCTGCACCGTGGCCTTGAAGCTCCGGGAGGAGGGGCCGATCTTGACCTTCCAGTCGCTCTCCTCGTCCTCACTCTTCGAGACGCTCTGGACGCCCTTCATGAAGCTGCTGAACTCGTCGTACTGCGTCCAGGCGTCATAGGCGGTGCGCAGGGGCACACCCACGTCCAGGACCTCGATGATGTTCGTGACCTTCCCGCCGCCGGCTTTGCCGCCGCTCTTGCCGCTTCCACCGCCGAGCACGCTTTTCGCTTTGTCCGCCACTGCGTCTTTGGCTCCCTTGGCCTTTTCCGATACGAAGGCCTTCACCGGGGACTCGCCCTTGAGCACGCGGGAGCCGATAGCGGGCAGCGAGCCGCCGTTCTCGGCCGTGTCGGTCAACTGTCCGGTGAGTTTTTTGAGTCTGCCGCCCGCTTTGTCGGCGAGCTGCTGGACCTGGGCACTGGCGAACTTCGACAGTTCCTCTTTGATACGGCCCACACCCGACTCCGCCGGAGCCGAGGATTCGTCCTTGTCCGTCGTTGCCATGGCTGACTACCTCCGGCGGTCGGTGCGCTTGGATGCCGGCCGCTTCGCTGTCGCAGACTTCGCCGCAGACTTCTTCGCCGCAGACTTCTTGCCGGTGGACTCCTTCGCCGCGGACTTCTTCGCGGTGGACTTCTTCGCCGCCGATGTGCCGGGCGCCGGCTTCTTGGCCGGGGCGGCCTTCTTCGCCGGGGCGGTCCTGGCTGCAGCCTTCTTCGCGGGAGGGGCCTTCTTCGCGGGAGAAGTCTTCTTCGCCGCTGTTTTCCCTGCCGGAGCGGCGGTCTTCCCGGCCGGCTTCCCTTCCGGGGCGGCCTTCCTGGCTGCAGCCTTCCCGGCGGACGACTTCTTTCCCCCGGACCGTTGCGGCGGTGCCGCCTCTTCCTCTTCTTCCTCTTCTTCCTCTTCTTCTTCCTGCCCGGGCTCCTCTTCTTCCTCTTCTTCCTCTTCTTCTTCCTGCCCGGGCTCCTCCTCGTCCTCCTCTTCTTCGTCCTCGTACGCGGCTTCCGGCTCCTGCCCGGCCCCTTCGTACTCCTCCTCGTCCTCGCCCTCCGCGCCCGCCTCCTTGTCCGGCTTCGCGGTGAGCCGGGCCGTCCGGTCGCCGATGGCGTCCGCCAGAGAAGACAGGGAGCGGTTGGCGGCAGCCGTCACCGCCTGGCGGCCCGCGCTGAGGACCTCGCCGCGCAACTGCTCCTGCAACTGGGCCACTTGCGGCACCTCACCCAGCCTGCGCATCCCCTCGGCCGCCAGCCGACGGGGTTCCAGCCCGAACCGGCGCCCCGCCAGATAGCTCGCGACGCTCACAGCCAGCCGGCCCTTCTTCGTCCGGCCCAGTACGTATCCGCCCACCACAGCAGCAGCCAGCGCCGCCTTCGCCTGGTCATCCATGCCTGTCACCTTCCTGTCGTCGGTACCGGCGGGTCTGCGCGGCATACAGCCGGTCGAGCAGCCTCTCCTCTTCCCACTCGAACTCCTCAAGCCCGATACGCCCCTCCTCCAGCTCACGGTTGAGGGCCGCGAGCTGCGCACGGATCACACCGGGGTCGTAGACCTCCCGTTCGGCGGCCTCCTGCAACCGCTCCGCAACCCACACCACCCCCCGGGCCGGCGCGAGGGGGAGCAGCAGCAGTCCGGATACCAGTCCCATCGTCAGCCTCCGCCGACCGGTGTGGCCGGGCCGGGCTCCCCGGTGGGGACGAAGCTGTAGCAGGGCAGCGGGCCCGCGAGGCGGAGCTCGACGTGGTCGCGGTGGGCCGAGGCGAAACGCTCGGCGGTGACGCGGAACCGGTCGCTGTCGGCCCGCGCCACGAGGAAGGACACGTTGAGCGCGCAGCCGGCGACCTCCGGGCCCCCGGCCGTCGCGCGGGACATCGGCGCCAGCTCGCGCAGGGCCCGCCGTCCCGCCTGCCCGGCCCGGCGGGACAGCGCGGACGCCACGGCTTCACCCAGGCGGACACTGGCCTCGTAACCGGGACGCCTGCGGGTTTCCTCGCGCAGCCGCCGTACGGTCGCGTCTCCCGCCACCAGCGCGGCGAGAGAGTCGTGGGCGGGCAGCGCCTTGACGTTCATCTCGATGTGCCCGTCGACCCGGTCCAGAGCGGCCAGATGGCCCGCCTGCGCCGCGGCCAGCCGGGCACGCAGGGTGTCCTCGTCCGGTGCGACCATCCCGAAACGCACCGGCAGTACAGGCCCGCTTTCCGCCAGACGCGTCAAGAGCTCCTGGTGGGCCAGCAGGTCACGGCGCCGGGCACGCAACTGCGCGGGGACGGCACTGACCACCGCCGCCACCGGGCCCGCGCCGACGGTCCGCAGCGGCAGAGGCGGGCCGCCCACGCCTGCCCACTCCCGGGACACCACAGTCTGGGCACGGACAACCGCGTACACGTACAGTCCCGCTTCCCCGGCGCGCACCTCAGGCCTCCGCCCGGCGGCGACGGCTCGCACCACCGCTGCTGCCGGAGACGGGAGCGCGGCGCTTCTTCGGACGCGGACGCTCTTCCGCCTCCTCAACCCCGTCCTCGTCCTCGTCCTCGTCGCCGGCCCCGACCGCCCTGCGTACGGTGTCACCGACCGTCCCTGCGGCCTCACGCACCTTGCGTTTACCGACCGACCGGGCCGCGGAACCACCGAACAGTTCAGGAACGGTGGTACTGCCGGAATCACGTTCGAGATCGAGCCGGTTACACGCCTCGGCGAAACGCAGATAGGTATCGACGCTCGCCACGACTATGCGCGCGTCGATCTTCAGGATCTCGATACCGACCAGGGAGACCCGCACGAACACGTCGATCACCATGCCCCGGTCGAGAATAAGCTCCAGCACGTCGTAGAGCGTGCCGTCACGAGGCGGACACGGAACAACGCCGTCGTAATACGTCGTGGTCGTCATGAAAACCTTCCACCTGTCGGACGGAAATCGGATCACTCGTCGGAAGCACCACGCCGGTAACGACGGACCCGGGTGTATTCCACAAGCTCACAGGCACTGTCGAGGCGTACCTCGTACGAAGCGAGGAGACTTGTGGTGTCCGGGATACGGGGTACCTCACACACATCCACGACGACGCACCAGCCACCGTCGTCGTTATCGGAACGCCGGACCGCGGACACACCCTCGGCCGGGTGACTGATCAGCGCTGCCAGACACTGACACGCAGCACGCGCCGCACCCCCCGGCCCCACCCCCGACCCCCCGCCCGGCGACGAACCCTTCCCCCCACCCCCGGACGACGAGCCCTTCCCAGACACCCTCGACCCACCACCCACACCCACACCACCTTGCTCTCCCATACACACCAGTCTCCCCAAACCAGGACACACCGCACCCCCAGCACACCCATACGCGCAACACACACCACCCCGGGTGCTGCTGCGCGACGGTGCGGGGTGATGCGTCAGCGGCGCTCCAGGGCCCGGGCCTCGGGCGCGCCGCCGATCCAGTCCTGGAACTTGCGGCTCGGACCCAGCCAGCGCCGGTCATGGTGGTAAGCACGCAGTTGGGACTTGGCGCGGGCACGCGGGCGCCGCCGGTAGAAGCGCTTCGCCCAGGGAGACGCGGGGCGGGCCAGCCTGACGGCGCCGAACAGAGCCACGAAGGGAATGATCACTCCGAAAAGCGCCGTACGGGCCTTGCCCTTGAAAAGGGCGGTCAGCGCAAGCACGAAGTTCCCGGCAATCGTGCTCAGCGCCGTCCCGCGGTTCTGCATCTCGTCGTCATTGAGGCCATTGACCCCGAAAGGCGCGAAGCCGAGCAGAAGCAGCCCGGCCAGCGCGGCGGTGAGCACGACCACCTCGACGCTCTTGCGACCGTCCTCGGTCCAGTAGACGTCGTCCAGGTGCAGGATCAGCGCGAACTCGTCCATGACCAGACCCGCGCCCATTCCGAAGATCACGGCGGCGGCGGCCGAGCCGAAGCCGCGCTCACCGCCCGCGACCGCGCAGAAGCCGCCGATCACCGTGAGGATGATCCCGGGGACGACATGGTGGATGTGGACGGAGCCGGTCTCGACGTTGCGGAACGGCCCCTTGCCCGCGCGGATGAGGCGGGTGATGACGCGGGTGACCACAAAGGTGATCACGAAGGCGGTCAGGGCAAGGAGCAGGGGCAGTTTGCCCGGTTCGAGGATGTTGCGCTGCCACCAGTCACCCATGTCCTCAGTGTGTCCGGGACCGTGGTGGGCCGCCTCCTGTGCTCGGCTCCGGCGATGGAGCGGAAGACCGTGGACATCGACGCCCGACGGCACCGGATGCGGCGCCCGACGCCTCTGAGAGCCGGGCGCGGCATGACGAAGAGGCCCGTGCCGGTCTCCCGGCCGCCGTGCCCCTTCTTTGCCACGGTCCGGGATGCGGCTGTGACGGACTGGGCCGATGGCGGCCACATGGCGGTCGTCGTGCTGCGCGAGCCGCGCAGGGAAATGCGGAGGGCTTCGGCCCGGGCGATCCGCTCCCAGCACCCGACACCCGGACGGCTCAGGGATGTGGGCGAAGGTGGGCCCGTATGTGCCGTCCGCGGCGCGCGCCATGTCGGTGTGAATCCACTGGTGGTCCCCGGAGGCGCAGGCGTAGGTGTCGATGAGCTCCTGGGTGACCTCTGTCCAGCCCGAGTGCCCGAGGTCGCGTCCGCCGGGGGCGAGGTTCTCCGGGATACCGTGCGCGGTCAGGGGCACCGAGTGAGCTGGTGGCCCAGGACAGGGCGAACGTCGGCTTGAAGTAGGTCGCGGACGGGCCGATGGTGCAGGCGCCGATGCCGAGGACGATCAGCATGGGGTGGCTGCGCAGGACGCCCCGGGCACGTCGCCCGCCGACCGCGCCGGCCGGTGACGGCGGCGGCCCCCGCTTCGTACGGGACCGGGTCCGGGGTGCGCCGGATCCGCGACGTGCCTGCGTGTCGGGTCACCGGGCGGGGGTGTCCGGGGCGGTCGACGGGTCGAACCCGGAGAGCTCTCCGACGAAGGTTTTGACGTTCCGCAGCGTCCGGCGGGCTGCTCGCACCGGTGACGTTCCACTCCCCGGTCGTGATCATCCATGTCGCCGGGTTGTACCGAACCTATCAACCTGTCCGATTCACGGGCCTGTTGAGGGTGATGCGGAAGTGATCCCGCCAGGTCGGGCCCGTAGGTTCTCTTGCGAGAACCACAGCACGTGCTCATATCATCACACTCACAGTTGGGGCCAACGATCCACTCTGCGTTCAGGCGGGCTGGACGCACGGGATCCGGTGAGGGGACCACATGGCATCGGCGGGGCAGGTGGGGCGTCGCTTCCCCCAACTGGTGGCGGGCAACGCCGTTTCGGCCTACGGCTCCTATCTGAACCTCGTCGCGCTCAACCTCTTCGTGCTGCAGATCACCGGCAACGCGCTCTCCGTCGGGATCTTCCTGATCATCCGCATCGGCTTCGCCTTCCTCGCGGGCTACACCGCCTCACGGGTCGTCGCACATGTCGACCGGCGGTACGTGATGGCCGGCTGCGACCTCGTGCAGGCGCTGTCCCTTCTCGGGTTCGCCCTGCTGCCGGACGGCGGACGCACCGCGGTGCTCTACGGGCTCGCTGCTGTCATGGGCTGGTGCGGCACGCTTTCCGGTGTGGCGTTGCGCAGCAGTGTTCCCGACATCGTCGGGCAGGACCTGCGGATCAAGGCCAACGGTCAGCTGGTGACCGGGCGTTCGGTGGCGATGGTGCTGGGCTTCGCCTCGGCCGGTGTGGTGGTCGCCGCGGCCGGGTACACCTCCGCGTTCCTGGTGGACGCGGCGAGCTTCCTGTTCTCCGCCGTCGCCTATGCGCTGCTGCCGCGCCGGGCCGGGGGCAGGGATGCGGCGCGGCGCACGGCGGCGGAAGGCACCCCCGCCGACGAAGAGACGGGCCGGGGCGCCCGCCGGACCGGAGCGGGCAGGTTGCGGCGGCTGCGGGGCTCCCCGGCCCGGGCAGCCGTGCGCCTTGCACCGGTCGTGGTCTGCCTGGTGGCGGTGCGCGCCGTGGACAACATGGGTTCCGCCTCCCACCAGGTGGGCCTGCCGGTCTACGCCGCCGGGCTGGACCCGGACGGCGCCGCGGCATTCGTCGGCCGCTTCTACGCGGTGTGGGCCGTGGGCTGTCTGCTCGCACACCAGCTCGTGTCCCGGGTGCCCACGGTCGCCCGCTGGGCCGGGTCGCGGGAGAAGGAGGGGGGCTCGGGGGGTGAGCGGGCGTTCGCCGTCGGCACCTGTCTGATGTCCGGGTTCTTCATCCTCGCCTTCGCCGGTCTGCCCCTGCCCACGTTCCTCGCGGTGGCGATCGGCGCGGGGATGGCCGACGGCTTCACCGAGATCGTCTACAACTCCCGTCTCCAGGCACTGCCCGGTGGGCAGCGCGAGCGGGTCCTTGGCCTGGCGTCCATGGCGGAGACCGCGGCCCTCGGGGTGGGCACGCTGGGATGCGCCTCCCTGCTGGACCACTTCGCACCGTTGACCGTGGTGACGCTGGCTCACGGCACCGCCATCCTCCTGGCTCTCGGCCTGCTGGTCCTGCTGGTCACCGTCCCCGGGCTGACCGGCGAAGGACGGCCCGACGTCCGGAGACCGGGCCCCGTGCCGGCCGGCCGCCGTCCGGCGGAGGACACCTCCCGGCCGGCCCGTGACGATGCGGCGGCTCCCGTGGATGTCGACTGATCGCTCCGGCGGGTCGACCGCGACCCGGCCGGCGTCCCGCCGCCCGGTCTTCGCGTGTCAACTCGCCGGTCGCACGGGGCCGGTCCCCGTAGGACGGCGGCACGCACACGCCGCACGTGCCGGCACCGCTCGAGAAGGACGGCGCGCGCCCGTTGGCACGCCGCACCACGGCGCCCGAACAGACCACTCTCGTCAGGAAGGCAACCATGGCCACCGACCACTCGCCGCTCCGTCTCGCGGACGGGCTGCGCGACCTGCGGGACGTGCTCGACTGTGCGGTCGTGCCGCTGGGCGCCACACTGCCGTCGGCCGCGTTCATCGTCCCCGCGCCCGGCACCGACCCCGCGCGGCTCAGGCGCAGGGTCGCCGCGGTGGCCCTGGACGCGGGCATCCCGCTGATTCCCGTACTGGTCGACGACGTTCCCCGGCGGGACGACGGCACGGTGGACACGGCGGGCCTGGACGCGGTGCCGGTGCTCTCGGAGCACCATCTCGCGGAGTACCGACGTCAGTGCGAGGCCGCCGGTATCCGCGCCGAGGTGACCTTCGCCCCCGTCGTCCGTACGCCGGGCCGGCTCCACCTGGCCGGCCTCGACCCGGAGCCGCCCGTCTCGCCGTCCCCGGCGGACACCGCTCCCGGGCGTGCGGATGCCCCGGCCGACGGGCCCTCCCGTCAGACACCCGCCGGTCCCGCCCGGCCACCGGCCCTGAGCGCCGGCCCCGCGCTGGTGCCGGACCCCGATGCGCCGCGCGACCTGCCGGAGGCGCTGCTCCGGGCCGCGGCCGGGCAGCCCGAGGCCGGGCTGCACCTGGTGACGGCGGCCGACCGCACCGTGTTCCTGAGCTATCCGGACCTGCTCGCCCGTGCCCGGCGGATCCTCGGCGGGCTGCACGCGGCGGGACTCCGGGCCGGTGACCGCGTGCTGCTGCAACTGCCCTCCCTCGACGCGTACTTCCCGGCCCTGTGGGGCTGTCTGCTCGGCGGTGTCCTGCCGGTGACGGTGGCCTGCCCCCCGGACCACACCGCGCCCGGCCCCGGACCCGACAAGGTCTTCCACGCCTGGGAGACGCTGGAGCGGCCCGCCGTACTGGCCGCCGGCGCGGCGGTCGACGGCGTCCGGGCGATGGCGGGCCGGTATTCCATGGCCGGTGTGCGGGTGCTGGATGCGGCGCTTCTGGAGCAGTCCCCGGCTGTCATGGACCTGCCCCCCGTGGATCCGGCCGAGCCGGCGCTGCTGCAACTGAGTTCCGGCAGCACCGGCCGGTCCAAAGCGATCCGGATCACCCACCGCGGAGTGCTGGAGTACACGGCCGGCACGCGCGAGCAGGGCTGCGCACCCGGTGACACCACCCTCAACTGGCTGCCCCTTGACCATGTCGCCGGTCTCGTCATGTTCCACCTGCGGGACACCGTGCTCGGTTCCCCCGCGGTGCACGTGCCCACCGAGCTGGTCGTGGCGGATCCGCTGCTCTGGCTCGACCTGCTCGACCGCTACCGCGCGGCGCACTCCTGGTCGCCCAACTTCGGCTACCGGATGGTGACCGAGGCCCTGCGGCGATCACCCGGGCGTAGCTGGGACCTGTCGGCGGTGCGCTCGCTGATCAACGCGGGCGAGCAGTGCACGCTGCCGGTGATGAGCCAGTTCCTGGCCGCCACCGCCCCCTACGGTCTGGCCCCCCGGGCTCTGATGTCCGCCTGGGGCATGGCGGAGACCTGCACCGCGATCTGCTACCAGCCGTTCACCGCGCCGGGAGCCGTGCAGCACGTCCGCAAGGCGTCGCTGACCGGGGACCTCGAGTGGGTCGGCGAGGACACGCCCGGAGCGGAGCGGACCACGTTCCTGAGCATGGGCCGCCCGGCGCCCGGCGCCCGGTTCCGGATCTGCGACGAATCCGACCGGGTGCTGCCCGAGGGACGCATCGGACGGCTCCAGGTCTCCTCGGCCCGGGTGACGCCCGGTTACCTGGGCAACCCGCAGGCCAACGCGGAGGCGTTCCGCGGTGACGGCTGGTTCGACACCGGTGACCTGGCCTATCTGCGGGACGGTGCGCTGGTGATCACCGGCCGCCGCAAAGAGGTCGTCGTCATCAACGGCACCCACTACTTCTGCCATGAACTGGAGGACGTCGCCGGGTCCCTGGAAGGCGTGACACCGGGTTCGGTCGCCGCGTGCGGGGTGCCGGAGCCCGGCTCGGGCAGCGAGCGGCTCGTGGTGTTCTTCGTCCCGCGGGACGACGGCGACGCGCCCGGTCCACAGACCGCGGCAGGTGCCGGCCTCCGGATGGACGGCGACCTCGCCGCGACCGTGCGCCGTGTCCGCTCCGGGATCACCCACCGCTTCGGCCTCCCCGCCTGGCGGGTGGTCCCCGTCACCGCCGCCGCGTTCCCCCGGACCACCAGCGGCAAGATCCAGCGCACCGCGCTGCGCGCCCGGTTCCTGGACGGCGCCTTCGACGACATCCTGCACGCGCTGGACGTCACGGACGGCAACGCCCGGACAGTTCCGGACGCCCTCCACCGGGCCGTGTGGGAACCGCTCGCGACCACCGCGGGACAGGACGGCGCGCTGCCGCCGCTCGACCCCGCTGCCACGGTCGTCGTCTCGGACACCCTGGGACTCGCCGACCGGCTCGGCGGCACCGGCGGGCCCTTCGCACCGTCCGTCGTGGTCCGTTCGGGACAGCGGTACGAGCGCGAGGGCCCCGGACGGTACGTACTCGACCCCGCCGACCGCGGCCACTGGGACGCCCTGTGGGCCGACCTCACCGCGGCGGGCAGGACGCCGGCCGGGCTGCTGTATCTCGCGGGCTACTCCGCACCGGTGCCGGACGACCTGCCGGACGGCCGGCTCAGGGCGTTGTTCGACGCGGCGGGCACCGGGCTGGTCACCGCCGTGCGGGCGCACCGGGCGGGCGGCGGTGCCGCGCTGCGCGTGGTGACGGTGAGTCGGGGCGTCCACCGGGTGACCGGTCAGGAGCCGCCGGCCGGGAGCGCCGGGGCGCTCACCGCCGCCGTGGCGCAGTGTCTGGCACTGGAGTGGCCGGGAGCCGGCATCCGCCACGTCGACCTGCCGGGCGCCGGTCCGGAGGCGGACGCGGACGCGTTGTGCACCGCCGTGCTCGGGCGCGCCGGCCGTCCCGCGCCGGCAGGGTTGTCCCGGGGGCCCGCGGACCCGGTGGCGGACGGTGGCGGTCCGGGGGGCGTGGAGGTGGCGCTGAGGTCCGGCCGGGCGTACCGGCGGCGGCTGGTGAAGGTGCGGCCCGCCGCGGCGGGTGAGGACGGGCCGTCCTCACCGTTGTTCACCCACGGCTCGTGCGTCGTCGTCACCGGTGGTCTGGGCGGGGTGGGCCGAGAGGTGCTGTCCGGCCTGCTGCGCCGCTTCCGGCTGCGGGTGCTGGTCCTGGGCCGGACCCCTCCCGAGGACGGGTCCGGCGCGGCCCGCGCGCTGCGGCAGCTCGCCGCGCTGGGCGACGTCCGCCACGGCGTTGCCGATGTCGCCGACCGCGCGGCCCTGGCGGCGGCCGTGGAGGAGGCCGAGCACGACTGGGGCCGGCCGCTGGACGCGGTACTGCACCTTGCGGGCGTCTTCGTGCCACGGCTGCTGGCGGACGAAAGCCCGGAGACCTGGTGGTCAGGGCTGGCCGCGAAGACCGCTGGGGCGGTGCGCCTGGCCGAGCTGGTGCGGCGTCGGCCGGGAGCGCATTTCGTGTCGTTCTCCTCGCTGCTGACCGTCACTCCCGCCGCCGAGTCGGCCTCGTACATCGCCGGGAACCGCTTCCTGGAGGCCTACCGGGACCAGTTGGCCTCGCAGGGGGTGTCGGGCCACTGCGTCGTCTGGGGCCTGTGGAACGGGACCGGCGTCAACCGTGACAACCCGTACGAGGAGCTGACACGCCGCCGCGGCCTGATGGCGCTGTCTCCGGCCGAGGGGCGTGACCTGGCGCGGGTGGTGCTGGCCCAGCCGCCGGGGAACTGGTTCGCCGGTCTCGACGACACCGCGCCCGCGCTGCGCGGCCTGGTCAGACCTGCCCGCCCGGCGGCCCTGGAGCGGGTCGTGGTGGACTCCGTGAGCGCGGTCGACGCCCTGCCGGTGCTGCGAGACGCGCGGGGGGACACGGTCCCCGTGGTGGTCCGTGCCGCCGATGCGGCCGGTGCCGCCCCGGGCGACGCCGGTGACACCGCTGCCGCCGGTGCCGCCCCGGCCTACGTTGGTGACGCCGGTGCCGCCCCGGGTGACGCCGGTGGCGCGGCGAACACGCGTGACACGGAGGCGAGCGGCCCGGCAGACGCGGGTCGCCCGCTGGACGCGGGGGCCCCACCACCCGCCGACCCGCCGCCCTTCGCGCAGCACGGGGCGCCCGGCGCCGTCACGGCCCGCGCGGGGCGGGACCGGGCCGGATTGCGGCAGCTGGTGCTCACGGCGCTCACGGACGCGGCGGGAACCGAGGTGGACGAGCGCCGGCCGTTCCACGAGAGCGGTCTCGGCTCGCTCCAGCTGATGCGGGCGCACGGCGCGATCGAGCGGGGCCTGGGCCGCGCCGTGCCGCGCGCCCTGCTCTTCCGCTACCCGACGGCCGTGGAGCTGGTGGACCACTTGGCCCGGGAGGACGCCGCCGGGGCCGTCCCGCACGACCGCCCCGCGGCGGACGCGTCCCCGGCCGGGAACGCCGGGCGGTCCGGCGACCGGCGGATCGCCGTCATCGGCATGGCCGGCCGCTTCCCCGGCGCGGCAGACCTGGACGCGTACTGGCACCTCATCGACTCCGGCCGCTCGGCGCTGCGCACCTTCACCGCGGAGGAACTGGCCGCGGCGGGGGTGGACGAGGCGGAACGGGGCCGACCGGACCACGTCCCGGTCGGCGGGGCCCTGGAGGGTGCGGACCTGTTCGACGCCGGCTTCTTCGGGATCAGCGCCCGGGAGGCCGCGACGATCGATCCGCAGCAGCGGCTGCTGCTGGAAATCTGCCACCGGGCCCTGGAGGACGGCGGTTACGCGCGTCCGCTGCCGGACAGCCGGGTCGGTGTCTTCGCCACCACCGGAATGAACCTGCACGCCCTGCAGACGTATCTGCTGAACAATCTCGCACCCTCCCAGGACCTCACCGACCCGGTGACCGCGCTGCAGTTGGCCATCGGCAACCAGCCCGACTTCGCCGCCGGCCGCGTCGCACACCGGCTCGGTCTGCACGGCCCGGCGGTCGGGGTGCAGACCGCCTGCTCCAGCGCCCTGGTCGCCGTGCACCTGGCCGTGCAGTCGCTGCTGAGCGGCGACGCGGACCTGGCGCTCGCCTGCGCCGCCGCGGTGCACGTGCCGCAGCGTGCGGGATACCGCCATGTGCCGGGTTCCGTCCTGTCCCGCACCGGCGCCTGCCGGGCCTTCGACGCCGCCGCGGACGGCACCGTCGGCGGCAACGGCGTCGCCGCCGTCCTCCTCAAACGCCTCGACCGTGCCCTCGCCGACGGTGACACCGTCCACGCGGTCCTGCTCGGCACGGCCGTCAACAACGACGGGGCGGACAAGGCCGGGTTCACCGCACCCGGCGTCACGGGCCAGCGCCGCGCGATCGCCCAGGCCCTGCGGACCGCCGGGGTGGGCGCGGACAGCGTCCAGTACGTGGAGGCGCACGGCACGGGCACCGAGGTCGGCGACCCGATCGAGTTCCAGGCGCTGACGGAGGCGTTCCGGGAGAGCACCGACCGGACGGCGTACTGCGCGCTGGGGTCCGCGAAACCGGTCATCGGACATCTGGACTCGGCTGCCGGACTAGCCGGGCTCATCAAGACGGTGCTGGCGCTGCGGCACCGCCGTATCCCGCCGCTGGCCGGCTTCACCCGCCCCAACCCGGCGCTGCCGCTGAACGGCAGCCCGTTCGTGCTGTCCGCGGCCGGACGCCCCTGGGAGCGGGACGGGACGTCGCCGCGCCGGGCCGGGGTCAGCGCGCTCGGCGTGGGCGGCACCAACGCGCACGTGGTCGTCGAGGAAGCGCCCGAGCCCGTGAGGCGCCCCGTCCCGGCACCGGGCGCGGCCGGCCCGGTGCTGCTGCCGCTGTCCGCCCGCACTCCGCGGGCGCTGGCCGACCTGGCCGCCGCCTACCGGGACCGGCTGAGCGGCGCGGACGCGCCACGGCCCGCCGATGTGGTCGCCACGGCCGCGTTGCGCCGCGCCCACCACGAACACCGTCTGGCCGTCGTCGGCGGTTCTTCCGCCGAACTGGCCGACGCCCTCGGCGACTTTCTCGCTTCTCACGCCGGACCGCCCCCGGACGGCGGGTCGGCGGCCGCCACAACCGGCGCGGCACCCGCCGGCCGAGATGCCCGCGGCCCTCGCCGGAACCGCTGGGTGTACGGCACGGTGCCGCGCGAACCTGTCGGCCCGCTGGTCTTCCTCTGCGCCGGACAGGGCACCCAGCGACCCGGCATGGCACGGGAGCCCGCCACGCGTTTCCCGGTGTTCCGCGCCGTCCTGGACGAGTGCGAGCAGTACTACCGGGACACCTGGGGCGGCTCGCTCCTCGCGCCGCTGCTCGACGACCGCACCGGACGGGGCGCCACCTGGCCCACGGATCTGGTGCAGCCCGCGCTGTTCGCGTTCGAGACCGCCCTGATCCGGCTCTGGGACACGCTCGGTGTGCGTCCGGAGCTGATCGCGGGCCACAGTGTCGGCGAGTACGCGGCGTTCACGGCCGCCGGGGCCCTGTCGCTCGAGGACGGCCTGCACCTCACCGCCGTGCGCGGCCGCCTGATGCGCCGGCGTTGCGCGCCGGGCTCGATGGCCGCCGTGCTGGCCGACCGCTCGGCGCTGGACGAGACGCTCGGCGAACTCCCCGGAGTGGAAATCGCCGTGACCAACGGCCCCGGCAACCACGTGATCGGCGGGGACCCACGGGAAGTCTCCGAGGCGGTGCGGCGGCTGGAGGCGGCCGGGCACCAGGTGCGCATACTGCCGGGCGACCGGGCGTTCCACTGCCGGCTGGTGGAGCCGATGCTCGAGGAGTTCCGCGGCCACGTGGCCGGGGTCCGCACCATGCCCCTCGGCATTCCGGTGATCAGTGGCCTCGACGGCACCGTACTGCCCGCCGGGCACGTCCCGGACACGGAGTATTTCGTTCGGCAGACCCGGGAACGCGCCGACTACGCCGCGGTCCTCGACCGGTGCGCCACGCACGGCGCCGGAACGCTACTGGAGATCGGCCCGGACGCCACGCTCACCGGCATCGGCCGGCGCGTGCTGCCCGGCGCGCATCACATCGCCGCCCAGCCGCGTGGCGCCGCCGGTCCCGCCGGCCTGCTCCACGCCCTCGGCGAGCTGTACGGCCGCGGGCTCGGCCCCGAGTGGCGCGGGCTCGCCCTGCCCGACGACCCGGGCGGCCACATCCCCCTGCCCACCTATCCCTTCCAGAGCACGTCGTACTGGATCGACGCCCCGGCGGTGGCGTCCGTCCCCGCCCCAGTCCCCGCAGCCTCCGATGGAGCTCCCTCGATGACGACCGACGACTCGGCCCCCGCAACGTCCACGGTCCGGGCGGAGACGGCCTCGACCGCCGGGGCCGTGCTGGCGCAGGTACGGGAGCTGGCAGCGGACCACCTCGCGCTGCCCGTCGAGGAGGTCGCGCCGGGGGTGGCGTTCTTCGACCTCGGTGCCGACTCCCTGCTGCTGATCAACTTGATCCGCCGGCTGGAGACCGCCTTCGGGGTGCGCATCGCGATGCGCGAGCTGTTCGAGGAGGCCGACAGCCCGGAGCGGCTGGCCGCACTGATCACCGAACGGATGGACCCGGACCGGGCGGCCGGGCTGCGGGCCGCCGCGGCGACGCCCGTACCGGCGCCCTCGACCACGCCGGACTCCTCCCCCTCGACGACCTCGAGCGTTCCGCCGGTCCCGCTGCCGGCCCCCTCTCCGGCCCCGGCCCTCTCGACGGAACCGCACTCTTCGCCCCTGCCGCCGCCTCCCCCTGCGCCAACCGCTCCACCGGTCCCGGCTTCTCCACCGGTCCCGGGTGCGGGCTCCGTGCCCGCCGGCACGGCCGGGCACTCCGACCTGGCCAGCGTCGTGCACCGTCAGCTCGACATGATGAACGGCTTCTCCCAGCTGATGCAGCAGCAGCTGACGGCACTGGGCACAGTCCCGGCGCCCACCGCGGACGACCGGGGCGCTCCCCCGTCCCAAGGGGCCGCCCCGGCACCGCGGGCGACATCACCGGCCGCACCGAACGTCACCCCGCACTCCGACCCCCGGCCCCCGGCGGACACCCGGGCGCCCGCCTCGCACGGCCCACGGGTCGCCCTCGCGCGGTCCTCCGGCATGGCGGCCGGTGCGCTCACCGCGGCACAGCGGGCTCATCTGGACGACCTGACACGGCGTCTGACCGAGCGCACCGCCACCTCCAAGGCGATCGCCCAGCGGCACCGCAGAGTGCTGGCGGACAGCCGGGCGGTCGTCGGGTTCCGCAGTGCCACGAAGGAAATGCTGTACCCGCTCGCGGCGCGCACGGCGCGGGGCTCCCGTCTGGAGGACGTGGACGGCAACCGCTACGTCGACATCACGATGGGCTTCGGTGTGCTGCTCTTCGGCCACGAGCCGGCGTTCGTGAACGACGCGGTGCGGCGCTACCTCTCCGGCGGACTGCGGCTCGGGCCGCGCAGCGAGGAGACCGGGCGGGCCGCCGAACTCCTCGCGGAGCTGACCGGTTTCGAGCGTGTCGCGTTCGCCAACTCCGGTACGGAAGCGAACTCCGCCGCGATCAGGCTGGCGCGCGCCGCCACGGGCCGCAGCACGGTGGTGGCCTTCCAGGGCTCGTACCACGGGCACGCCGACAACGTCCTCGGGCGCGCCGTCACCGCCGACGGCCGCTCCCACACCGTCCCGGTGTCGTCCGGCATCCCGGCGGCCGCGGTGGCCGATCTGGTGGTACTGGAGTACGGCGCGGACAGCGCACTCCAGGCCCTCGAGGAGCTCGGCGGACAGGTCGCCGCGGTGCTCGTGGAGCCGGTGCAGAGCCGCCACCCGGGTCTGCAGCCGAAGCAGTTCCTGCACCGGCTGCGCGAGGTGACCCGGCGGCACGGCTCGGTGCTGCTCTTCGACGAGATGCTGACGGGCTTCCGGCCCCATCAGCGGGGGGCGCAGGGCGTGTTCGGCGTCACTCCCGACCTCGCGACGTACGGCAAGTGCATCGGCGGCGGTTACCCGATCGGCGCGATCGCCGGCCGGGCCGACATCATGGACGGCATCGACGGCGGCTTCTGGAGTTACGGCGACGACAGTGTCCCGCCGCGCGACACCACCTTCTTCGGCGGCACGTACATCCAGCATCCGGTGGCGATGGCCGCCGCCGAGGCGGTGCTGAACCGTCTCAAGGCGTGCGGTCCCGGCCTCCAGGAAGCTCTCAACGCCACCACCGCGGGGCTCGTCGACCGGCTCAACCGGTTCTTCGAAGAGGAGGAGTTCCCGGTCCGCATCGCCCGCTTCGGCTCGCTGTTCCGCTTCGAGTACCGCGGGAACCTGGAGCTGTTCTTCCACCACCTGCTGCTGCGCGGCGTGTACGTGTGGGAGTGGCGGAACTTCTTCCTGTCCACCGCGCACACCGAGGAGGACGTGGCGCTGGTCGAGCACGCCGTGCGCCACGCCCTCCACGACATGCGCCGCGGCGGTTTCCTCGTGCCGCCGGGCGGACCCCGGCCGGTTCCCGCGTACGAACCCGCCCGCGAGGTCCCGGCCGGCCCGGCGCCGGACCACACACCCTCCGCACCGCCGACACCGCCGCCGACGCCGCCGACGCAACCGGTACCCGTCGTGGCACCGGTCTCGGCCCCCTCCGCGCCGGGCACGACCGCGACGACCACCACGACCGGCACGACCGACTTCAGCCTGTACTTCTTCGGCGACTACCCGCGCGACGACACCGGCACCGACGGCACACCCGTCGGGGCCGGTGGACCGGACAAGTACGCCATCGTCCTGGACGCGGCCCGCTTCGCCGACCGGCACGGATTCCACGCGGTGTGGCTGCCCGAGAGGCACTTCCACTCCTTCGGCGGGGTATTCCCCAACCCCTCCGTGCTCGGCGCGGCACTCGCCCGTGAGACCAGCCGCATCCGCATCAACGCCGGCTGCGCCGTGCTGCCCCTGCACCATCCGGTGCGGGTCGCGGAGGAGTGGTCGGTGGTGGACAACCTCTCCGGCGGGCGGGTCGGCATCGGCTGCGCGAGCGGCTGGCACGCCAACGACTTCGTGCTGCAACCCGAGGCCTACGGCCGGCACAAGGACCTGATGTACGAGCACCTGGAGACGGTGCGCCGGCTGTGGCGCGGTGACGAGGTGCGCAGCCGCAACGGCCACGGAGACGAGATCGGGGTACGGCTCCACCCGCGTCCGGTGCAGTCGATGCCGCCCTTCTACACCGCGATCGTCGGCAACCCGGAGAGCTACCGGCGGGCCGCACGGCACGACCTGGGCGTGATCACCAACCTGATGACCCAGTCGGTGTCCGACCTGGCGGAGCACATCGCCCTGTACCGCAGGGAGCGGGAGGCCGCCGGACTCGACCCGGCCGCCGGGCGGGTGGTGGTCCTGCTGCACAGCTACCTCGGCGACGACCTGGAGCGCGTACGGGCCGAGGCGCTCCCCGCCTTCAACCGGTACATGCGGTCCTCGCTTGCCCTGTTCGGGCAGGTGTCCAACAGCCTCGGGCTGCAGATCGACGTCGCCCGGACACCGGCGGAGGACCTCGACTTCCTGTTGACCAAGGCGTACGAGCGGTACTGCGCCGACCGTGCCCTCATCGGCACGGTCGACAGCGTCGTGCCGGTCGTGGACGCGCTGCGCGCGGCGGGCGCGGACGAGATCGCCTGCTTCGTCGACTTCGGCGTCACCCCCGAGCAGGCTCATGCCGGGCTGCCGTACCTGGACGCGCTGCGCCGCCGCTACCAGACGCCCGACGGCCGGTCCGGGACGGCGCACGACACCGCGGGGGGAACCGGGCCCGCGCAGCACGCCGGGCCGGCGGCCGGTGTCCCGCTCACCCTCGCCCAGCAGCGCCTGTGGTTCCTCGACCGCCTGCACCCGGGCAGCACCACCTACAACGAGTGCGTCGCGGTCCGGCTGGACGGCCTTCTCGACACGACGGCGCTGCGCACCGCTCTGACCTGGGCGGTTGCCCGGCACCCCGCGTTGCGGTCCGTCTTCCGCGACACCGCCGACGGCCCGCGGCAGTTCGTGCCCGACGCCCCGTACGACGTGCCCGAACCGGCGGACGTCGGCGGGCAGGACGTGGAGGAGGTGGTGCGTCGGGTCACCGCCGAGGAGAACGCCCGCCCGTTCGACCTGGCGAGCGGCCCGCTGCTGCGCACCCGGCTGCTGCGTTTCGGACCGGACCGGCACGCGCTGGTCCTGGCCGCTCATCACATCGTCTTCGACAGCGTCTC
The DNA here is from genome assembly GCF_040638805.1 of Streptomyces sp. NPDC005925. Taxonomy (NCBI): domain Bacteria; kingdom Bacillati; phylum Actinomycetota; class Actinomycetes; order Kitasatosporales; family Streptomycetaceae; genus Streptomyces; species Streptomyces sp. NPDC005925. Next base: position 272,791 of record NZ_JBEXVL010000006.1, on the reverse strand, counting down.
CGCCGAGGTACTGGCCCGTGATCTCTCGGCCGGATACGCGGCAGCCGTCGAGGGCCGCCCGAACCCGCTGCCGCAGCCGGGCGACGGCATCCGGGGGTATGCCGAGCGCCGGCGGAGGGCGGTGGACAGCGAGGCGGGCAGGAGGGCCCTGGCCCACTGGCGCGAACAACTCGCCGGCGCACCGGAATACCTGCACCTGCCGGCCGACCGGCCCCGACCCCCGGTGCCCTCCGGCCGCGGCGGCTCGGTGCACGCAGGGCTGGACGCCGGTCTCACCAAGCGGGTGCGGGAACTGGCCCGAAGCGAGCGCGCGACGCCGTTCATGGTGCTGCTCACCGCGTTCTACGCGACGGTGCAACGGTTGACCGGACAGGACGACCTCGTGGTCGGCACACCGGTCGCCGACCGCCCGTCCGGCACCGAGGACCTGGTCGGATTCTTCGTCAACACCCTCGCGCTGCGCACCGATCTCGGCGGTGCCCCCACCTTCACCGAGGCGTTGCGCCGCACCCGTACCACCGCTTTCGAAGCGTACGAGCACCAGGACCTGCCGTTCGAGGTGCTGGTGCGGGAACTCAACCCGGAGCGGGACGCCGGTAGGTCCCCGATCGTCCAGGTGTGCATCGAGTACGAGACGCAGGAACCGCTCGCCCTGACCCTGCCCGGGGTGTCCGCGACCGCGCTGGACGTGCCGACGCAGAAGGCGCCGTTCGATCTCACCTTGTTCCTGACCGATCTCCACGACGGCCTGCGCTGCCGGCTGGAGTACAGCACCGACCTGTTCGAGGAGGTCACCGCGCGGCGCTTCCTGGACTACTTCGCGCACGTGCTCGGTGCGGGCGTCGAGAATCCGGACCGTCCGCTCCCGGAACTCCCGCTCACCGAGCAGGACCGCGCCCTGCTGGCGACCGCGCAGACCTCCGCCCCCCACACCGGAGCGCACCGGGGCGTCGAGCCCGGTGAGCCGGTGCACCTGCGGGTGCTGCGGGCCGCAGCCTCGGCGCCGGACGCGCTCGCCGTGGCGCAGGACGGAGTGCGTCTCACCTACGGGGAACTGGCAGAGCGTTCGGCGGTCCTGGCCGGTCGGCTGCGGGCGGCGGACTGCGGAGCGGGCCGCGTCGCCGCGGTCCTGCTGCCGCGCGGCCCCATGGCGGCCGTCGCACTGCTCGCGGTGCTGCGCGCGGGCGCGGCGTACCTGCCGCTCGACCCGGCGCAGCCTGCCGAACGGCTGGCGTACATGGTCCGGGAGAGCGGTGCCGCGGTCCTGCTGACCACGGGCGGGGACGGCGCGGACGGCGACCGGGGGCGGGATCTCCCGGACCTGCCGGGGCTGACTGTGCCGGTGCTGCCCCTCGACGGCGGTGACGCCGACGGCGCCGAGGACGGACCCGCCGGCGGACGGCCCGCGGGCGTCGTGCCGTTCCAGGACCACCGGCCCGGGCCGGACGACACCGTGTGCCTGCTGTACACCTCGGGCTCGACCGGCCGTCCCAAGGGTGTCGTGCTGCGTCACGGCGGTCTGGCGAACGTCGTCGACTGGCACCACCGCGAGTTCGGCACCGGTCCCGAGGACCGTGCCTCGTGGATGTCGAGTCCCGGATTCGACGCGTCCGCCCTGGAGTTGTGGGCGCACCTGGCAGCCGGGGCGAGCGTCCATCCGGTGCCCGGGGCGGTGCGAACGGCCCCCGAGGCACTGCGGGACTGGCTGGTTGAACAGCGCGTCACCAGCTCCTTCTTCACTACCCCGCTGGCCGAACTGCTGCTCGCTCTGGACTGGCCCGCCGAAGCCGCGCTGCGCCTGCTTGTCACAGGCGGGGACCGGCTGCGCCGGTGGGCGCCCGAGGGCGCGCCGTTCCGGCTGGTCAACGTCTACGGCCCGACCGAGAACACCATCGTCTCCACGTGGACGGACGTGCCTGAGCGCACCGGTGACACCGGGGCGCCGCCGATCGGCCGGCCGGTGCCCGGTACGTGGGCGCTGGTGCTCGACGGTCGGGGACGCCCGGTGCCGGTGGGGGCGCGGGGCGAGCTGTACCTGGGCGGGGCTCAGGTGTCGGCGGGCTATGTGGCGCGGCCCGAGGAAAACCGGGACCGGTACGTCACGGCGCCCGAGGGCTGCGGAGCGCCGTCCGGAGGCCGGCTGTACCGCACCGGTGACCTGGTGCGGTGGCGTGCGGACGGCCGGCTGGAGTTCCTGGGCCGGGCCGACCGGCAGGTGAAGATCCGCGGCCACCGCGTCGAACCGGGCGAGGTCGAGCACACGGTGTTGCGCCGGCTGCCGTGGGTGCGTCAGACGGCGGTCGTCGCGCACGGCGCGGACGGTGAGCGGACCGGCCTGACCGGCTACGCGGTGCTGGCCGACGGGGTGCCCGACACCGGGTCCGAACCGGCGGCGCGGGAGAGGATCACCGGCGCTCTGGCCCGCTGGCTGCCCGATTACCTGGTGCCGCGCATCTGGGTCTTCGCGGACGCGCTGCCGCTCAATGCCAGCGGCAAGGTGGACCATGCGGCGCTGCCCCGGCCGGACCTGAACCGGGGGGCCGGCGGCGTCGCGCCCTCGGCCGGAACGGAGCAGCGGCTGCACGAGCTGTGGGCGGCCGAGCTGGGCCTGGAGCGGATCGCCGCCGACCGTTCGTTCTTCGAACTCGGCGGGCACTCGCTGAACGCGACACGGCTGCTCAACCGGATCCACGCGGACTTCGGCCACGAGGTGACCCTGCTGGACTTCTTCCGCGCACCGACCATCCGCGGCGTGGCTGCCCTCCTGCCGCGCGAGCCGGACGAGGCCACCGCGCCGGCCGACGGACGTGTCCGGGGGAGCTTGTGACCGGCACCGGGACGGCCAACGAGGAGGCGGCGAGCGCCGTCCCGTCCACGCTGTCCGGCCTCCTCGCCCGGCTCAGCGTCCTGGACGTCCGGGTCCGGGCCGACGGCGACACACTGCACTACGACGCACCCCGCGACGCCGTCACGGACGACCTGCTGGACCTGATGCGCCGGCACAAGGCGGAACTGCTGCGCCACCTCCGCGCGGAGCCTCCCGGCCGGCAGCCGGAATCCAGCGGGCCCACCCTGCCCGTCCAGCGGCGGATGTACGACAAGGTGGTGCGGCACGCCGACCCGGCCGTCTTCAACGTCGCCCACCGCATCGACCTGGCCGGACTTCTCGACGTGACCGCGCTGCAGCGTGCGCTGACCGCGCTGCTGCGCCGCCAGCCCGCCCTGCGCACCCGGCTCGGCGCGGCCGGCGACGAGCTGGTGCAGGAGGTCATGTCCCTGCCGCCGTTCCGGCTCGACATCACCGACCTGCGCGGCACCGGGCCCCACGAGCCGGTGCCGCGCGTGGAGCAGTGGCTGCGGGAGCACGCCGCGACACCGTTCGACCTCTCCGCCGCTCCCCTGCTGCGCGCCGCGCTGGCCCGGACCGGGGAGCAGTCCTGGACCCTGGTGCTGGTGGTGCACCACATCGTCGTCGACGGCTGGGGGCTCGACGTCCTGCTGAGCGACCTCGGCGCGTTGTACGCCGCCGCTCAGCGGGTGCCCGGGCCGCGGCCGCCCACCGACGCCGAGGCCGGGCTCGTACCGCTGGCCACGTCGTACGCCGACGCCGCCCGACAGGTCCGCCGCGATCTGTCCGGTCCCCGCCTGGAACGCCTGCGCAGCTACTGGCGGCAGGCCCTGGCAGGCGCGCCGATGGTGCTGGACCTGCCCTACGACCATCCGTCGCCGGAGCGGCCCACAGGCGCAGGCGGGCGGGTCGACCTCCGGCTCGACCGCGCCCTGGCCGACGGGCTCGGGGCTCTCGCCGGGTCGGTGGGCACCACTGTCTTCACGGTGCTGCTGAGCGCCTACGGCACTCTGCTGTGCCGGTTGACCGGGCAGCGCGAGGTGGTGGTCGCGTGCAACATCGCAGGGCGTACCCGACGGGAGTTCGAGCCGCTGGTCGGCCTGTTCACGGGCAATGTGGCGCTGCGGCTGGGCTCCGTGGACACTGCCGACGCGGGGGTGCCCGGCGCCGTCCGGGCCGCCGCGCAGACCTTCTTCGCGGCGGCGGATCACCAGGAGTACCCGCTCGACCTGGTGCTCGCCGACCGGGCCGGCCAGGACCCGCCGGACGCGCCGCCCTTCCCCCAGGCCGTCGTCGTCATGGAGAGCCAGGGCCCCCCGGTGCTCGACGTTCCGGGCCTGACCGCACGGATCAGCGATGTGAGCGTCGAGGGCGCCGTGGGCGACGTGTGCCTGATCCTCACCCCCGACGCCGACGGCATCCACATGACGCTGCTGTACGCCGTCGAACGCATCGGTCCGGCCTCGGCCGAACGCTGGGCGGGCGCGTACGAGGCGCTGCTGCGGGAGTACGCCGGGCATCATCCGGCGGGGGACGCGGGCCTCGGGCAGCCGGGCGGAACCGGCGGAGCCGGGTAGCGGTCAAGCAGTACGGGGCGGTGGGCGAGGCCCGGGCGATGGGGACCCGCCGCTGCTGACCGCCGGACGGCGCGGCGGGTTGCTGCGCCGCATGCCCGCCCCGAGTGCGCGGGCGGAGTACAGGAAGGCCGGGCCCCTGGGGGTCCGGCCTTCCTGGTGTGTCGGTTCCGTCAGGTGTCGGCCGTGGCCGTGCGCACTTGGGGGAACCATGCTCGGTAGCCGAGCCCGAACTTGCCGTAGAGGAGAACCGCGGCGCAGAGGGTGACGGATATCGTGGCGGATATCCGAACGATTCCCGGCAGCGAGACATGACCCGCCAGTACGGAGACCAGTGCTCCGCTCACCGGTATCGACAGCAGGTTGAGTGCGCCGATGATGCCCATGATCTTGCCCAGGTGTTCCTTCGGCAGGACCGTGCTCCGCATCGTTCTCACGTATACGTTGAATCCGCCGTCGAATGCTATGAGAAGAGAGTAGGCGGCGGCGTACACAAGGAAGTTCGGCGAGAATCCGAGCAGGAATCCGCAGGCGATCATCACGGCCAGCGAGAGCTTTCCGACGAACGGGATTCCTGCCCGGCGGACGAGATGCGGGATCGCCGCGAACAGGGAAACAGCCACGACCGCGGCCACCGACTGCATTCCGCCGAGGCTTGAGGAGCCTCTGTCGAAGTGCTGGACGACCATCGCCGCACTGATGGCGAGCGCCGTGCCGTAGACGAAATTGACCACCCAGGTCATCCCGCTGAGATACAGGATTTCCCGTCGCTTCAGAAGGATCCTGAACGCCGTTTTGTTGGTCGATATCACACGGGCGAGGGAGGCGGAGTTCGCGGCGGACGAGTCCTGGAGGGACAGCAGCCCGATGTTGACCGCGGACAGGGCGAAGAGCACGGCGCACGCGATGAGCACGTACTCGATGCTGCCCGTGTTGTAGATGAGGACCGCCAGCACCGGGCCCACCACCTGCGACGCCTGCTCCACTCCCTGGACCAGGGAGTGGGCACGCGGGAAGTCCTGCTCGGGCAGGTTGTTGGGAATGGTCGCCTCTATTCCCAGGAAGTTCACGACATAGCAGACGGACATGCATGCCATGAAAGCCGGGAGCGTGCTGAACGCGCCGAACGGACCGACGAGGGCCGCCGCTATGACGAGGAGGACCACGCGGGCCACGTCCAGCGCGAGGAACACCCACTTGAGCGGCAGCCCGTCGATGACGGAACCGATCAGGGGGAATCCGATGACCCGGGGTATCCATTCGATCACGAAGGATACGGCCGCGTAACTGGCCGAGTGGGTCTCGTGCAGCACGGCGAGCGGTACCGCGAAGAGCAGGAACTGATCACACAACGCGCCCAGGGCGCGTGAGATCATGAAGTAGTTGAAGGTGAGCCGAGCGGATCTCACTCCTCCACCACGAAGATGTCGGCCGCGATCTCACGGGCCCGGACGAGGTTTTCGTCGCTGGGCGCCGAACCGTACGCGACCGACTTGTCGGGCCAGTAGAAGCGGACGAACCCCTGGCGCTCCAGCCATGAGGTGAGCGGCTTCACCCGGGTACCGGGGCCCGCCGTGATGGCGTAGAACTTGATGTCCGGAGCCTTCAGCACCTCGGCGTTCTTCCGGACTTCGGTGACCGTCCCGTTGGCGGCCTTGAGGAAGGCGACGGCGGCGACGCCCCGCGGGGTGAACTCCTTACGCTCGGGATGCTTTCCGAGGTAGGAGAGGACGTGCATCTCGTAGGGGTTCACCCCGTAGACGTCCTCGATCAGATCCATGATCGCGTCGCCGCCGGTGCGGGCGGCGACCTCGATGACCTTGATGTCTCCGGCCGTGTTGACCCGGGCCTCGAAGTGTGCGACGCCGTACTCGATGCCGAGCACCTCGCACGACTTGAGGGCCCATTCGACGAGGGAGGTGTTCGTGCTCAGCACGGACGGCACCACATGGCCGGTCTCGACGAAGTAGGGCTCCGGCCCGAGCTGCTTGTCCGTGATTCCGAGAACGATCCGCTCACCCTGGAAGTGGGCGATCTCGACGCTCACCTCGTACTCGTAGTCGATGTACTCCTCGACCTGGAAGACGTCCTCGGGAGAGTTCGCCTGCCCGTCGATGGAGAGCACATCAGCCACGCTTCTGGCGTAGGCGTCGGCCAGCTCCTCCTTGCTGTCCACCTTGATGACGCCGAGGCTGCCCGCCATGTGGCGCGGCTTGATGACGACGGGGAACGTGAACTCGTCGACGCCGGCCATGAGCTCGTCGTACGTGGTGAACCCGTGGAACCTGGGGATCGGTATGCCCGCCTCGGCGAACGCTTCCTTCATCGCCAGCTTGTCGCGGCACAGCTCCACGGTGCGCGGCGAGTTGCGGGGCAGGCCGTAGTGTTCCGCCACCAGCGCCGAGGAGGTCACGGTGAAGTCATTCGTGGGGACGACGGCGCAGGGCCTGCGGCCGGTCGCCCGAGCGAGCTTCTCCGTCTCGGCGATGATCGTCTCGTGGTCCGCGATGTCCGAGAAAATGCTGCCGTCGAAGTACCGCAGGCCAGGTGACTCCTTGTGCTTCGATACCGAGTACACCGGCTTACCCGATGCGGCGCGGAGCGCTCCCGCGAGACTTCGCTCCCTCAGCGTTACGTCTGCGCCGACAACGAGGATGTAGTCTTCCACCGGTTCTCCCTGTCTCACACACTTTGCACGTTTTGGTATTACAGGTCTTTCGCCGCGCTCCAGCCACCGTCGACGAAGACGGTGGAGCCGGTCACGAATTTCGCGTCCTGGTCGGCGAGAAACAGGATAGCGCGAACCACGTCATCAACTTCGCCGATGTTCGGCACCAGTTGGCCCCGCTGGATGCGTGCGACCTGGTCGCTGTCGGAGAAATACTCCTCGGTCATGGGGGTCCTGATCACGCCAGGGGCGACCGCGTTCGCGCGAACGGAGAACTGCGCGTAATCCACGGCGAACTGTTTGGTCAGTCCTATGGTGGCGTGCTTGGACGTCACATAGGCCGTCCTGTTGGGCTCTCCGAGGAAACCGGAGACCGACGCCACGTTGACGATGTTTCCGGACAGCGACTCGCTGATCAGCCTTTCACAGAACGACTGGCTCGCCACGAAGACCGACGTCGTGTTGATATCCAGGATCTCGCGGAACCTGGCGTGCGTCAGTTCCCGGGTGTGGCAGATCTCGCGCTGCCCCGCGCAGGTGACGAGCAGATTGTCGTCGCCGGGCGTGAACCGGTCACCGATGACACGGGCCAGCTCATCGGTGTCCGTGACGTCCAGGACCACGTGCTCGTAGCGCTCGTCCGCCTGTTCCGCGGTGTTCCTGTCGATGCCGAGGACGTGGTAGCCGGCTTTCAGGAGGCCTGCGCAGGCGGCTTGCCCGATACCGCTTGCGGAACCCGTGACGACTGCCGACTTGAAACCGGGCATCAGGCATCCCTCGTCTGGAATGTCACCAGCATGATGTCGCGGTGGCTGGGAACCACCGTGTTCGTCCCGCGGGTCCCCACGGGCGTCACCGCGTGCAGCTTGTCGTGGTTGACGACGAGGGTGTCGAAGGTGTCGCTCAGCCGCAGCGTCGTTTCGAAGGACTTGGCGTCCCTGGCGATGACGTTGTCGCCGCCCACGATGTTCGCCGACGTCTCGACCAGATGGACGAAGACCACGTTCTCGTCGTCCTTGTGGAGCCAGTTCGGGGAGCTGTAGGCAGGGTCGTCCGCGTACGCCAGGTAGCGGAAGAGGTGGAGCCCGACCATCATCTCGGACGGGTCGGCCTCCATGCGGTCGTAGCAACGGAGGAAGCTGATGTCCGACCGCAGAATCTGCGACAGCATCCGGTTCTTCCGCAGCTCGTCGCTGATGAGCGGGTAGGTACGGACCACCCCACCCGTGTCCGGGTTGTACTTCTTCGTCTGGAGGTACGGCTCGAAATAGCCGTACTCGAAGTCGGTGGAATCCCTGTCCACCCGCAACTGCGCGTACTTCCGGTACCTGTTGCCGGTGGAGTACGGATCGATCTCCAGGTCCTCGTACGCGGCCGACAACTGCAGGTAGTCGGAGCGGAGTTCCTTCGTCTCCCGGCCGTCGAGCACACTGCCGAAGTAGAACTCCGACGGTATGAAGGCATACCCGTTCGTTGCCAGGTCCCTGGCGTAGGGCGCTTCGTCCAGCGTGTGTGTCATGTGGGGTCCGCCCTCAGGTCCAGTACGCCACGACGTCGTCGGCGATATTTCCGATGAAGCGGCCCGCGGAGAGCCGGCGCCCCGCCCGCACGCTGGAGACACCGTGAATGAAGCTGGAGTTCAGGAAGTACGCATCACCCTGGTTGAGCTGGACCGTGAGGGTCTCCACTCCTTCCAGTTCCTCGAGCGGATACGGGTAGCCGGTGCCCACGAGCCCTAGGCGGGCGCGGCAGGCGTCGTCCGGGTTGATGTTCCAGACCTTCAGGGACCCACCCGCGTCACTGGATTCGAGCACCGCGTTGTAGGACACGACATGGCGAACGTTCGCGATCTCGTAGTCGTCCCTCCTGGCGGCGTCGAGCTGGGCCGTGTCGTCGTGGGGCAGCAGTGACATCTGCCCGTTGTCGAGCCAGCGGCGCAGCGTGATGAAGCCGGCCGGCATGTTCTTGAATCTGCTGCTGCGGAAGACGACGCCCTTCTTCGCGAACGTCTTCTCGAGCAGAACGGTGTTGAACATGGCCTCGATGTCGCTCTGGGCGACGTCCTCGAAGAGGTCCAGGCTCATCGACGAGGTCTTGATGACCTCACGCACGTACTCCTCGCCGGAACGCGAGAACTGCGTGGCGCCGATCTGGTTGGTGTTGACGTACCCGTCTCCCGAGCGGTTGCCACCGCCGGTCGTGGACAGGAGGCGATCGAAGTTCTCCACGACCTTCGCGGCTGCCGTACCGCTGAACGCGTCGCGTACGACATACACGATGGCGCCCTTGTGATGACCCTGCATAATGATGTCGTGCATGATGGCCGGGTCGGCGTCGGCCTTTTTTGTCTCGACGTAGGAGAAATGCTCGTCCACGCGGGTACCGGTCAGCGGACCAGCCGAAATCGAATTTATCATCTTCCCTCCGGGTCAGATGAACAGGGGTGCGTACAGCATTCCACCCTGTGTCCTGAGGTGATTGGCCTTGCGTTCTTGCTTGAGTGCCGAACTCATGCCGAGATTGCGTTCGAAGATGTCGGAGTAGCTCCCGACCTTCTCAAGGATGAGAGAGGTGAAGTCGGGTTGCAGTCCGAGTTTCTCCACGGTTCTGGCAGAAGGGCGGAGAAATGAGCGCAGATATGGCGTGGCCGACTCTTCTTCGGCGGTCGGGAGAGAATGCTGGGTCAGGCCGAGGTTGTCCGCCTCGATGACAGCGAAGAGTGCCCATCTGATGGCTCTGACCAGATCCCAGTCCGCGCTCCGCGCGACGGGGGACATCGCCTCGAGAGACACCTGTTCACGGAGAAAGACATGGTTGTCGATTTCTCCGCTGCTGGAGAGCTCACCGGCCAGCAGGTAGGAATCGAGGCAGTAGACGCTTGCCTCTCCCGAGAGGTACCCGGCCAGAGCATCCTGCGGGGTGCGGTAGAGCACCGGGGTGTAGTCGATGTTGTCGCGACGGCACAAGCGCGACACGTTCTCGGCGGTGGTCGAGCCTGCCAGCATCCCGATCCTGGCGCTCTTCACCTCCCGGATGGAGAGGTCCGATCCGGCGCCGTGCCTGAGGTTCTCGGGTCTGGTGGCGAACACTTCGCCGTCGTGAAGTACGGGGTGTATGAACGTCAGCCCGTGCTCGGCCTCACGCGTGTAGGTGATGCTGGCGTTGTAGGACCCCATGTCGATGCGCTGTTCCGCCAGCGCCTCGAACCTCTCCGCGGAGGTCAGTGGTACGAATTCGATGGCTTCGGCGTCGCCCAACAATGCCACGGCGACCGCCCGTGCCATATCGACATCGAAACCGGTCCAGGTGGACCGCTTGTCGTCGTATAAGGAAAGCCCGTGGAAACCAAGGCTTGTCCCGACTCTTATCTTCCCCCTGCAGCGTATTCGCTCCAGGGACAAACCCCCCGATAAACCCATCGTCCTTTGCGCTTCCCTTCGCGGTCATCCGTGATGCAGTGGAAACGTATGGGATAGAACGCAGCCTCCGCACGCGGTGGCTGCGCCGACAAGTTAGCACGGGCCTCCATCATCCAGGAAGTCTTGACGGTGCAGACCGAAATTAAATAGAGGCAGGCGGTTCCGTTTTTGCGGTGCGTCCACCGGGGGTGGCGGAGTGTCACCGAATCGTGGTGCGCGGGCCGGGGACAATCGAGTCAAAGAGCAATGGGGACCGAGTTGCTCCCCATTTCCGTCCGCCGGCCGTCTTCTGGAAGCGCGGCGTCCGCTATCGGCATTCCGGTGGTTCTGTTCGGAGTTGCACCGACCGTCCTCACCGCACCACCGGGCACGTCCCGGCGAGGTGTCCTGGTGATGTCTCGCAGGCAATGCACGCCAGGAGCTCGAGTGCTTGTCACTCGTATCCCCTCGTCCGCCATTCGGGTGCGGCGGCCGACCCCCGGAAGCCGCCGGCCGCGGTCGCGTCACCCGGGCCGCAGCGGTGTATCCCGGTCCCGACCGACGGTGCGGGGCAACCATGCGGCCGGCCCAGGAGTCACCTCTGTGGACACAGTCCCAACCGAGGTGAAGAGGGTCGACGTGCGGAAAAGACTTCAGGCAGCCACCACCGTGGCCGTGCTCGCGGCATGCGGCCTGGCACTGCCCCTCGCGGCTCCCGCATCCGCCGTCGGCGCCACAGCCGACGACTTCAACGGCGACGGCTACAAGGACCTGGTGGTCGCCACACCCAAGGCCACGGTGAACGGACAGACACAGGCCGGGCAGCTGACCGTCCTGTACGGCTCGGCCTCCGGCGTCTCGACCAGCCGTTCCTCACTGATCAGTCAGAACACCGCAGGAGTTCCGGGCACGGCGGAGGCGTACGACAAGTTCGGCACGTCCTACGCCACGGGCGACCTCGACGGTGACGGCTACACCGACCTGGCTGTCGGCGTGCCGTCGGAGGAGGCAACGGCCGCTCCCGACTTCGGCATCGTCCAGATCCTGTGGGGTGGCTCCAGGGGGCTCGTCAACGGTGCGCTGACCGTGTACGCGGCGCCGGACTCGTCGTCCCGCTACCTGTACGGCTCCACCCTCGCGGTCGGCGACTTCGACGGCGACGGCCGCGATCAGCTCGCCGTCACCGGTTACTCCGGAATCTCGGTGTTCGGAGACGGATTCACCCGGAACACGGCTCCGGCCCAGACCGACCTGTCGACCGGCCCCTCCGGGGCGACCCGGGGAAGCGGATCGGTCGTGGCGGGCGACTTCGACGGCGACGGCGCCGACGATCTGGTCGTCTCGGGGGACAACGACTACGAGGACGACGAGCACGGGGAAACGGGCGTGTGGCTCGGCTACTACGCGGGCGGCGCCGACGGCATGACGTTCACCGACAATCCCGCGAGCGTGCCGCTCACCGCCGCCCACGCACGGGCGGCGGGCGACTTCGACAAGGACGGGTACGACGACCTGGTCACCTACGGACAGGGGGCCTCGGGAGCGGGCGCCATCTCCGTCCACTACGGCGGCACCGGCGGTATCCCGGGCAGCACGCGCAGCCGGCTGATCGACCAGGACACCGCGGGGGTCCCGGGTTCGAACGAGTCGGGCGACGGCTTCGGCCGCGCCGTCTCCGTCGGCGACGTCAACGGCGACGGCTACGCGGATGCGGCGGTGGGCGTGTCCGCCGAGGCTGTCGGCACCCTCGAGTACGCCGGAGCGGTCTCGCTGCTCAAGGGTTCGGCCTCCGGACTGACCGGCACCGGTGCCCAGTCCTTCACGCAGAACACCACGAATGTGCCCGGCACCGTCGAGTTCGCAGACCAGATGGGATCGGGTCTCCGGCTTCAGGACCTGAACGGCGACGGCCGGGCGGACCTCACCGCCGCCGCCCGCGGCGAAGACGTCTTCGACGACGACGTCCACTACTCCGACGGTGCCGACTGGATCCTGCGCGGCAGCGCCTCGGGGCTCACGACGTCCAGCGCGGTGTCGTTCAGCGAGAAGGCGTTCGGCCTGACCTACCGCAACAAGTCCTTCGGATCGGTACTCGGAGGCTGACCGGACGGCGGACGGCGCGCGACGAACGGCAGAGTCGTCGGAGGGCGGAACACCCCCTCGGGCAGACCACCTGCCCCGCGCACACCAACTGCCTGCCCGATCCTGGCTGACCGCGCGACATATCGCCGAGGCGAACACGGCAACGCCCTTGCACGGTCCAGCGCCCCACGCCCAGGGACCCAACGTCAGCTGATGTCCGCCGACGACTGCTCCACTACGGCATGGTCAGCCGTTTTCGTCCAGGTATTCGACCAGCGCCCTGCCCGCGCGGAACGCAGCGTCACGGCCATCGCTGCGGAAACTGCCGAAGCTGCCGAGGACGACCGATTCGTCGTGCTTGAGAGCTTGAGCGATCGTGCCCGGATACTCGACGGTGCCGAAGAGCGCGTCGATCACCCGCTCGACGTCCGCGACGTCGAGCGGCCGGGTGCCATGATGGACGGCTTTCTCAGCGGTCGCCTCGACCAAACGTGCCTTGTCCACGTGCCATTCCCTTGTCCAGGTCTGCCCTACGTCTGTCTCGATCACGGCATCGGGATCGCGTAGTTCTCCGGCTTCCGGAACGTCACGAGGTCCCGACACACAGGCAATGCCCTTGAGGCCCCACTGTGACGATGGACCGTGAGTCCAGCCTGCCTCCAAAGCGCCCGCCTCGCCACCGCCTGCCTGGTTCCGGTGTCAGTCGCCGGCGGTATCGCACGGTGCCGATGCTGCGGTGGTGAGAGCGCGGTGACGTACTCGGACGAGGACGATCAGCACGGTCACGCAGAGCAGGGCGACGACGCCTGCGAAGTACTGGACTGCGGCGAGAAGTCCGGCAACGGTGGCGAGGAAGCCGACTCCGATGACGGGCAGGCCGACGCCGAGGTAGACAATCACGTAGAAGCCGGACAGCACCTCGGCGTGACGATCGACGGTGGCTGCTTGGCTGACCGCGGTGAGGCCGCCCAGGAACGCCAGCCCCTGCCCGATACCGGCGACCACCGTCGCGATGAGCAGCAGCGTCAGCGAGGACACGCTCCCCGCGAGGGCGAGCAGCACCAGTCCGGCAGCCAGCAACGGGAGGCCGGTCAGCTCCAGGGCCCGGGCCGGCCGTCCGTAGGCGACGAGCTGGGCGAGCACGGAGCAGACCAGCATCAGGGCCACGGCCGCGCCGCCCAGGAAAAGATTCTCGCTGCCCGACAGGGTGGTCACGTAGGTGGGGATCAGCGTGAGGAACAGTCCGACGACGGCGAAGGCGAGACAACTGGCCGTTCCACTGGTGGCGAAAACTGCCCGCATCGCGGCGGGAATCGCGGGTCGGCGGGGTCGCCATCGAGCCGCTGGGCGGGTCGTCGGCAGGGCGGTGATCGCTGCTGCCGCCGGTACCAGCAGCACGATGTCCGCGACGAACGGCAGCACATGCGGTGCCGGAGCATACTGAGCAAGCAGGCCGGCGAGCACGGGGCCGAGGCCGAGGCCGCCCATGGAAGCCACGGTCGACACCAGCGCGGCCTTGCGCCGGTTGCCGGAGGGTTCCAGTTCCGCCAGCGATGCGGTCAAGGGCCCCGAGGCCGCGCCGAGCGCGAGGCCCTGCAGGATGCGTGCCGCGAAGAGCCACTCGGTGTCCGCGGCGAGGGCGAAGACCAGCGATCCCAGTGCGGCCAGGGCTACCGCTGGCAGCAGCACCTTCCGGCGGCCGACCGCATCCGACAACGGTCCCGCTACCAGCAGGGACGGGATCAGGGCGCCGACGTATGCCGCGAAGATCAGTGTGGCGACCAGCGGTGAGAAGCCGAACCGCGCCTCATAGCCTTGGTACAAGGGCGTAGGCAGGTTCGTGCCGGTCAGCAGGATCAGCAGCGCGTAGGCAGCACCCCAGAATCTCCGCCTCGCACCGGGTCTGGTCTGCTTGTCCTGATCTGTGCCGGGTGAGCCCGAGGGCTCGGCCCGGCGGTCGCGGCACGGTGTCCGACCGCTGCGTGCAGCGGGAAGGCGGTCGAGGGGCATCCATTCCTCCACGGGGAGCATGTTCGGGTTTTCCGAACATAGCAGATGTTCGCCCACCCCGAACATGATTGGCTATGCTGCGGGTATGGCCAGCCGTACCGCGACGAAACTCGTGCACCCCGACCGCGCCCACCTGCGGTTCACCGCCGTCCTGGCCGCCCTGAGCGACCCGGTGCGACTGGCCATCGTCGCCCGGCTCGCAGAGGTCGAAGCAGATGGTGAACTGGCGTGCACGACATTCGCACTGCCGGTCAGCAAGTCCACCCAGAGCGGCCATTTCAAGGTCCTTCGGGAAGCAGGCGTGATCCGCCAGCGGGATGAGGGAACCCGGCGGCTGAACCAGCTCCGCCGTGAAGATCTCGACGCCCGTTTCCCCGGCCTCCTGGATATCGCCGTTCCACAGGGGCGCGATGTCATGGCCAGTTGGTGACGACACCGGTCATCCATACCGCCGACACCGCGGGTCGCGGTGCCCGCGTACGCAGACGGCTGTCCCGCTTCACCCCTCACCCGGAAAACCGTCACCGGTGAACAGCGTCGCGCCTTCACCGGTTGGCACCCGCGCCTTCGTGCCCGCCCTGCGTACCGGTGGCCGGCTCCTCCTTCTCAGCGCAGTTGCTCGGCCAGTCCGACGATGATGCCCTCCGGCCCGCGGACGTAGCAGAGGAGATAGCTGTCCTCGAACCGGGCGATCTCGCCGACGAGCTCGGCGCCGTGAGGGCGCAGGCGGGCAACGGTGTCCTCGATGTCGTCGACGGCGAACATGACGCGGTGCGTGCCCAGGATGTTGTGCGGCCGGTCGCGCGGCCCGGCGCTGATCACCGCGGGGCTGCGGTACTGCGCCAGCTCGAGCCGGCTGTGACCGTCCGGGGTCCGGATCATCGCGATGTCGCAGCGGACGCCGTCGAGTCCGGTGCACTGGTCGGCGAAGAGGCCCTCGACCTCCCCCCTGCCCTCCAGCTCCATACCGAGTTCCACGAAGAACGCGATGGCGGCATCCATGTCCCCGACGACGATGCCGACGTTGTCCATCCGCTGAATCGCCATGCCGGCTTCTCCTCCTGCTCGTGCGGCCGGTGGTGGCCGCTTGGTGTCCCGGGGACGGAGCCGGCGGCACGTTCTCGACATCCTCAGACCGCCGGACTCCGAAGAATCCGGCTCGCGCCCCAGCACCGTTACAGCAGACCCGCGAGCCGGGCGCCACCAGCGAGGGTAGGTGCGGCGCAGGTGGCCGCATCCACGAAGACGATCAGCCGCAGCGTGCCGTCTCCGCTTTTCCATGCTTCCTCGACGATTCGCAGAGTGCGCCCTTGAGCGTTGCGCGTCCCCCATCCCCGCGCATCCGGGGTGACCTCAGACCTCACCCATGGCGACGTCCCGGTCCCCTCCCATCACGGCGCTCGCGCCACCGACGGCCGGTGTCACTGCTCGGGGCGTGAGGACGACGACTACCGGCAGTACGCGAAGAAGCGGAGGTCAGGGGTGGGGAGAGCGGGTCGGTGAACTCTTCCGGTGGCGGATGTGGGGAAATCCTGCATCCTCCGGCTACTCACCGGAATGGCCGGACCTGGGCTTTCCTCGCCGTCCGGAGCTCACCGCGCCTGATTACCCCACGCTGACCAGCGACAATGCAGGATTCCGCCATTGACTGGCTGAAAAGCGCTGGTTAGCTTCATCGCATGACCCAGCAAGCCCTCAAGGGCACCGTCGACGAGCTGGACCGCCGCGTCATCGCAGCGCTCCAGCTCAACGGTCGTGCCCCGTGGAGCGCGGTGGGGCGCTGGGTGGGTGCCAGCGAGACCACCGCCCAGCGCCGCTACACGGCCCTGCGGGAGCGGGGACTGCTGAGAGTGTCCGGCACTCTGGAACTGGACCGGACACGGGAGGGATCCTCCATGCTGGTCCGGGTCCAGACCCGCCCCGGTCGCGGGCTGGAGGCCGCGGCCCGGTTCAGCGAGAGCCCCGACGTCCGCTTCGTGGCCGTCGTCACCGGATCGGCCGACCTCGTCGTCGACTTCGTTGCCCGTGACAACGAGGAGATGATGCGGATGCTGTTCACCGATCTCCCGGCGACCGACCTCATCACGAGTACCGAGGTGGTTCCCGTCATCCGGTCCTTCACCTCGGCGGCGATGTGGGACACCGGTTTGCTCCCGGCCGCAGCAGCCGCCGACCTGCGGCCCGCTTCGTCTTCCGTCGACCGCACCGACCGGGACCGCGCGCCACAAGCGCTCACCCCGCTCGAGCAGGAGATCGCCGCGGCGTTGAGGGAGGACGGCCGGGCGCAGGTCAGTGTCCTCGCCCGGCGCCTGGACCGTGCCGAATCCAGCGTCGCGCGCGCCATGGACCGGCTCATCTCCCGCGGCGTCCTCCAGTTCCGTACCCTCGTCGAACCGTCCCTCCTCGGCTTCGACGCGGAGTTCATGGTGTGGCTCTCCATCGAACCCGGACAGCTGGACGCGGCGGGCAGGCAGCTCGTCAAGCATCCGGGGACGAAATTCCTCAGCGCGGCCACCGGGCGTTTCAACCTCGTCGGGCACATGGTGCTGCCCCGGCGCGCGGATCTGTACCCGTACACCAGCGATGTCATCGGGTCGCTGCCCGGACTTGTCGCCTCCGACGTGACGCTGCACCTCGCCACCATGAAGTACTCCTGGTACCGGATGGGCCGACCCGCCTGAACCGCCGGACCCGCACACCACACTCTGCCGCGCCGCGGCCCCCCTCTCCCTCCCCCAGCACGTACAACCCCCGTGGAGTCACCATGTCCTCAGAAGACCCCGGCCTGCCCGCGGAGAGCTGGCGCTGGCCGGAGACCATGTGGCGAGGTCACGTCGATGCCGTACGCGCCGGCCGGCGCCTGGTTCCCGACGGCTGGCCCGGTGACGCGCGCATCGCCGTCGCTTTGTCGTTCGACTCCGACCACGAGACGATCCCCCTGCGCGACGGCGAGACCAGTCCGGGCCGGCTGGCCCAGGGCGAATACGGCGCCCGCGTCGGTGCCACGAGAATCCTGAAGCTGCTGGCGCGCCACGGAGTGCCCGCCACGTTCTTCATGCCGGCTGTTTCCGCCCTCCTCCACCCCGAGGAAGCCCGCGCCTACACCAGGGACGGGCACGAGCTGGCCGTCCACGGCTGGATTCACGAGCGGAACATGCTCCTGGGGCGCGAGGACGAGCGGGAGCTGACCGCACGCGCCCTGGAAACCCTCACCACGCTGACCGGGCAGCGCCCGGTCGGCATCCGGACTCCTTCGTGGGACTTCTCCGCATCCACTCTCGACATCATGCTCGAGCTCGGGTTCGCCTACGACTCCTCACTCATGGCCGACGACGAGCCCTACGAGATCGTCGCCGGGGGGCGCTCCACCGGTCTGGTCGAGATCCCTGTCGACTGGATCCGGGACGACGCGCCGTACTTCACGATGGATCGCTACGGCTCCGTCCGCCCCCACAGCCGGCCCCGTGACGTGGGAGAGATCTGGCGGGACGAGTTCGACGCCGCCTACCGCGACGGCGGAGTCTTCCAGCTCACGCTGCACCCGCACGTCATCGGTCACCGTTCACGCCTGGTCGTGCTGCGCGAGCTGCTCGATCACATCACGGCGCACCGCGGGGTCTGGTTCGCCACGCACGCCCAGCTCGCCGACGCCGCGCGCGGCGTACTGCACAGCCCGACCACAGCCCGTCCCGTCCCCTCGGAGCGCACGCCATGAACACCAGATCTGACATGTCCGCCGGGTCTCAGAACGAAGAGGGCGGCGTGTCCGCCCCGGGGAAGCTGAGCGGCGGCCAGCGCAAGGCCATCGTCGCAGGCACCATCGGCAACACCGTCGAATGGGTGGACTGGGCGCTGTACTCGATCTTCGCGAAGATCATCGCGGACGAGTTCTTCCCCACGGGGGACGGGGCAGTCGCCCTGCTGTCGACTCTCGCCGTGTTCGCGGTCGGGTTCGTCATGCGCCCCGTGGGCGCCGCGATACTCGGCGCCTACGCCGACCGCCACGGCCGCAAGAAGGGCATGACACTCACCGTCGGCCTCATGGCGGGGGCCGGCTTCCTGATCGCCATCACCCCCTCCTACGAGCAGATCGGTGTCCTCTCGCCGCTGCTGCTCCTCGTCGCCCGCCTCGTGCAGGGCTTCTCCGCCGGCGGCGAGTTCGGTTCGTCCTCCGCTTTCCTCGTCGAGTCCGCGGCCCGGGGCCGCCGTGCCTTCGCCGGTTCCTGGCAGCAGGTGTCGGTCGCCGGCGGCGTCCTGATCGCCTCGCTCCTGGGCACCCTCACCACGTCGTGGCTCAGCGACGGTGCCCTGCACTCCTGGGGATGGCGTGTCGCGTTCGTCTTCGGGGCGCTGCTCGGACTGGTGGGCCTGTGGCTGCGCGTCGCGGTCGACGACACCGAGTCCTTCGCCCAGACCCAGGTCAGCGGCCGGACCCGCGCCAACCCGGTCAAGGCGATGTTCGTGGAGCACCCCGCGGCCACGCTGCGGGTCGCCGGGATCACGATCGCCGGCACGCTCACCTACTACATCTGGGTCAACTACCTGCCCACCTACGCGAACCTGACCACCGGCATCCCGCTGAAGACGGCACTGCTCTCGCAGACCCTGTGCCTGATCGTCTTCGTGTGCGCGCTGCCCTTCGCCGGGAAGCTTTCGGACCGGCTCGGACGCAAGCCGACGATGGCGGGCTTCGCCGGCGGGTTCGTCGTCCTTGCCTGGCCGCTGCTGCACCTGCTGGGCAACAGCTTCCTCAGCCTGTTCCTGGTCCAGCTCGTGGGCATGATGCTCATCCTGGGCTACTCCGCCAACTGCGCCGTCATCATGGCCGAGCAGTTCCCCGCGGAGGTCCGGGCCACCGGCATCGCCCTGCCCTACGCACTGGCCGTCGCGGTCTTCGGAGGCACGGCACCGTACGTCACGACGTGGCTGCACGAGAGCGGCCACAGCGACCTGCTGTGGATCTATGTGGCCGTCGCTTCGCTGATCTCCCTCGTCGTCTACCTCACGATGCCCGAGACCAAGGACAAGGAGTTCAAGTGACGCGCCACATTCTCATCACCGGGGCCGCGGGCGGGATCGGCAGCGCGATCGCCGAGGCGTTCGCCGCTCAGGGCGCGTCGCTCACGCTCACCGACCGCGACCACGAAGCGCTCCGGGCCACGGCCGCCCGCTTCGGTTCCGGCGCCGCGACCCGGACCGCCGACCTGGCCGATTCCGGTGAGTCGACCGCCCTCGTCGAAGAGGCATGGGCGGCGAACGGCCCGGTGGACGTCCTGGTCAACGCTGCGGGCATCTACCCCTCCCTGGACATGGCCGAGGTCTCCGCGACGGCCTGGGACCGGCTGTTCGCCGTCAATGTGCGCGCCCCCGTCCTGACCACCGCGGCTCTCGCACGCCTCGCCGTGGCGGAAGGCCGGCCCGGCTGCGTCGTCAACATCTCCTCCGGCTCCGCCCTGCGCTCACGCCCGGGCGGCGGACCGTACGCCAGCTCGAAGGCGGCCCTCGAGATGGCCACCCGGGCCGCCGCCCTCGAGCTGGGCGGCCACGCCATTCGCGTCAACGCGGTCAGCCCCGGCTTCGTCCTGGTCGACAGCGACTGCAACCCCGTCTCCGCCGAGTACGCCCGGGCCATCGGCGTCAACCCGCTGGGGCGCCCCGGAACGCCCGCGGACATCGCCCGCGCCGTGTGCTGGCTCGCCGGACCTGAAGCCTCCTGGATCACGGGGGAAATCCTCCGCGTCGACGGCGGGTCGAGCACCGGGGCTCTTCATCTTCCCCGGATCTGGCAGGCCGACGAGACCCGCGCCACCGCATCCTCCGCACCCCTCGCGGCCGTCACCACGACAGAGGAACACGCCCGATGAGCGACAACAGCCCGGATCGGACCGCCTACACGATCGTGGGCGCGGGAGCGATCGGCGGCACTCTCGCCTTCGCCCTCGCCCGCGCGGGCCACCCCGTCACCCTCGTCGACACCGACCGCGCGCACGTCGACGCCATCCGCGCCCACGGTCTCGTCCTCGCCGACGGCGATCGCCGCACGAGTCTCACGGTCACCGCCACCACTCCCGACGAGTTCACCGGGCCGCTCGAACGTGTCCTGCTCGCGGTGAAGGCACAGGCCACCAAGGGCGCCGTCGACTGGATCGCCCCCCGCCTGGCCCCGGACGGCTACGTCGTCTCCGTGCAGAACGGCTTCAACGAGGACCTGATCGCCGGGCTCATCGGCGCCGACCGCACCGTCGCGGCGTTCGTCAACATCTTCGCCGACGTGGCCGAGCCCGGAGTGATCCAGGACGGCGGCCCGGGAGCCCTCGTCATCGGCGAGCCCCACGGTTCCCCCGTCAGCGACCGCGTCCGCGCCCTGGTCGCCGACTTGCAGAGCTGGGGTCCCGCCCGGGCCAGCGACAACGTCGAGGGCTACCTGTGGGCCAAGGCCGGATTCGGCGCCATGCTCGCCGCCACGGCCCTCGCCGACGCGCCCATGGCCGACCTCATCGACCGCCACCGTCCGGCCATGGCCGGGATCGCAGCGGAGATATTCGCCGTGGCCGACCGGCGCGGCATCACGCTCGAGGCGTTCGACGCGTTCGACCCCCACCCCTTCCGGCAGGGGGCGGACACCACGGAGCGCGAGGCCGCCTTCGACCGTCTCACCGGCTGGCTGCGCACCCAGCCGAAGGACCGCAGCGGCATCTGGCGCGACCTGGCCGTCCGCCACCGTCCGGTCGAGGTCACCACCCACTACGGCGACGTCATCGCGTACGCCACGGACCTGGGGCTGCCCACAGCCCTCCTGCGGACCGTCCTGGACGGGCTGCGCGAACTGGAAGGCGCACCACAGAAGATGTCCGAAGCCCGGCTTGACGAGCTCGACCGGCTCACCCGGCAGCCCGCGGTCCGGGACCTCCCCGACGGCGAACAGGCCACGGCCGTCCGGCGCTGGCTGGAACACCACCGGGAGGACATGGTCGCCGACCTGGCCGCCTACACCGCACAGGGCAGTGCCAGCGACGACCTGGGCGCCCTGGACACCTGCCTCGCCTGGCTGCGCCAGTGGCTCGACCAGCATCTGGGAACCCCGGAGACGGAGGAGATCCTGCCGCGCGCCGAGGCCGGCGACATCATGATCCGCCGGTACCCGGCGCGCGGTGCCACCGCGGCCGACGAGCGCCCGGTCATGCTGGTGGGCCACTACGACACCGTCTGGCCGACCGGCACCCTGGACACCTGGCCCTTCCACCGGGAGGGCGACGCCATCAGCGGGCCCGGCGTCTTCGACATGAAGGCCGGCCTCGTCCAGGCTGTCTGGGCCCTGCGCGCGCTCGACACGCTGGGTCTGCCCCGGCCGGCCGTCACCCTCGTGCTCAACGGCGACGAGGAGACCGGCAGTCTCGCCTCCCACGAGGCCATCGTCGAGACGGGCCGCGACCACCGCCTCGCCATGGTCTTCGAAGGCGCCGCCGACGGCGCCATCAAAACCGCCCGCAAGGGGGTCGGCCTGTTCACCCTCACCGTCACCGGCACCGAGGCCCACGCGGGACTGGACCCCACCGCCGGAGCCAGCGCGGTGGACGAACTCGCCCGCCAGATCCTGCGCCTGACGGAGCTGCGCGACCACGCCGCCGGGACCTCCCTCAACGTCGGAGTGATCGAAGGAGGCACGCGCAGCAATGTCACGGCCGGCCGCGCCTGCGCCCGCCTGGACGTCCGCGTGTCCACCGCCGCCGAACAGGAACGCATGACTCAGGCCCTCGCAGACCTGCGCCCCGTCGACACCCGCACCCGGCTGGCGGTCACGGGAGACTGGAACCGCCCGGTCTTCGAACGCAGTGAACACGTCGCGGAACTCGCGGACCTGGCGAAGGCCTGTGCCCGACGGCTCGGACACGACCTCGCGGAGGCGTCGGTCGGCGGAGCGAGCGACGGCAACTTCCTCGCGGCAGCCGGTGTGCCGGTCCTGGACGGCATCGGAGCGGTCGGACAGGGCGCACACGCCCGTTCGGAAGGCACCTGCGTCTCCGGCATGGTCACCCGGGCCGCGCTGGCGGCCACCGTCCTCGCGGCACTCGCCGAAAAGTGACCTCTGCCGGACGGGAGGACGGACAGCGCGTCGCCGGCTGTCCTCCCGGCGGGCCGTGGGCGGGGCCGGCTGAGGCGGTCGAGGCCGCGCGGTGCGTGCTACCGGCCCGTTCACGGGGCATGCGGACGGGTGGCAAGCCGCACTCGCCGCCCGACCGGAGGAGCCGACGCATCATGGGAACCGCCGTCCACGTCCCGCAGACCCGGGACATGCTCGGAGAGGAACTCTCCGGCGACGAAGCCCTGACCGCCCTGCGCCGGTACGGGGGTCTGCGGTTGCTCGCCGACTCCTTCACCCGCTTCCGCTACGCGGACGGCTTCACCAACGCGCGGGCACTCGCCTTCCAGATGGTGATCGGCCTGGTTCCCTTCACCGTCGTGCTCGTCGGGCTGGCGACCTCGGTGCACACCGAGGGCGTCGGCGAGGTCGTCGAGCTCACCCTCGGCCGGATCGTGCCGGGCGCCGGCGCGGAGGTGGTGCAGAACGCGTTCGAGGGGACCCGCCGCAGTGCCGACAGCGACGTGTGGAGCACGCTGGCGCTGTGGCTGGGCCTGGCCTTCGCCCTGCTCAACCTCGCCTCGGCGATGGGTCAGATCGAACGGGGCGCCAACCGCATCTACGGCATAGAGCGCGACCGCCCCCTCCCCCGCAAGTACACCCGGGCGCTGCTGCTCGCCCTCACCGCCGGCCTGCCCATGGTGCTGGGTTTCGTGGTGCTCGTCGCCGGTGAGGCCGTGGGCGACGCCGTCACCCGCTCCCTCGGCGAGCCGGCCGGTTCCGGCTGGTGGGGCTTCCTCGAGGTGCCGGCGGGACTGCTGCTGGCCTGGGTCGCCTCGGCCGTGATCCTGCGCTGGTCGCCGCGCCGCGACCAGCCCGGCTACACGTGGCTGGCCTTCGGTTCCGCGGTCCACCTCGTGCTGTGGGTCTCGGCGACCTGGCTGCTCGCGCTCTACGTCGGCAAGAGCGGAGCCTTCGGCGCGGTCTACGGTCCGCTCACCGCCTTCATCGCGCTGCTGCTGTGGGCCCATCTGACCGCCGTGGCGCTCTTCCTCGGCATCGCGTTCGCCGCCCAGCTGGAGGCCGCGAGGGCCGGGATACACGAGCCCGCGCGGCCCGACCCGGGACCGGGCGCCTGAGGGACGTCACGGGCTGACGAGTCGGTGCGTGACAGCGGGCGGGAGGCGTCCGGCCCGGTCGTGGCCTGTTCTCAGATGCTGCGGGGCGGTCGGGGACGAGACCGGCGACGGCTCGGCAGGTGGCGGACAGGCGGTCGCGCCGTGGGAGGGGTGAGGTCGAACATCGAACGCGCAACAGGCACCCCGGGCCCCGACGCGTCACCGCTCTGTCACAGAAGACCGGTGGGCCGCAACGTTTCCTGTGCGCCATGGATCCAACCCGTGACCGCGCCCCCCGTCGACCCGCACACGGAAGCAGATCATGACCCACAGACGTTCCACGGCCGTTGCCGCCACCTCGTTCCTGCTGCTGAGCGGTGTGGCCCTCACCGCCGCGCCTGCGGCCCTCGCGGGCACACCCGGGGGCACCTACGCCGACGACCGCAACAGCGACTTCGACGGCGACGGTTACGACGACGTCCTGACCGGCGCTCCGGGCGGCACCGACGGCGGCAAGAAGGGGGCGGGCTACGTCACCGTCCAGTACGGCGCCGCGAGCGGCATGGGTACCGCCACGAGTCTCCCCCGGGTCCGCACCGCCGTTTTCGGTCAGGCCACCGCGGGCGTCCCGGGCTCCGCCGAGTCCGGTGACGGCTTCGGCACCGCCGTGGCCACGGGGGACCTCGACGCCGACGGCTACGACGACGCAATCGTCGCCGCACCGGGTGAGGACGAGGGTTCCGTGAGCGACGCGGGCCGGGTGACGGTCCTCTACGGATCCCGGGCCGGGCTGACCCCCGCGCGCAGCGTCACCCTGGGGTCGGGCGCGCCCGCGGCGGACACCCGGTTCGGCCTTGCGGTGGCCGCCGCTCGGCTCTCCGGAACCACACCGGGTGACGTCCTCGCCGTGGCCGACCGTGGGGGCGCCTTCCTGTTCACCTACGGCGGCGGCGTGCTGGAAGGAACGGGCCGGCTCGACACCGCCGGTGTTCCCGGCCGTCACTCGGTGCAGCCCGCTTCCCTGACGACCGGAGACTACGACGGTGACGGATACGCGGACCTGCTCGTGTCCGGCAGCAGCCTGGAGGAGGACTACAGGCCTCGGTCCTTCCTGTACATGGGCGCGGCGGACGGGCCGGTCTACACCCGCGACCTTCTGGGCGGCTCCGCCACGGCGTCCGGCGACATCGACAACGACGGGTACGACGACCTGGTCTACGGCAGGCCGGACAAGCCCGAGGACGAGAACGAACCCCTCACGGGCGGAGTGGTCGGCGTCTACCTGGGTTCCGAGAACGGCATGGACGACGTGAACGAACTCGGCACACCCGACCAGGTGTGGACGCAGAACAGTGCCGGTGTGCCCGGTACCGCCGAGCTCGGCGACGGATTCGGCGCCGATGTGTCCCTCGCCGACATCGACGGTGACGGATACGTCGATCTGGCCGTGGGCGTGCCCGGTGAGGACGTCGGTACCGTGGCGGACGCGGGCGGGGTGCGGGTCCTGCGCGGCTCGGCCGCCGGGCTGACCCCGGTGGGCGCGAAGTCCTTCGACCAGAGCTCGGCGGGCGTGCCCGGCACGGCGGAGGAGGGGGACCGCTGGGGCGCACAGGTCCGGCTCGCCGACACGGACGCCGACCGCCGCTCCGAGCTGCTGGCCGCTGCCCCCGGCGAGAACACCGGGGACGGGGCGGTCTGGTGGCTCGCCGCCTCCACGGCCGGGACGGTGAGCACGGGATCGTGGTCGTACGGCGCGGGCTCGCTCGGCGCTTTTGGGACCGAGGCGCGCTTCGGCACGTCGATCGACGAGTGAGCCGGCGCCTCCGACGCTCCGCCGATCACATGGGAACAGGTTCCGTCACGGTGTTCGTCGGGGGCCGCGGGTCTGTCAGGGGGCGATCCCGCGGTGGCCGGAGGTGGGCGCGCCCGTCCACGCCGGGCACGTTCCCGCGTAAGGCGCGCTCGGGTGGTCGGGGCGGCCTGCCGGGCGGTTCCGTCACGGGTCGCACCGCAGGCCGTGGCCGCCCGGGCCGCACGCCTCCACCCGCGGGGCCTTTACCTGATCCCACCCTTTCCATGACGTGTTCTTGACAAGGGCGGCGAATGACGCCACTCTCATGCCTCTCCAACCGGTACCACCGAGTGATGAGAGGCAGTCCCCCCACATGAGGTTACGTTCTGTCAGAGGGCTGGTGTCGGTACTGGCGGGCGCGGGCCTGATGCTCGCCGCCCCCGCGGCCCTGCCCGCGGTCGCGAACGCCGCACCGGCCGCCGTCGCCGAGGCGTCCATCGCCGACGGCTGCTACACCTGGAGCGGATCGCTCAGCGAAGGCTCGTCCGGCGAAGCCGTGCGACAGCTCCAGATCCGGGTCGCCGGATACCCGGGCTCGGGCAGTCAGCTCGCCATTGACGGCCAGTTCGGCCCGGCCACCAAGGCCGCGGTGCAGCGCTTCCAGTCGGCCTACGGTCTCGGCGCCGACGGCGTCGCGGGCCCGGCCACCTTCGGCAAGATCTACGAGCTCCAGGACGACGACTGCTCCCCGGTCAACTTCACTTACGGCGAGTTGAACAACTGCAACTCCGACTGGTCCGGAGGCAAGGTCAGCGCGGCCACGGCCCGCGCCAACGCCCTGGTCACCATGTGGAAGCTGCAGGCCATGCGCCACGCCATGGGCGACAGGCCGATCACCGTCAACGGCGGCTTCCGCAGCGTCACCTGCAACAGCAACGCCGGTGGCGCGGCCAACAGCCGCCACATGTACGGCCACGCGGCCGACCTCGGCGCGGGCTCGCAGGGCTTCTGCGCCCTGGCTCTGGCGGCCCGCAACCACGGCTTCACGGAGATCCTCGGCCCGGGCTACCCGGGTCACAACGACCACACGCACGTCGCCGGTGGCGACGGCCGCTTCTGGTCGGCACCGAGCTGCGGTATGTGATCCACCGGCGCGCACACTGCGCGCGCCTGCGACGCCCGCTCCGGCGCTTCCGCCCGGGGCGGGCGTCCGCCGTTGTGCGGCTGCCTCCCGCGACGGCACCGTAGGAGCCCACCCCTGGGGCCGGCGGTCCGAACTGGCCGAAGTCGGCGCCTTCGCGATCTTCTGGCGCACCGGATCCGCACGGCGGAGCGGTCGGGACACTGCCGCCGTGGGCCTTCATTCAGCCATGCATTGACATGCGCACGCCATGCTTGGAGAGTTGCCCTTCTCCGTAACCCGCCGCAGCGGCACACGACTTCGGACGGGACCGGAGTGCAGACCGTCGAAAGGACCGCACAATGAACCGCCTAGCGAAAACCATCCTGCCCATCGCCATGGGTGCCGCGCTACTGGTGCCACTGACCCACTCCGCCACCGCGGCGGACACCGGCACCCTCACCTCCCCTGTCGCGACCGAGAAGAAGGTCGTCGGCGATGTCCGGGCGACAGTCAGCCGCGACTCCGTCATCCAGCGGGCCAAGACCTGGCTGACGGCGAACAACGGCAGTCAGGTGCCCTACAGCCAGACCGCCACGTTCGGCGGATACCGTACGGACTGCTCCGGATACGTCAGCATGGCGCTCCAGTACGGCAAGCCCGGCGCCAACACGGTGATGCTCGCCGGTGCGGACTTCACCAGGCCGATCAACATGTCGCAGCTCCTCAAGGGCGACCTGATCATCGACGCGAACGGCAGCAGCACCACGCGCCACGTCGTGATCTTCGAGAAGTGGACGAGCAGCGCCCACACCAGCTACAAGGCCTACGAGCAGCGCGGCGGGCACGGCACGGACTACCGCACGCTCAGCTACGGGGTCGGGGCGGACGAGTACAACGCCTACCGTCCCAACAAGTACTGACACACGCCCCGTACGCGCGGCCCGCGGGACCCCCACGGCCGCCGGAAGCGCGGAACGGCAGTGAGCAGAACGCCCTTCGGCCCGCACCCGGGCCGGAGGGCGTTCCGTCGTCAGGCCGAGGTCGGCACCGTCCTGATGGTCGTGGACCGGCCCGCTCCCAGCGGTGTCCTGCCGCTGACCGTCGCCCGCCGCGCCGGCTGCAAGGTCGGTTTCCTGCCCGGACTCGCGGTGCGCCGGCCCGCCGGCCTCTACCCGGGTGAGGCCACGGCCGACGCCCGGGACGCGGCTGTCCTCGCGAACGCCGCCCGCACCAGCCCCCACCCTGCGCTCCCCGGAACTCGCCGACGGGGTCACCGCCGAGCCGATCATGCTGGTCGGCTTCCGCCAGGACCCGGCAGGCGAGGCCGACCGCACGTCCGACCACAACCGGCGCCTGCTCACCCGACTGGGCACTCCGAGCCGAGCCCGCCTCCGTTGTGCAGGGGGACCTCCAGCGTGCGGGCGCCGAAGGTGATCGAACCGTTCGGCGTCACCCCGCCCGCCGTCGACCTCAGCACCCACATCGAACCGTCGGTGGTGTCCTCGTCGCCGAACTCTCCCTCGCCCGCGGCGCCGACGACCAGGTCGGCCCTGCCGTCGCCGTTGGTGTCGGCGAGCCTGGTGCAGGACCCGAAGAGGTCGTAGGTCCGCGCGACACCGGGCACGCCCGCGGTGGCCTCGCTGAAGACCTGCGCGCCCCGGCCGGTCAGTCCGCCCCAGGTGCCCCGCATCGTGACGGCGCTGCCCGCCATCTCGATGCCGTCGAAGGTCTCACTGGGCACCCCGACGGACACGTCCGCGTACCCGTCGCCGTCGATGTCGCCCACCGAGACATCCTCACCGAACTCGTCGCCCACCTCGGCGACACCGGGCACACCGGAGGTGTCCTGGTTGATCCTCCTGCGCCGCGCGGTGTCGGGACCGGTCGCACTGCCCGGCAGGTAGGTGACCATGCCGCCCTTGGCCTGCGGCAGGGGGACCTCAGTGCCCACGTTGCCGTCCGGGCGGCCGATGACGATGTCCGCGCGG
Source organism: Streptomyces sp. NPDC005925 (assembly GCF_040638805.1). Lineage (NCBI taxonomy): Bacteria > Bacillati > Actinomycetota > Actinomycetes > Kitasatosporales > Streptomycetaceae > Streptomyces > Streptomyces sp. NPDC005925. Next base: position 244,110 of record NZ_JBEXVL010000006.1, on the reverse strand, counting down.
TGGTCGCCGTTCACGTCGCCGACGTCCAGGTTGTCGCCGGCGCCGTCGAGACCGCTGACGGTGACGCCCGCGCCGAGACCCGCCGGGGCGCCCGTGAAGTAACCGACGTGGCTCACGTCGCCCCTGCCCCCCGTGGAGACGACGTCCGTGCTGCCGTCACCGTTCACATCGCCCGCGGCCAGGTCGCTCATGCTGTTCGCATCGGGTGCCCCGTCGTCGGCGCCCTTGACGTCGTGTGTGCCCCCGGCCGGCGTACCGTCGCGGTGGAAGGGGCCGGTCAGGACGCGCAGACGCGTCCCCCGAACGCTGGTCGCCACGTCGGCGGCACCGTCGCCGTTGAAGTCGCCCGCCACGACGAGGTCGCCGACCCAGTCGTCGTACGCGGCGCCCCGGGACAGCCAGGTCGAGCCGGACAGCCCGTCGGGGCCGCCCCAGATGACCGACAGTGAGCCTTTGCCCCCGTTGTCACCGCCGGCCCCGACGATCAGGTCCGCGTTCCCGTCCCGGTCGAGGTCGGCGGAGGTGACCGAACTGCCGTAGGCGTCGCCCTGCTCGGCGTCCCCCGGAATACCGGGCCTGTTCTGGTCGAAGACCTGCTTGGAGGAGGTCACCAGACCGCTTGCCGAGCCGTACATGACGGCCACGTAGCCGTCGAACGCCGCTCCTCCCCCGTCCTGGTTGCCCTCGTTGCTCCTCAGTCCCGCGGCGGGCACGGGGAAGGCGACGTCGGCGTAGCCGTCGCCGTCGAAGTCGTCCCGGAGCCCGGCGCCGGCCGTGGTTCCGGAACCGTCGGCGGCAGTGCCCGCCATGGCCACGGGGGTGATCACCGACAGGCTCACCGCGATGGCCGCCATCAAACTCATACCGCCTGCCGCTCTGCGCAGGTTCATCAACATCCTCCTGGACCGGACGTGACCGCCGGACGGGCCGGGCCGACGCACGGGGCAGGACACACCCCGCGGTCACTGGCGCTCAACGGTCCGCGCACGGCGACATCACGCTGCTCCCATTCCCTGTAAGGCACGACGTGGACAGGCGCATGACGGCGCGTCGACAGCGCGTCACGCGCCTGTCCAGACCTGTCAGGGGCGCGAAGGGTTGTGCACCCCCGGCCCCGAGCACGACACGACGGAGGCAGGGCGCGGCGCAGCCTTGCGCGGGACGGACAGGAGCGACAGCGCTCCAAGCCGCACCTCGTCATACGTGCCGACGGCGCGTACGGGGTCGTCGTGAGCCGGCGCCTGATCCGGTACGACGAACATGAGGCATCAGCGGCCCCGTTGCCTTCTTCGTGGCTCCGCAACGGGGTTTCCGCCTTCTGAAACTGCATGGCTCGTCCCATTCCCCCTGTCGAACGCTTGGCCCAGGGGGTGTCACCAGCTCCGGAAGCACCGACAAACCGCCGGTCAGGGCATGACCAGCGGTTTCTCCGGATGAAGGGTGGCGGAGCGGTTCAGGGCCGCAGCCCCACCGGTGGGTCGAGTGGTCGGTCAGGAGTTGTAGTAGATGGGGCCCGTCGTGGTCTTGCACCTGACCGACTGGTTGTTGTTCACGTACTGGCATCCGGCCAGCACATTGGTGGTCGCCCCGGCCGGGATGTCCACCGTCACGTCGTGGTCGACGCCGTAGGTGCCGTCCATCACGCCGTAGAGCGTGCCCTCGCTGCCTGCCAGGGCCGCGCCGGGCCAGGTGTTGTAGGTGGAGCCGTAGCCGATCGTGCCGCCACCCCAGTGGTAGACACGGGTCGAGCCCTCCATGACCACCGGCATGTTGCAGGTGGTGCCCGCCTGCCACTCCATCGACCGCATCGTGTAGTCGCTGACCACCAGCGGGAGGTAGACGTTGCACGCGAGGAATGCGGCCTCGCCGCGGACGCCCGTTTTCTCCATGGTGATCTCGATGTGGGGACGGCCCTCGGGCCCCTTCGCCTCGGTGTCGACGACCTGGGCGGTCAGCACCGGGCGGGCGTCCTCCCCTTCACCGGCGGCGGAGGCAGAGCCGGTCGCGAGGACGGTCAGGACCATGGCCAGGCCCGCGGAGGCTCCCATGACGGTACGTCGCACGTGCATGGACATGCATACACCTTTCGCGAGAGGCGCACGACACGACCGCCGGCGCCAGGAGGAAACACGGAAGAGCGGTGGTGCACACACCCTCGGACCGTCCGTCGGGAGACGCGGAGGCCGTCAAGGACGCGATGACGATACCGGGGAACGTCGCTCTGCGCAGGAGGGCGAATCCCCCCGTGCCAAGCGGTCCGACGGCGTCCCGCGCCACGGGCGGAACGCCCCTACGGCCGTGCACCGGACGTCCACGCGCTGTCGCGATGTCCGCGTCCGGTGACAACCCCCCGCTTTCACGCAGAACCCACCGTTTCCAGCACGCGGGTGCCGTGCGACCTGCCGCGCCCCACCGTCCGGGGCTCGCGTCTGGCGGGCCGGGCCGCCCCGGCCGAAGGGCTGGTTCAGGTGGGCAGACCGGTGAGGGCGAGGAATTCGCTGCGGGAGCGGGCGTCGCTGCGCAGGACGCCGAGGAGGGTGGACGTGAGGGTGCTGGAGCCGGTCGCCCGTACGCCGCGCAGGGTCATGCAGGTGTGTTCGGCCTGGATGACGACGCCGACCCCCTTGGGTTCCAGCTGAGTCTGCAGCCAGTCGGCGATCTGTTTGGTGAGACGTTCTTGCACCTGGGGGCGGCAGGCGAAGTGTTCGACGACGCGGGCCAGTTTCGACAGGCCCAGGATGCGTCGTCCCGGCAGGTAGCCGACGTGGGCGGTGCCGACGAACGGCAGCAGATGGTGTTCACAGACGGACCGCAGGGGGATGCTGCGTGCCAGGACGAGTTCGTCGTAGTCCTCGTCGTTGGGGAACGTGGTGAGGTCGAAGGGTCGGGGGCTGAACAATTCGGCATAGGCCCGGGCCATGCGGCCGGGGGTCCCGCGCAGGCTCTCGGAGTCGGTGCCGATGCCGAGCGCGTGCAGGAACTGACCTGCGGCGTGTTCAGCGGCCGCCAGGTCGATGCCGCCGGTCTCGTGGACGACGCGCAGCGGGGGCGGCGCGGGTATCGGTATCTCCGGGTCGTCTGCGGGAGCGTGCGACGTGGTGGGGGAAGGCTGGGACATGTCAGCTGTCACCGATCCCGAGCGCCGTGAGCAGGACCAGGACGACGGTGACGACGGCGAACAGGCCGTGCCCGACGACCACCGGCACGGGGAAGTACCGTTCGGCGGGCTGGGACTGCTCACCCGCGGCGGCCTCGGCGGCACGGGCCCGGTACACGGGGAGCCAGCGGGCGAGCATCGCGAAGCCGAGCAGGGCGACGGGCACGAGCAGGCCGAAGGCGGTCCAGGCCAGCGCATCCTTGTCGGCGACCACGTAGACGATCCAGACGACCAGGCCGATCGCGGCGAGGGCGAAGTGCCCGAAGACGACCGGGACGGGCAAGCGGCTGCCGCCGCGGGCACCTCCGCGGGACATCCAGGTTCCGAGCATGTAGAAACCGCCCAGAGCGGTGATCACCCAGGTGATCAGTGCGGCGATGTCCAAGGGACTCCTCGTTTCCGTGGTGGGTGGGGTGGCCGGGCGTTGAGTGCCCGCGGCCCGGCGCCGCAGCGACGGCGCGCTGGCGCGTGAGGACGCCGGTCAGCCGGGCCGGCCGTCCTGAGAGCGGCGGGTGACGGGACAAAAGCCCTCGGCCTGGGTGGCTTCGTCGGCGACGCGGACGCCGTAGTGGTAGGCGAGCTTGCCGCCCAGGTAGCCGGAGAGGCCGAGGACCGCCAGGCTTACGGCGTTCAGCGCGAGCATCCCGGGGCCGACGCTGCCCTCCGGCCCCTGGCCCCCCTTGCGCCACAGGAAGTTCCCGGCGTAGGCGGCGGTCACCAGCAGGTTCAGCGTCATGTGGATCAGGCCGACGCGGAACGCACGGGTCCGCGGCGGGATCGCCCACAGATCGAGGAAGCCGACCAGCGCCGCGGCCAGAGCGCCGATCACCCCGATCGCGATCAGCCACATCGCCCCGCGGGCCAGGAAGTCCGGGTCGTGCACGACATGGGAGGCGATGTCGAAGACCAGGCTGCCCACCCAGGCACCGATGGGCACCGTGATCAGGATCGGGTGGAACGGGTGCCCGTACGGGCCGGCCAGCGCGGCGCTCACCGGTCTTTTCGCCTGCCGGTGCAAGGGATCAGCCATGTCGACCACCTCCAGTTTCGCTAACAAATTTTGGTCTTATTCCGGTGAGCGGTCAAGCAGGCCTGATCAGAGCCCCTCGGCGGGAGCCCCGCCCGTGGAGGTGGGAGTTACTGTGGAGAGGTGGCCTCCGACATGACTCCGCCGCCGGCTCGTGACGCGGCGATCAATTCCGTCAGCGTCCTCGGCGAGCACTCGCGGCGCCGGATGTTCGCCTTCATCCGGCGCGCCCGCCGTCCCGTGACCCGGGACGAGGCGGCCGCCAGCGTCGGCATATCGCGCAAGCTCGCCGCCTTCCACCTCGACAAACTCGTCGACGCCGGTCTGCTGCGCGCCCGCTACGCCTCACCGGGCGGAGCCCGCAAGGTCGGCCGCCAGCCCAAGGTCTACGAGCCCGCCGACACCGAGATACGGGTCAGCATCCCCGACCGCCGCCATGAACTGCTCGCCGATCTGCTGCTGCAGGCCGTGCTGACCGAGGGGGGCGACGAGACCGGCGTCCAGGCGGCCCTGCGTACGGCTGGAGAGCGCGGCCGGGAACTCGGTGAGGCCCAGCGCGAGGAGGACCGTCCCGGCCGCCTCGGCGCCGAGCGCGGCCTCACCCTCTGCGAGCGCATGCTCGACCAGCACGGCTTCGAGCCCGTACGCGAAACCCCCACCCGGCTACGGCTGAACAACTGCCCCTTCCACCCCCTCGCCGCCAAGGCTCCCGACCTGGTGTGCGGCATGAATTACGCGTTCCTCGCCGGCTATCTCCAGGCCGTCGAGATCTCCGGTGTCCAAGCCGTTCTCGCCCCGCGCCCAGGAGAATGCTGCGTCCAGATCGGCCCAGCCGACGCGTAGGCCCGCGCCCTGCCGGCGTGCGCCGACCGGCGCCCGTTCGAAGCCGCCCCTGGGCTGCGGCGCGACTTCCCGGCCACCCGGCACACGGTCGGGTAGGGGTCACGGCAGCGTGATCCGGCTGCCCGACCGCGGCAGACCGAGACTCGCGAGGGCGACGAGCCGCCCGGGGCGGAACCACCCGAACCGGCGCCAGTTCCCCTCTCCTGCACGCGCGATGCGGAGGCCGTCCCGGCAGACCCGAGACCAGGGAGTTCGCCCGCCGCGTCGAGTCCGGCGAGCAGGGTGGTGCACCTGGCCGACGGCCTGGCCCGTTGCCGAGTCGCGTGGCTGGGCGGGGGTTCGCAGCCCTACCACTCGGGCGGTGTGCGGCGTGATCCGGTGCCGAGGGCGACCAGGGCGGCCAGCGCGGACATGAGGGCAAGCAGTCCGAACAGGCGAGGGTAGCCGCCCAGTGGTGCGGCCAGTGCGGCGCCGGCGAACGGGGCGAGCGCGGATGCGGCGGTCGTGGGTGCGGCGAGGAGTCCGGACAGCCGACCGTAGTGGGTGGCACCCCAGCGGTCGGTGACCGCGGTGGCCTGCAGCAGGGTGAGGTTCCCGCGGACCGTCCCGGCCGCGACGGACAGGGCTGCCAGCACACCGTACGGACCCGGGACGAGAGCAAGAGTCGCCGTGGTGAGGGATCCGAGCGCGACCAGTGCGACCGTGCGGCCCGTCGGCCCGGTGCGGCGGGCGAGGGTGGCGTACAGGGTGCGGCCGAGGGTCTGTCCGGCTCCGCCGAGACCGAGGGCCCAGGCGGCTTCAGTGGTGGAGTAGCCGCGTTCGACGAGCAGGGGCACGAGTGCGACGACGACGGCGGAGACGGCGAACGCGGAGAGGGTCAGAGCCGCGGCCAGCATCCAGAACGGGCGGCTGCGGGCCGCCTTGTCCGCGCCGCGGGTGACGTGGGCGGGAGCGGGTGGCGCTGTGGGCCAGGGCGCGTCGAGGGCGAAGGCGTGGGCGGGGACGGTCACCACAGCGAGTACGAGGGCGAGCACGGCGTACGTCGCACGCCAGGACAGGTGGGCGGCCAGGACCGCGGTCACGGGCGCGAAGACGGTGGAGGCGAGCCCGCCGGCGAGGGTGACGACGGTGAGGGCGCGGATGTGGTCGGGGGCCCACCAGCGGGTGAGCGCGACGAAGGCAGGCTGGTAGAAGGTGGTGGCCATCGAGAGTCCGGCGAGGAGCCAGCCGCCGGCGAAGACGGGCGGGTTCGGGGCGGTGGCGATGATGAGGATGCTCAGCACGCCGAGGACGGAGCCGGCGGTCATCACGGTGCGCGGCCCGCGGTGGTCGATGATGCGCCCGACGCGTATCCCGGCGATGGCCGAGACGAGCAGGGCGGCGGAGAAGGCGGCCGTGGTCGCCCCGGCCGGCCAGCCGGTGGCGTGGGTGATCTGCGGGTTCAGTACGGGGAAGGCGTAGTAGACGATGCCCCAGCCGGTGACCTGGGTGAGGCAGAGGGCGGGCAGCGCGGCGCGGGGCCGCGACCGGTCCCCCGTTCCGGCCGTGGCCCCGTGTCCCGGTGTGCCGAGGGTGGTCACGAGTCGCAGCGGCCGCCCGTGGACGCGTCCTCGGCGACCACGGCGGCGGGCACCCCGGCACCGAGCGGGACGAGCGCGGGCGCCGGGGCGCAGCACCCGCCCCCGTCTGCCTGCGCGCCCGCCGGGTCGTCGAAGAGGCCGGCGCCGCCGCACACCCCGGTTTCGGGGAGGGTGAGTTCGACGCGGTCGGCGGACTCGGTGTCCCCGGCGATGGCGGCGGCGACGGAGCGGACCTGCTCGTATCCGGTCATGGCGAGGAAGGAGGGGGCTCGTCCGTAGGACTTCATACCGACCAGGTACACGCCCGGTTCCGGGTGGGACAGCTCGCGGTGGCCGTGCGGCGGGACGGTGCCGCAGGAGTGCTGGTTGGGGTCGATGAGGGGGGCCAGCTCGACGGGCGCCTGGAGGCGCTCGTCCAGTCGGAGACGGATCTCGGAGAGAAGGGAGTGGTCCGGCCGGAAGCCGGTGAGCACGATGACTTCGTCGACGGGGTCGAGGCGTCGGCCGTCCTCGCCGACGAGGACCAGCCGTCCGTCGGTGTCACGCTCGATCGCCCCGGTGCGGAAACCGGTGACGGCCTCGGCGTAACCGTTGTCGACCGCGGCCTTCGCGGCCAGGCCCAGGGCGCCGCGTGCGGGGAGCTGGTCGGCTTCGCCGCCGCCGAACGTGGCGCCGCCGAGGCCGCGCCGCAGCACCCACACCGCGTGGGTGCCGGGCTCGGCCTCGGCGATGTCGGCGAGGGTGGCGAGTGCGGTGAAGGCGGAGGCGCCGGTGCCGATGACGGCGGTGCGCCTGCCGGCGTAGCGGGCGCGCACAGCCGGGTCCCTGAGGTCGGGCACGCGGTGGGTGAGGTGGTCGGCGGCGGCTGTTTCTCCCCGGGCGGGCAGGCCGTCGGCCCCGGCCGGGTTCGGTGTGGTCCAGGTGCCGGAGGCGTCGATGACGGCGCGCGCGAGCATGCGCTCCTCGCGGCCGTCGGCGGTGGTGAGGTGCAGGACGAAGGGCTGGGTTTCGCGGTCGGCGTCGACGGTGCGGTCGCGTCCGGTACGGGAGACGCCGGTGACGCGTGTGTTGTAGCGGATGCGGTCGCCGAGAGCGTCGGCCAGCGGCTGCAGGTACTGCTCGGCCCACGCGCCGCCGGTGGGGTGGCGAGTGGCGTCCGGCGCGGTCCAGCCGGTGGGGGCGAGCAGTTTTTCGGCAGCCGGGTCGGTGAGCTCGCCCCACGTGGAGAACAGGCGCACGTGGCTCCACTCGCGCACCGCGGAGGCGGCGGCCGGTCCGGTTTCCAGGACCCGGAGCTCGATGCCGCGCGCGGCCAGATGGGCGGCTGCTGCCAGGCCGACGGGGCCGGCTCCGATGACGACGACGGGGAGCTGCTGCCGGCTCATGGTGGTCGACTCCCTGAGTAGATGGGGGCTCGTCTCAGCGGGCGGTGGGCAGTGCGGGCCGTGGCCCCGCGGGAGGCGTCGCACATCTGTGTACCGCTGTCGCAGAAACCGACCCCGGTCGAGGTGGCGAGGGTGCGGCGGGCTGCCGGGCGATCCACGGGCGGCGATGAGAGCGGACCGGACGACGTCCCACGGCGACTCGCTGTTTTGATACTTGTCTATATCTGAAGCTTGCCACTCGCATTGACGGGTGTCAACATAGACATATGTCGAAGTCAGAGGCGGTCGAGCGGCCCGTCCTGGACCCCGGGGCCGGGGTGCCGTGCTGCCCGCCGATCACCGCCGGAGAACTGTCGCGGGCCGACGCGGAGAAGATGGCCGCGATGTTCAAGGCTCTGTCCGACCCGGTGCGGCTGCGGCTGTTCTCCAAGGTCGCCTCGTGCGAGGGCGGTGAGGCGTGCGTGTGCGACATCTCCGACGTCGGCGTGTCCCAGCCGACCGTCTCCCACCACCTGAAGAAGCTGCGCGAGGCCGGACTGCTCACTGCACGGCGTCGCGGGACCTGGGTCTACTACCGGGTGGCCCCGTCCGTGGTCGCCGCGATGTCCGCCATGCTCGACCTGCGCACCTGACCGCTCACCGGCACAGGGCACCGCCCGGCTTTCCTTCCCGTCAGCGGGCGAGTCGGCCCCGGAACGGTCCGGCCCGGGGGTTGAGCCGCCGCCGACACCACCGCCCCTCGGCCTCCCGTGGTGCTTTTCTCCTTCGAAGCGTCGGCCTGCCGGCCGCCGGGTGATCGCCCCTGAATACGGGCAGCGCCGGGCCGGACAGGAGGATCGATTCGGGCTGCGCCCGGCGCTTCTCCACAAAGGAGACAATCGGCCGCTACGCGGAACGTCATATCCCACCCACAGCGTGCCGTCGCCTCTCCGCCTCTCCGCGACCCACCCCGGACCATAAAAGGGATGATGATTACCGAAAGCGCAAGCACGCTGCCAAAAGCCTCGCAAGTAGAGGAGATCTTGGCCGAAAGCGACGTCCCGTCGGGTCTACCGCCGTCCCCCTGACCCGCAGGTCCCGGACGTCGGGAAAAACCGGTGCCACCGCCGCGCGGGCGACCCCGTGCAGAGGCCATTCTCACGTGCGAGCGGCGGGCGCACTCGCTTCCCGGCCCTCGCCGGCCATTGCGCCTCGGGCGGGGACACCTTCCACTGCGACCCGTACCCATTGGGGCCCGCAAGGCCGGCGAGTACGAAAATGATCAGACGGATTTGAGACTGCTTGCATTCCGATGGGGCGGCGTCGATGCGTTCCACGAGATGGACAGTTACACTCATGCGGATGCTTTCGTTCTTCCTGGCGGTACCCAGTACGTCGTTCACGGCGAACACCGTGGTTGCTCGCGGGATTCGCTGAAGGAAAGGCCGGGTTCGGTCGCACCTGTCTTCGTGTCCGGAGGCGGGACCGTCACCCGCGCTGAGCCATCCGACAGGTGCAAGAACCACATCAGCCGCCGGGCCGGCGTTCCCCGGAAGCTGATGCCGCCGTTGCGTGCACCGGCGGCATCGGACTCCTCGAGGATGCTCCAGCCCGCCGGCGCTCCGGTCGTCCGATCCGTCGGGCGACGAGGTTCCTCCGGTGTCGTGCCCGTCCCGCCCGGGGCGGCGCGGGCCGCCGGCATGTTCACTGCTCCAAGGCTCGACCTGCCCCACGCCTCCCTGTTCCGGCGGAGACGCGGGGCACCTTCCCGTATGCAGTCACCGCACATCGAGAGGGAGACAAGTGAGTCGTTTCGAGACCATGTGGGACCGTTTCTGGACCGACCTTCCCCAGGGGTTGGGGACCTCACCCTGGGATGTGGACCCCACCTACGTCGCCCATGCGCACCTCCATCTGTTCGGCAGCGTGCTCGATCCCGCGCTGCCCGTCATCGACGTCGGCTGCGGCGACGGCTCTCAGACCGCGGCCATCGGACAGCACTTCGACCGGGTCATCGGTGTGGACGTGGCACCGAGCGCCGTGGAGCGCGCCCGGGAGCAACACAGTGCTCCAGGCGTCGTGTACGAGCAGCTCGACCTGCTCAAGCCCGAACAGGCCGCGGCGCTGCACGACCGCATCGGGGACGCGAGCCTGTACGTACGGACGGTGCTGCACGCCTTCACTCCGGACGAACTCAAGCTCGCCACCACGTCATTGGCCCACCTGGCCGGCAGCAGCGGCGGAGCGTTCTTCTACGAACTCGCCCCTGCCAGCCGGGATTTCATCGTCGGACAGCTGGGGAGCGACGGCGAGCCGGCGAAGAAGTTCGGCTTCGTCTTCGACCGTGTCCCGCTCCCGGCGGTCCGGGAGGAGGGGACGCTTCAGCGTGAGCTGGAGGCGGCCGGTTTCGAGATCCTCTCCACGGCGCCCATCGACTACCAGGGGACCGTCAAGTCCGGTGAACGGCATGTCAACGTTCCCGCGTTCTTCGTCGTAGCACGGGCGAAGGGCGCCCGATAGACCGGGCTGGTTTTCCCGCCGTTCAGTGACACCTGACAAGGTCGGCCGACGGGTACTCCCTGTACGCCGTCGGCCGACTCCACAGGTGGACCGGCATTGCGCGGCACGTCGTCGCCGAAAAGCACATTCATGTATTCGCGAACAGCCCGGAAAGGCCGAGGCTGTTTTTTTCGCGTTCCTTGAACCGGCCACATGCGACGGCAATCGACTCGTGATTGCAATTCCCTTCCGACTGGACAAGCGGGAACCATTGACCGATCTCATCCGCGATGTTAGCTTTTCGGTATGGGGTGCATTGTTTCGATCAATACTGGTCCATGTGTTCCATCTGATTTCGCGCGACGAAAGAAGTCGGCGATCAAAAAGCTCCCGGTGTCCGACGGTATCGCGGTCGGCAAATTGGGACTGGAAGGCGACGAGCAGGCCGCGGATTTCCATGGCGGAGAAATGCAGGCCGTCTACGCGTATGCGCGGGAGGATCTGGACTGGTGGTCCGACCAGCTCCAGGTGCCGCTGCGCAACGGCATGTTCGGAGAAAACCTGGACTTTGTCGGTTTCGACGTCAACGGCTCCGTCCTCGCGGAGAAGTGGCAGGTCGGCGAAGTCCTGTTGCAGGTCATGGCGCCGCGCATGGCCTGCGGGACGTTCGGCGGCTGGATGACTCAGCAGGGCTGGGCGAAACGTTTCAACGCCGCCCGTCGCCCCGGCGCGTACCTGCGCGTTCTCACAGAGGGCCGGATCTACCCGGGAGATCGCGTGGAGCGCGTCTGGCGTCCCTCCCGGCACATCACGGTGGCCGAGTCGGTGGGAGCGATCCTGGATGAACAGGATGTGCTGCGGCGCATCATCGACATGGCGGACAACGAGCCCGGCTGGGACCGCACCGCCATGATGTTCCACGTGTCGAACCGGACCCGGTCCGGGGCGACAGCGCAGTCCCCGAAGGAACAGGCGGCCGCGTCCCCGCCAGGGGCCCCGAGCATAGACGGCTCCCATGCTTGACGTCTTCGGGGACTACAGTGCTCGCGATCCCTTCGCGGCGTTGGCCGATGCGGTACAGGGCTGCCCCTACCAGGCGGTGGCCGAGAACGGCGGTCCCTACGCGCTGCGTGCCGCGGATGTGCGGCGATTACTGACCAGCGGCGACGTCTGGTCGCAGCGGTCCGCCGATCGCAGACTGGCCGGTCTGTCGGAGCGGGACGCCGCGCGGAGGACAGAGTTGAAACGGTTCCTCTCGCACTGGCCGGTGTTCTCCGACTCCGAGTACCATCAACGGGCGCGCCGCACCGTGGTCCGACTCCTGCGCGGCACCGTGACACCGGAACTGGTCGCCGCCTGCACCGAGCTGTTCGAGACGCGTCTCGCCACACCCGTCGGCAAGAGCTTCGACTGGTTGGAGGAGGTGGCCCGCCCGACGGGACGGGAGTTGATCGCCACCCTCGTCGGACGGGCGGACGCCGCCCGGCTGATCCGGCTGAGTGGGGCCGTCATGGACGAACTCGCCGCGGCCCACCTCGACATCGCCCTCATCGACCACGCGCTGGAGGCGGTCGAGGAACTCCGGTCCTGGCTGGAGGCGGCCCGCAACGATCCACCGACGCCGTTCGTGGCGAAGTTGGGGAAGGTGTGGGACGACCCGGCCTACGGCCCCGAGCCGGCGACGGCGTTCCTGACCCAAATGATCACCGGAGCCTACGACCCCACCACCACGGCCCTGTGCGTCGTGGGAGAGCGCGTAGGGGCGCAGGTGCTGCTCGACCTGTCCGTGACTGTCCTGCGCGAGGAGGTGTTCCGCCTGGCAACGCCCTTTCGCTTCGCGACCCGCTACGCGCGTCAATCGATGTCGGTCGGTCCGTATCGGCTGGAGGCCGACGACCGGATCAACCTCTGCCTGGGAACGGCGAACCTCGACCCCGCGGAATACCCGGACCCCTTGGAGATCCGGGCCCGTGAAAACGCAGCCCGTGCTCTGAGCTTCGGAGCCGGCAAGCACTACTGCCCGGGAGCCCTCCTCGCGCGGACCGTCGTGGAGGCGCTGCTGACCTCGTTGAAGAAGGCGCAGGTCGTCTTCGACGCGGAGCACGTCGAGCGGGAACCCGAACTGCCCGCCCTGCGCTACCGGAAGCTCAGGGGATCACTCGTGCCCGCCGTCTGAACAGGACGGCGGCCGAGCGTACCCGGCACCACATCCACCCGTTTTCCCCTGCCCGTGACGCCGGGACCGTGTTGGCGGCCGTCCGCCGCCGCCAACACGGCAGGCCTCGTCCTCCCGCGGTGAAGCGGGCCACACGGCACGGGCATGCCCGCCTCCTTCCCACCTTGGAGCCCGTGTTGAGCACGTTGATCATCGACACTGATCCCGGACTGGACGACGCCCACGCCCTCGCCATGGCTCTCACCCCGTCCCCGAAGCGGCCCGCCGTCCGGGTGTGCGCGATCTGCACCGTCGCGGGCAATGTCGGCATCGACGCCGTGACCACCAACGCGCGGTGGCTCCTCGGCGCTTTCGGGGAGGAGGCGGCCCGCGTCCCCCTCTACCGGGGCGCCGCCGGTCCCCTGGCCGGTGAGCGGGTCGGTGCCGCCGACATCCACGGGGCGGACGGACTCGGCGAGATGACGAGATGGCCCGTCACCGAGGTCGAGGAGAAGGCCCTGCCCGCAGCCCTCGCGCTGGTGGAGGCTGCTCGTCGGGATCCGGGAACGATCACGCTCGTCGCCCTCGGCCCGCTCACCAACATCGCCCTCGCCCTGCGCCTGGAACCGGAGCTGCCGCGACTGCTGGGCCGCGTCGTGGTGATGGGCGGTGCCGTGTACGGCAGAGGCAACCTGACGCTCAACTCGGAATTCAACTTCGGAGCCGATCCGGCGGCGGCGGACCTGGTGTTGGCCCACTTCCCGGACATCACGCTGCTCACCTGGGAGGCGACCATGGACCACGCCTTCGCCCGGGAGGACTTCGACTCCTTCTTCACCGGCGACTCCCCCGCGGCCACGAGCCTGCACCAACTGGTGGGCAACCGCTACCTGACCGACCCCGGGTACGGGAAGCGGTCGGCGTACTGGCGGGCCGACCCCCTGGCGATGGCCGTCGCCATGGACCCCTCCGTCGTCACCAAGTCGGCACAGCACCGGGTTTACGTGGGATACGGTCCGGGAAGCGCGGGGCACGGGGTCACCGCCGTCGACTGGCGGGACCTCCGCTCGGACCGGCCCCCGGTCACGATCGTGCAGGAACTCGACCGTCCGAGGCTGCTGGACCTTCTTCGCATCTGACGGTCGCGGGGCCGCACCGCCCGACTGCCGCAAAGCCACCTCAGGAGGAGCAGTGGAAGCAGTTCACCCCGGTTCCGGGACCCGGGACGAGTTACTCGACGTCACAGGCATCTCTCCCGATCTGCCGTCACGACTGGTACGGCAACTGGAGTTCATCGCCGAGATCGACCGTCTCAAAACCGTACTGCGGCTGAGTCCCCTCCTCGCCGTCGACCGCCGCGAGAACGATGCCGAGCACTCCTGGCACCTGGCGCTGATGGTGCTCGTGCTCGCGGAGTACGCCGCCGAACGGATCGACATCGAGCGGACACTGAAACTCGTCCTGATCCACGACCTCGTCGAGATCTACGCCGGTGACACCTGCCTCTTCGACGACGCGGCAAAGGCCGACCAGCACGAACGCGAGGCGGTCGCGGCGGGCAAGTTGTTCGCCCTCCTGCCGAGCGACCAGGGCGCACACTTCCGCGCCCTGTGGGACGAATTCGAGTCGCTGACGACCGCCGAGGCCAAGTTCGCCAAGGCCATGGACCGGCTGCAACCCCTGCTGCTGAACGTCGGCAACGCGGGGGGTACGTGGCGGGCCCCCGGGGTGACCGAGGAGCGGTTGAGGCAGCGTACGTCCCTCATCGCCGACGGCTCGCCCCAGCTGTGGGACCTGACGGAGAAACTGTTCGCCTTCGGAGTACGCGAAGGCTGGCTGAAGAACGACTCCTGACGACGGCATCCGGGCACGCCGGTAGCCCAACGCCTGCCCGCAGACCATGTGCTGTGCGCGGTGAGGCGTGGTGGTCCTCGTCCTGCCCCGGCTGCGCCATCAGGCCGCACGGGCCGGGCGTCCCCGGTCAGGACAGGAGATCCGCGATCTGCGCGGCGGCCTCCCGGGCCGGGCGTCCGACCCCGGTCAGGGTGGCCGAAGCGGGGCCGGTCCAGTCGCCGTAGCCGAGCAGGTACAGCCGTGGCTCACCCGGGGCGCGCGTGCCCTCGGTGGCAAGGCGTCCGCCGTTCCCGCGCAGACCCGGCGGGGCCAGGTGGGACAGCACGGGCCGAAAGCCCGTGCACCAGATCACCGCGTCCGCGTGGGTTGACGTCCCGTCGGCGTCCGGAGAAGTCCTCCCGTCCGGGCACTGAGTGCGAGGAGTCCAGGCGTGTTGCCAGGCACCGCCCTCCTGCGCCTGGGCGCCGAGGATGACGACGTCCAGGGCCCGGCGGCGCAGGTGGTAGCCGGCGGCGGTCCGGCCTGGCCGCCGCCGATCACGATCACATCGGCTCGCCGCGTCATGCTGTCCGCGCCGCCGCGCACGGTGCGCGTCGCGTCCAGGGGGCCGGGGTCCGGTACGCGGCAGGGAGGACGATCCCGGCCGCCGTGCCGGTCGCTGCCCGCGTGCGGCTGTCGCAGCAGTGCATCAGCTCTCCTTCGGTTCGGCCGTCAGCTGCTGGGCGGGAGTGAACGTCCGGCCCCGGGCCAGGGAGACGTGCACCAGCGCGACCAGGACCGGGACCTCGATCAGCGGTCCGACCACGCCGGACAGGGCCTGGCCGGAGGTGACACCGAAGGTGGCGATGGCGACCGCGATGGCCAGCTCGAAGTTGTTGCCCGCCGCGGTGAAGGCGAGGGTGGCCGTGCGGTCGTAGGGCAGGCCGATCGCCTTGCCCAGGGCGAACGCGCCGAACCACATCAGGGCGAAGTACACCAGCAGCGGAAGCGCGATGCGGGCGACGTCCAGCGGTTGCGAGGTGATCGTCCTCCCCTGCAGGGCGAAGAGGGTGACGATCGTGAAGAGCAGGCCGTACAGGGCCCACGGGCCGATCATCGGCAGGAACGTCGCCTCGTAGGACTCACGGCCCAGCTTCTTCTCGCCCAGGCGGCGGGTGAGGAAGCCGGCCAGCAGCGGGACACCGAGGAAGATGACGACGTTGAGGGCGATCTCCGGCATGGAGATGTCGAGGTGTTCGCCGTCGCCCAGGCCGAGCCAGCCGGGCAGCAGGTCGAGGTAGAGCCAGCCCAGCAGGCCGAACGCCAGGACCTGGAAGACGGAGTTGAGGGCGACCAGGACGGCTGCGGCGTCGCGGTCGCCGCGGGCGAGATCGTTCCAGATGACGACCATGGCGATGCACCGGGCCAGGCCGACGATGATCAGGCCGGTGCGGTACTCGGGCAGGTCCGCAAGGAAGATCCAGGCCAGCGCGAACATCACCGCGGGGCCGATCAGCCAGTTGATGACCAGGGACGACACCATCAGCTTCCTGTCGCCGGTGACGGCGTCGAGCCTGTCGTAGCGCACCTTGGCCAGGACCGGGTACATCATGACGAGCAGGCCGACGGCGATCGGCAGGGAGATGCCGCCCACCTCGACCTCGGCGAGGGCGTCGTCGAGGCCGGGGACGGCGCGGCCCATGGCGAGTCCGAGGGCCATGGTGGCGAGGATCCAGACAGCGAGGAAGCGGTCGAGCGTCGACAGCTTCCCGACGACTGAGGACTCGTCGTCGGTCGCGGGAGCTTCGGTGCGGGTCACGGACAGGCCCTCTTGTTCTCGGCGGCATGACGGGCGGACTCGGCCAGTTCGGCGAAGTGGCCGGCGAGGGAGGCGATGACGTCGGGCTTGAGCTTGTAGTAGGTGAACCGCCCGCACGGCTCCGTACCGACCACGCCTGCCTCGCGCAGCACTCTCAGGTGGTTGGAGAGGTTGGTCTGCTTGGCGCCGGTCTCGTCGATCAAGTGGGTGGCGCACAGCGTCTCGCGGGCGAGCAGGGTCACGATGTGCAGCCTGAGCGGGTCGGCCAGAGCCCGGATCAGATCTATGTCGACCGTCGTCATCATGGACCGACCATTGCACATCAGTGCCGACTGACACCATCGACTGCTGATCTCAGTCGCGCCTGATGCCGCGATGAGACACGTAAGGCCTCCCGATGTCCGGCAACCCTCAGCCGGCGGTGGGGCGGCCGGAGATCCCCACGGTTTCGATCTGCAGGGTTTCCGGTGCACCGCAGCAGCTACCACCCGTCTCCTCCACGGGTGCGTCAAAGAGGCCGGAGCCACCGCACACCCCCGTTTCGGGCAGCGTCAGCTCGACGCGTGCGGCCGCCTCGTGATCGCCGGCGAGGGCCGCCGCGATCGAGCGCACCTGCTCGTACCCGGTCATCGCGAGGAACGTGGGGGCGCGGCCGTAGGACTTCATCCCGGCGAGGTAGACGTCCTTCTCGCTGTGGGACAGTTCCTTGGCGCCGTGCGGGTAGACCGTGCCGCAGGAGTGGACGTTGGGGTCGATCAGGGGGGCCAGTTCGACGGGGGCCTGGAGCCGCGGGTCCAGGTCGAGCCGCAGTTCGCCGAGGAACGACAGGTCCGGCCGGAAGCCGGTGAGGGTGATGACGTCGTCGACGGGCTCGGTGCGCGTGCCGTCCTCCGCGACCAGGGTGAGCGTGCCGTTGGTGTCCGCCTCGATTTCGGCGATGCGGAATCCGGTGACGACTTGGGCGTGGCCGGCTTCGACGGCGGCCTTGGCCGCGAGGCCGAGGGCGCCCCGAGCGGGCAGCTGGTCGCCGGCGCCACCGCCGTAGGTGGAGGAGCCGACGCCGCGGCGCAGGATCCACAGGATGCGGGTGCCGGGTTCGGTCTTGGCGAGATCGGCGAGTCCCACGAGCGCGGTGAAAGCGGAGGCGCCGCTGCCGACAACGGCGATCCGCCTGCCGGCGTAGCGGCTGCGGGTCTCGGGCCGGCGAAGGTCCGGCACCCGGTAGGCGATGCGGTCGGCGTGGGCGCGCTCGCCTACGGCGCGCAGTCCGTTTCCGCCGGCGGGGCCGGGCTGCGACCACGTGCCGGAGGCGTCGATGACGGCGCGCGCGAGGTGCCGGAGTTCGGTCCCGTCAGCGGTCACGGCGTGGACGGTGAACGGCTGCCCGTCTCGGCCGGAGTCCACCGTGCGGTCCCGGCCCGCCCGGGACACACCGGTGACGGTCGTCCCGAACCTCACCCGGTCGCCGAGCGCATCGGCAAGGGGCTGGAGGTACGACGTGGCCCAGTCGCCACCGGTGGGGTACGCCGCCCCGTCGGGCCGCTGCCACCCGTTCGCCGCGAGGAGCTTCTCGGCGGCGGGGTCGATGACTTCGTCCCACGTGGAGAACAGCTGTACGTGGGCCCAGTCGCGTACGGCAGCTCCGGCCTCTCGGCCGGTCTCGAGGACGACGGCGGGCAGGCCGCGATCCACGAGGTGTGCTGCGGCGGCCAGGCCCACGGGGCCGGCGCCGATGACTACTACGGGGAGTCGGGGGATGTCGGTGGGGGTCATCGATTCTGTCCCTCTCGGTCGGCGGGGGCATCCGCAGCACACTGATTCGACAAGCATCTATTCTGTACACAGCCTGCCTCGCGCATCGAGGGGTGTCAACATAGAGAATGATCGAATAAGCGTTCCGCGGGCGCCACTCGAACCCGCCCGGACGGCTCCTGCCGGCCGCCCGTCCGGCACCTCACGGACGACGGCAGGGCGCACCCCGACCCCGTACGCCCGCGACCCCACGTCTCATCCCAGGATGAACCGCGCACGCGACATGACCGGTCATCACCCCACCGCCACGTCCGCCGCCGCGAAGGAGGCCGCCGGCAACGGAACGATCAGCCGGCCGGGGGGAGTACCGCCCACGGAGCGACCCCTCATCCCATTGCGTGATGATTTTACGTATGTGAAAATAGAAAAATGTCAATTCTAGGCGCGGACCCCAAGGTTGTGCCCGCGCAAGCGGGTGTGCCCTGCTGTTCTCCGCTCGTCTCGGCAGAGCTCTCGGCGCTGGACGCCGAGCGAATGGCCAACCTTTTCAAGGCGCTGTCCGACCCGGTCCGGCTGCGGCTGCTGTCCCGGGTGGCGTCCCACCCCGCCGGCGAGGCGTGCGTGTGCGACATCGCGGACGTCGGCGTCTCACAGCCGACCGTCTCCCACCACCTCAAGAAGCTGCGCGAGGCCGGACTGCTGACCTCTCAGCGCCGACGCACCTGGGTGTACTACCGCGTCGACCCCAGTGTGCTCACCGCTCTCGCCGCCCTGCTCTCCATGCCCGCTCGCGCATGACCGTACCCGCAGACGGCGGGGGTGCGGGTGGGCAGCGTGTCCGGGGGATGATCACGATGCCCACCCGAGTCTCAGTCGGAGCGGACGGTGTGCACCGTCGTGCCGGTGAGAGCGGCGCTCCGGAAGGGGCGGGTGTCCAGCTCCTCCGACGGGGTGAACAGGTTCACACGCAGGGGGGCGCCCACGGCCGCCTCCTCCCCCGCGACCGGCGCATAGGACAACAGGAGTGTGGGGTCGGAGAGTTCACCGAACCGGATCACCCGGTCGGCTTGGTGCGACCCGCTCCCGGGGTCGAGGAGCTGCCCCGGTATGGCGGTGAACCCGAGCCGCGACTTGAAGCTGAAGAGCCCCGGCTTGACCACATGGCCGTAGAGGTTGATGTCGCGGCCGAGTGAGGCCCATCGGCGCTGCCGGGCTCGTGCCTCCCGCAGCGTCTCCCAGTACAGAACGCGGGACAGGCTGTCGCTTCGCTGTTCCGGTGTCACGGCCGAGAACCGTGCGCGGATCTCGTCCCGGGCCGGCAGGTCCTGATTCAGACAGGCACCCACGAGTGAGCCCTCCGAGCGGACCGTGACCGCGCAGTAGGTCCCGGCCTCGGCGAGGATGCTGTCGCGCTGCTCGACAGCCACGGCCCAGCCGTGGCGCATGGTGGAGACCTGACGTTCGTACAGCTCCAGGAACTCCGTGAGCACAGGGGCGGTCAGCGGCTCGACGCCTACCTGGAAGCCGAGTTCCGCAGCTTTGCGGTACGCCGCCCGGACGTCGTACCGGTCCTTCTGGGAAAGCCTCTTGAGGTAGTCCTCCTCCTTCGTCAGAGCCTCCGCCCGCCAGGCCACCACCTGGGGTTTCGGCAGAAAACCGGCCTCCCGCAGCTGAGGCCAGGCGGTCACTGGCGGGTCCTGGACCCGGATGAGGTCCACTTCGTGCTCGTACGCCCGCCACTGACCGTTCAGCGCCTGGTCCACGTCGACGAGGGCCACCGGCAGGCCCATCGGGCGGACGATCACGAGAGCGCCGCCGCGCCGTGGCCCACGGGGGTCACGGTTTCGCCCTGCCCCGCCTTCTGCGGGGAGGCCGGCTTGAACCTGCGCAGCCGGAGGCTGTTGGTGACGACGAAGATGCTGGACAGCGCCATGGCCGCACCCGCGATCATGGGGTTCAGCACGCCGGACGCGGCGACGGGGATGCCGGCGAGGTTGTAGACGAACGCCCAGAACAGGTTGCCCTTGATCGTTCCGAGGGTGCGCCGGGAGAGGCGGACGGCGTCGACCGCGTCGCGAAGGTCGCCGCGTACCAGGGTGATGTCGCTCGCCTCGATGGCGGCATCGGTACCGCCGCCGATGGCGATGCCGAGGTCCGCCTGGGCGAGCGCCGCAGCGTCGTTGATGCCGTCGCCGACCATGGCGACGTTGCGCCCCTCGTCCTGCAGACGACGCACCACGGCGGCCTTGTCCTGGGGCAGGACCTCCGCCTCGACCTCCGTGATGCCCATCTGGTGGGCGATGCGACGGGCCGCGCCCTTGCTGTCACCGGTCAGCAGAATGGGGTTGAGTCCCAGGCCGCGCATCTCGTCGATGGCGAGGCGGCTGCTGGGCTTGGCCTCGTCGGCGACGAGGAGCAGGCCGCGCAGCCTCCCGTCCCAGCCGACGGCGACGGGCGTGTGGCCGCTGTCCTCGAACTCGGTGACGCGCCGGCGGAGCGTGTCCGGCGTGTTCATCCGCTCCCCCACCCACCCCGGCCGGCCGACCACGACCTCGCGGCCGTCGACGGTGCCCTCCACGCCGAACCCGGCGCTCGCCCGGAAGCCGGCGACCGCCGGAAGGTCCCCGGCCACCTCCCGGGCGGCGGCCGTGACGGCGGTCGCGATGGGGTGCTCGGAGGAATGCTCCAGTGCTCCGGCGAGGGTCAGCAGCTCGTCGTGACTCGTGTCTTCAGCACTGATGGTCTCGACGAGCCGCATCCTGCCCGTGGTGACCGTTCCCGTCTTGTCCAGGAGGATGGTGTCGATACGACGCGTCGACTCGAGGATCTGGGGTCCTCTGATCACGATGCCGAGCTGGGCACCCCGCCCGGTGCCCACCAGCAGCGCGGTCGGCGTGGCCAGGCCGAGGGAGCACGGGCAGGCAACGACGAGGACGGTCACGGCCGCGGTGAGCGCGACCGCCGCGTCGCCGCCGTTGCCGAGCCAGAAGCCTCCGACACAGACCGCGACGACGATGACGACGGGTACGAAGACGGCGGCGATGCGGTCAGCGAGCCGCTGCACGGGGGCCTTGCCGGCCTGGGCGTCGGAGACGAGCCGGCTGATGTGCGCGAGCTGGGTGTCCGCCCCCACCTTCTCGGCGCGTACCGTCAGGCGGCCACTGATGTTCACCGTGGCTCCGACGACACTGTCGCCCGCGGTCACCTCTTCGGGGACGCTTTCGCCCGTCAGCATCGAGGCGTCGACGGCGGAGGAGCCGTCGACGACCACTCCGTCGGTGGCGATCTTCTCCCCGGGCCGGACGACGAACGTGTCCCCGACGCGCAGTTCACCGACGGGGATGGTGACTTCCTGTCCCGCACGCAGTGCGGTGACGTCCTTGGCCCCGAGTTCCAGCAGAGCGCGTACGGCACTGCCCGCCCGGCGCTTGGCCCGGCGTTCCGCATAACGGCCCACCAGGACGAAGAGCGTCAGGGAGGTGGCCACCTCCAGGTAGATGTGGTGCAGCCCCTGCCCGGGGGTGGGCGTCATCAGGAAGGGCATCCGCATGCCGGTGACACCGGCGTAGCCGAAGAACAGGGTGTACAGCGACCAGCCGAAGGAAGCGAGGACGCCGAGGGACACCAGCGTGTCCATGGTGCCGCCGGCCTGCTTGACGTTCTTCCAGGCAGCCTCGTGGAAGGGCCAGGCTCCCCAGACCGCGACGGGCGCCGCGAGAGTGAGCGAGAGCCACTGCCAGTTGTCGAACTGCAGCGGCGTGATCATCGCCATGGCGACGACCGGCACGGTGAGCGCGAGGCACAGGAGTATGCGCCGGCGCATGGCGGCCAGTTCACGGTCGGCCACGTCCTCCGCCGTCTCCGCGGCCTGCGGTTCGGCGGCCGAGAGGGCCTGCGGCGGGGGCGTGAGAGCGGCGCTGTAGCCCATCTTCTCGACGGTCTGGACGAGGTCGTCGACGGTGTGCCGGTCGTCGAAGCTCACATGGGCGCGCTCCAGGGCGAAGTTGACCTCGGCGGTCACCCCCTCCAGCCGGCTGAGCTTCTTCTCGATACGTGCTGAGCAGGCACCGCAGGTCATGCCGCCGATGTCGAGCGTGACCACGGCCGGTGCCGTCGTGGCAGTGCCTGCCATGACTGCGTACTCCTTAGGGAAGAGGACTTGCTTACAGGGGGGCCAGCGAGCTGCCGAGCAGGTACGAGACGCCGAAGCACACGGCGAGACCGGCGGCGAAGAGGGCGAGCTTGGCGGGCGGCTTCACGCGGCCGTTCCGGCGTACTCGTAGCCCGCGCGCTCGACGGCGGCCTGGACGGTCTCGTGGCTGATGTCGCCGGGGGCGGTCACGGTGACCCGGCCGCTCTTGTGGTCGACGGCCACCTCGGCTCCCTCACCGAGATCGCCCTCGATGGCGGTCCGGATGCGCTTGGAACATCCGCCGCAGGTCATGCCGCGAACCTCGAAGACGGTGGCGGTGCCGCTCATGGGTCACTCCCGTTCGTTGATGGACTTGAGACAGGTGGCGAGGCGGTGCAGTGCTTGGGTGATGTCCTCGGTGCTGACCGCGTAGGACAGACGCACATGGTCGGGGGCCGCGAAGTCGCGGCCCGGCATGACGGCGACCCCGGCCTTCTCCAGCAGGTCGGCGGCAACGGTTTGCGCGTCGTCACCGGGCCGTGTGTAGAGCCCCCGCACGTCGACGAAGGCGAAGAAGCCGCCCTGGGGCCGGGCGGCGAGGCGGAGCGGCCGCAGGCCGTCGAGACCTTCGCACATGAGCGCCCGGCGGGCGTTGAGTTCCGCAGCACGCCGGGCCAGTTCGGCATCCGTGTCGCCGGTCAGCGCGGCGAGCGCCGCGTGCTGCGAGATGGAGGAGGGGGCGGAGCTGGTGTGTCCCTGCACGGCCGAGAGCGCGGCGGCCACGGGCTGGGGGGCCGCAGCGAAGCCGATGCGCCACCCGGTCATGGCGTACGTCTTGGAGAAACCGCCGATGGTCACCGTGCGCTCGGCGATCTCCGGGGCGAGGGAGGCGACGCTCGTGAAGGAGGCTCCTTCGTGAACGAGGTCTCCGTAGATCTCGTCGCTGACGATGACGAGTCCGTGCTCGACGGCGACGGTCGCCAGGGCCTGCAGTTCCGAACGGTCGTAGACCACTCCGGTGGGATTCGAGGGACTGTTGAGCAGCACGGCCCGGGTCCGCGGGGTGATCTGCGCCCTGAGTGACTCGGCCGTGAGCTTGAAGCCGGTGGTGGCGGTGTCCACCACGACCGGCACAGCTCCGGCGAGGGCGATCATGTGCGGGAAGCTCACCCAGTACGGGGCGGGGAGGACCACCTCGTCGCCGGGCTCGCACAGCACCGTGAAGATCTGGGCGAGAGCCTGCTTGGCTCCGTTCGTCGTGACGATGTGTGCAGGCTCGTAGGAGCAGCCCCAATGGGTACGGAGCCGCCGGGCGATCGCCTCGCGCAACGGCCCGATACCGGCGACCGGCGTGTACCGGGTGTGTCCTTCGGCGATCGCCCGACGCGCCCCGTCCGCCGCCTGTTCGGGTGTGGGGAAATCGAGTTCGCCGCCGGTGAGGTTGACGATGTCGGCGCCGTCGGCCAGCAGGGACTTGATGTGCGCGTCCAGGGCGGCGGTGCTCGATGCGGGCAGGGCCCGCGCCCGAGAACTGAGCACTGCCCTATTCCGCCTTCACGTCGAACTCGGCGGAGGACGCCTTGCCGGAGGCCGGGGTGACGGCGACCCTGACCAGCCAGTCACCGGGCATGCCCAGCACGAGCTTGGCCTGGTAGCCGTCGCCCTTGAGGCCCGCCGACTGGTCGCCGCCCTTCATCTTCATGTTCGGCATCTCCGAGTTGATGTCGACCTTGGCGTCGTGCACCGTCTTGCCCGCCGAGTCCCTGACGGTGATGGTGGCGGTGCCCGCCGCCCCGCCGCCCTTGACGGGGCACGGACGGAGCTTGAGGGTTATCTTCAGGCCCGCATCGGTCTTGGTGCCGGTGCAGCTCGCGTTGAGGTCCGTGCCGTCGGCGCTGCCGGCGGTCGCGGACGATGTCGTGCTGCAGCCGGTGACGAGAAGTGCGGCCAGAGCCGCACTCGTCACGGCGACCGGGCGCACCGCCCCCTTGGAGGTACGGGGCCCAGCCCGCCGCGCCCTCTTCGTTCCACGGTCGGCAGGCTGGGGGGTGGCTGTGCGCCAGGTCATCGTGTGCTCCTTCGGAGTCGCGGGCGGAGGAAGGTCAGCCGCAGCAGGAGGACTTCTTGACGGGTTCCGCCGACGCGGCCGTATCGGCCGTCCCGGCAGCGGGCTTGGGCCCGCAGCAGGAGGACGTCTTGGGCGCCGCGGCGGGCTTGGGCCCGCAGCAGGATGACGTCTTCGCAGCCGCGGCCTCGGGGGCCTTCTCGGTCTCGGCGGCCGGCTTCGGTCCGCAGCACGACGACGTCTTCGGCGCTTCGGCGGTCGGGGTCCCCTGGGCGGCATCCCAGAACAGGTTTCCGAGGCTGGTGTCAGACATGGGCGTTGTCCTTTCCGGTGGTGTTCTTACGGGCCCGGCCCTCCTGGGCCTGGCAGAGTTCCGTGAGCCGCCCGCCCGCGGTGAGCAGTTCGACGGGGCGGCCCGATTCGACGATGTGTCCGTCTTCGAGGACGAAGACCTGGTCCAGGTCCTCGACGAGGGTCAGCCAGTGGGCGACGACGATCGCGGTACGGCCTTCGAGGAGGCGGCGGATCGCGGCGAAGACCAGGCGCTGCCGGTCCGGGTCGACACTGGAGATGGCCTCGTCGAGGACGATGACACGGGGGTCGGCGAGCATGGCGCGGGCCAGGGCGATGATCTGTCGCTCGCCCACCGACAGGCGCGAACCCCGTTCGCCGACCCGTGTCCTGTAGCCGTCGCGCAGGCTGGAGATCACCTCGTGGGCGCCGACCGCCTCGGCCGCCCGGACGACTTGTTCCTCCGTGGCCTCCGGCCGGCCGAAGAGGATGTTCTCGGTGACCGTCCCGTCGAAGAGCTGGGCCTCCTGGGTGACCAGCAGCACCTGGGACCTGACGGATGCGCTGCTGATGCCGGCGAGGTCGTGGCCGTCGATGCGGACCGTGCCGCGGGTGGGGACGTAGAGGCGGACGAGGAGTTGCATCAGGGTGCTCTTGCCGGCGCCGCTCGAGCCCACGATGCCGATGTGCTGTCCCTGTTCGGCACGCAGGGAGATGCCGTGCAGCACGTCGGGCCCGTCCCCGTAGGCGAACGTCACGTCGTCGACCTCGACGACGCCTTCGACGGGGGGCAGGGTGCCGGGCCCGCTCTCCTCCTCCTGCAGGTCGAGGACGTCGAGCATGCGGCGCGCGGAGGCGGCGATGTCGGAGGCCTGGCCCATCTGGTTGGCGAGGTCGCGGACCGGGTTCAGCATGCGCTTGACGAACAGCGCGAACGCGGCGAGGGTTCCGGCCGCCAGGGCGGTGCCGGAGGCCATGCCCATGGACGCCATCATGGTGTCGGTGCCCATGAGCATCCAGGTCATCGGCATCATGCCGGAGGCCATGTCGAAGAAGAAGCCGGACCCGAGCTGGTGGCCGTTGATGATCTGCAGGCCGCCGAAGAAGATCAGCAGGGCCAGGGCCAGGAAGACGCTGAAGCCGAGGTGAGAGGTGAGCCAGAGCCGCTTGCGCGAGAGGCAGTTGTGGACCTCGCTGTACTCCTCCGAACGTCGGCGCAGGTCGGCGAGGACCGCCTCCTCCTGCCCGAAGGCGCGGATGTCCGCGAGGCCGTCGATCCGCTGGTTGAGGTAACCGACCATGCGGTCCCAGCCTTCGCGCTGGGCACGGGTGTCGGGGCGCAGGCGCGCCGTCCACTTGACGGCGATCCAGACCATGAGCGGGATGGTGACGAGCGTCGGCAGGGCGACCAGGGGGCTGAGGGCGAGGAGGAAAGCGGCGAACGCGATGAACCAGACGACGCTGTTGATGATCTCCATCAGCGTCTTGGTCAGGAAGCCGCGGAAGCGGTTGGCCTCGAAGAGGACCCGCGTGACCCACTCGCCGCTCGCCTGGGAGACGTGCCGGGAGAGCTGCACATTGTGCAGGCGCACGACGAGGTCGTTGCGGATGGTGACGGTCAGGCGCTCGTTGACCCGGATCATCGCCGAGTTGTAGACGATGCGGATGACGTTTTCGACGACGGTCAGCAGGACGAGGTTGAGCGCGGTCGACTCCACGGCTTCCATGTCGCCCATGACGATGTGCCCGATGCCGGCCATCACGGTGTACATCACCGCGATGGTGACGACCGTGTTCAGGACGGCCATGGCGGTGGCGGCACTCAGCCAGCCCCAGTGGGGGCGCACGTAGGGGAGGAAGCGCCGTACGGCGCGGAAGAGGGTTCGCCGTGCCTCGCGTTCGTCCATGAGGTCTTCGGGCGCCTGAGCCGCAGTGGTGGTGGTCATACGTCGCTTCCTCCGTCCGGGCCGGCCGCACCGGCGAGGGTGACCTGGGCCTTCACGGAGGGCTCCTGGGCTGCGAGGTTGATGGTGCGGTCCATGTAGCCGGCGACCGCCGGCTGCTGGGAGGCGATGACCAGGGTGCGGCCGCGGCGGACTCGCAGGACCGTCTCCACCAGCGCGGCTTCGGTCTCGGCGTCCAGGTTGGCGGTGGGGTTGTCGAGCAGCAGGATCTCGGGGTCCACGAGGAACACGCGGGCCAGGCCGATCCGCTGGCGTTCTCCCGCGGAGAGGTCGAGGGTGCTGGCGCCGAAGCGGCGGTCCAGCGGGATGTGGGACAGTCCGGCGGCCTCGACGGCGTCGGCTATCTCCTGGCGAGTGGCCGCGGGCCGGGCGAAGCGGACGTTGTCCTCAAGGGTGCCCTCGATGATCCACTGGCGCTGGGGCAGGCAGACGATGCGGCTGCGCAGCGCGGCGGTCGCGTAGGAGCGGGCATCGATGCCGTCGTACGTCACGGTGCCGGCGTCCGGGTCGCGGAGTCTGGCCAGCACGTGCAGCAGGGTCGACTTGCCGCTTCCGGTGGGGCCGGTCAGGGCGACGGCCTCGCCCGGCTCGACGCGGAAGTCGACTCGGTCGAGGATACGGCGGCCCGCGATGTCGACGTCGATGCCGGTTGCGTGGATCCCCCCGAATGCGGGGACGTCGGTGTTGCCGTCGCGGGTGGCGAGTACGGAGGGGGCGTCCATGACACGCAGGAGGCGCTGCGCGGTGACGACGCTGCGAAACGCTCCGTTCACGTGCATGGCGAGCATGTGGATGCTCATCTGGAACATCATCACCAGGGCGACGACCGCGACGAGGTCGCCGACGGTGCTGGTGCCGTCCAGGACGGCGTGGCCCCCGGCCCAGAGGGCGATCGGCGTCGGAAGGCCGCCGACGACGTTGAGGACCGCCTCCCACCGGCTGTAGGTGCGCTTCATCTGACCGTCGCGGGCCGTGTGGTCCTCGTTGACCCTGTTGAGGCGTTCGGAGGCGTCCGACTCGCGGCCGTACGACTTCACGACGTTGATGTTGGCGAGGGACTCGCCGACGCCGGCCAGGAGCTTGGTGAACTGGTGCTTCAGGTCGATGAAGGCCCGCTGCAGCCGCAGTTGCACGGTGAAGTTCCCGATGATGACGAAGATCATGGGAATGATGGCGAGCAGGGTCGTGCGGGGGTCGATCATGAGCGCCGTGATGAGCATGGCGAGTGTGACGAGCACCTGGTTGAGGAGCTCGAGCAGACCCCCGTTGGTGAGTCCGCGGACGGAGACGGCGTCGGAGATGAGCCGGGTGAGCGCCCGGCCCCCGGACGCCTCCGCGATGTCGGCGGGGCCCAGGTGCATCATCTTGCGCACCAGGTCCTCACGGAGATCGTTGACGGCTTTGCTGGCCACGGTGAATCGCATGCGCTTGCCGTAGTGCAGCAGGGCCGTGGTGGCGACGCCGGCGGCGAGCACGCCGGCCGAGGTCAGCAGCAGGCTGCTGGACTCACCGCCCAGCACGCCGATGTCGATGGCGTAGCGGGTCAGGAGCGGCACGGCGATATTACCCAGGAGGCCGACGAACATGATCACCGTGGCGGTGATGATCTCGCGGCGGTAGCGCAGCGGGTAGCCATAGATGAAGCGCAGCGCGCGTAGCGAGTCGTTCAACGTCGAGCCCCCTCCGAAGTGTTGTGGGGTGGTGGTTCACGGGCCGCACGCCGTGAGGTGTGGTGTTGCGGGCGCGCCATGTGGTGTGGTTTCACGGGCCGCACCCCGTGGGGTGCGGCCCGCCGTCGCGTCCCGGACGGGAATCAGTCGCAGCAGGCGCAGGCGCAGCCGCACTCCTGACCGTCTTCGGCGACGTCCTCGGCACCGCTGGTCTCGCAGCAGCCCGATCCGATCATGTCGTCAGCCATGGTTCCTCCTCCCCAGCCTTGATTCGATGATTTCAAAAGTATCGAATCACGTGCCGGGGCGAGCGTCAACCGGTCTGTCTCGAGCCGCAGTTGTCAGCAGCAGCTGGTGTGCGGGCGGTCCACCGCGGCGTCCGCCGCGGCGTCGTCGGCCAGGCGGACGGCGAGTTGCTCCATGACCCTGCGGTAGTCGCGCTCCAGCTGCTCGCGGCTCTCGCCGGCGAGCACGACGCGTCCGAAGGCCCCGCCCCTGGCGTGCTGCACGGGGAGCACGGCGTCGCCCGGCCGGACGTCGAACTCGACGAACGGCGGCAACGGGGATTCGAGACCCTCGAATGCCCCGACGGCCTCGGCGTTGTAGTCGATGCGTCCGCCCGACTCGAAGACCACGCTGCGGTACAGCCCGAAGGGTGCCTTGGGGGCCCGGGGCTCCGGGTGGCGTCCCAGTGCGGCCTCCGTGGCGATGAGACTGGGTTCGTGACCGGTGGTGGTCCGGATCATCTCGACCGCCTGGCCACCCGGCACCCTGGGGTTGACCTCGCCGGCGCGCCAGCCGTCAGCCGTCAGGGTGAACTGGAGGGCCGCGACCCAGTCATCGAGGCCGACGGCCGTGAGGACCCGGTCCGCGAGATCCTCGAGTTCGGCGAGCCGTGCCTCGTCGAGGCGGCTCGGGAAGACGCCACCCACCTTGACGAAGGTGGGAGGGGGCCCGACCTCCCCCTCGACGACCCACATGACCCGGGTTCTTCCCCCGACCCTGGAGGCGAAGACACCGAATTCCGGTCCGGTGACGTACTCCTCGATGAGGACGGTGTCCCGGCCGGCGGCCAGGATGTCGGCCACCGACCGCTCCACGTCCTCGACGTTGTCGCAGTACTGGAGGCCGGCGGCGCTGGAGGCGTCACGCGGTTTCACGACGACAGGGAGCCCGAGCTCCCGGGCGGCCTCGGCCCCCTCCTTGGTTCCGGCGACTGTCCTGTTCCGCGGCACGGGCACTCCGGCGTCCGCGAGGAGCCGGTGCGTCGCGGCCTTGTCGATGCAGTCACGGGCGGCCTGCTCGGTGATGCCGTGATCGAGTTTCAGCTCGGCGCGCAGGCGCCCGGCAAGAGGGACGAGGCTCTCGACCCCCGTGACGACGGCGTCGACGGGCCGGTCGGCGTGGGTCGCGGTGACTCGAGCGGTCACCTCGTCCCAGTCGCCGAAGTCGACCTGCAACGGGTAGTCGGCGAGCATGACCTGCTCGATCGTCATGTTCTCCTCGGCGAACACGACGTCGTAACCGGTGTGTTCCTTCAGCTGCTGCACCGTGCGCTGGCCGCTGAGGACGAGGACGCGAAGGGTCAAGGGACCATCACCTGCTGATGTTCGGGCTCGACGTGGAGTCGGAGCGATTCGAAGAGGGCGCGGTACCGGCTCTCCAGCTCCGCGGGGTCGTCGCCGTACACCACGATGCGGCCGTAACTGCCGCCCTGCGGGTCGTCGACACTGCGGACGCTGTCTCCCGGCTCCACGTCGAGCATGACGGCGGGTTCGTCGGTGCCGTCGAGGTCGTACCAGGCTGTGCCCGGCCGGTCGGAGGTCACGCACCGGTAGAGGACCCGGTTCGCGGTGGGCAGGCCCCGAGTGACCGGGAGCCCGAGAGCGATCTCGGCGGCGGCACGCGTGAGATCCACGCCGTTGAGCCGTTCCGTCACGGCGCACAGTTGCCCGCCGGGCGGACGGGCGGCGACGTTGATCAGGACGGGGCCGTTCTCACCGATCCGCACCTGGGTGTGGGAGACGGCGTGGTCGAAGCCCAGGACGGCGAGGGCCCGCGTGACGAAGGCCGTGATCTCGGCCTCCCGCTCCCGGCCGAGTCCGCTGGGGAAGTCGTACCCGATCTCGGCCTGCCGGGGACCGGGACCGACGTGCTGGGCCAGGATGCCGACGACCTCGGTCCGGCCGTCGCTCGTGACGCTCTGCACGGCGTACTCGGGGCCCTCGACGAAACGTTCCACGAGAAGCGCGGTGGAGCCGAGGACGTCGACGGCGCGGGCCACGTCGTCGGCGGTCCGGCACAGCATGCTCCCCCGGCCTCGCGAACCGGTCGCCTTCTTGACGACGACGGGCAGGCCGAGGTGCTGCGCGGCGGCCGAGGCGTCGGCCGGGTCCGTGGCGGGCAGGTGGTCGGGGACCCGCACTCCCCCGCTGGCCAGGACCATCCGCATACGGATCTTGTCGTGGCAGGCGAGCGCGGCCTGGAGGTCGAGCCCGCGGGCCCCGAGCCGGGCGGCCAGGTAGCTGGCCAGCGGGAGGTGTGCGTCGTAGACGCTGAAGACCGCGTCGACGGGGCGGCCGGCGTGCAGCCAGCGCAGCGCCGCTTCCGCGGCCTCCCAGTCGTCCAGGTCGACGTCCAGGGGGACGTCGACCTGGCAGGCGAGGTCCAGCGGGGTGGGGTTGTCGAGCAGGATGGACCGTACGTCGAGGTCGTTCAGAACGTCGACGACGCGGCGTCCGGAGATGCACGCCACACTGGGGCGGGTGTCCGCGTTCATCAGCAGCACCTCTTGGCCATGTCGAGTTGTTCGTCGGGACCCTGGCAACGCTGTTCGAGACGCCGGCAGGCCGCGTGCAGGGCGGCCTGCCCGGCCCGGTCCGACGTGTTGAGGGCGAGGTAGAGCGGGACGGGCCGTGCGCCGAGCTTGCGCTTCTCCACACCGTTGGACCGGCCGAGGTCGACCGTGGTGACGCCCGTGCTGACAGCGCTCTGGATCAACCGCGCTGCCATGGCGCGGTAGGGCACGAAGTGGGCGAGCCGCTCGGTGTCGAGCCCGGCCAGCCACATCGACCGGTTGCGGCCGAACTGCCAGCCGGCGAACACGGCCACCGTCCGGTCCTCGGCGTCGGCGGCGGTCACCGTGCGCTCGTAGGGGGCCAGCCGGGAGTTGATGGCGTGGAGAAACGCTTCGGGCAGCACGTCGGTGGGCGTACCGCGGCTCTTGAGGATGGAGTGGACGAGGCGGACGAGGGTGTCGGCGTCCGTCGGTGTCTCCGCGACCGTGTGGTCGCGTCCGGAGACGCGGCGCTCCTTTTCCAGCTTCCGGCGGAGTCTCCCGGTGGCGAAACCCCAGTAGTCCCTCGCGGACGGCACGTCGGTGTCACACCGGTAGGAGGTGGTGATGTGGGCAGTGGCGTAGCCGTGCCGCAGCAGCAGCCCTGCGAGACCGCCCGCCGGGGCGTTCGCCACGCCCCAGGTCCGCGCGCCGTCGTCGCCGGCTGCCGTCCGCAGGGCGGCGAGCAGCGAGACGAGTGCGTCCTGGTGGCCGGGGACGGCGAGAGGTCCGCCGTCGAGTGCCGCGAGACTGTGGGCCAGGAGCACGGGGCCGCCCAGGTCCAGCTGGGCGAGGTCCGTCAGGTAGGAGAGCCGGGGGCACTCGTGCACCAGGTACGCCGGGCAGACGGCGACGAGAGCGCCGTCGCGGTAGGCGAGCAGGTGGCGCGGCTCGAAGCGGCCCGGCGGGGCGTCCTCGAAGGCGGCGAGCCACTCCCAGGTGTGGAAGATGGTTCCGCCCGCCTGCGCGACGACACGGTTCCATTCCGCGCTGTCGATGGTGTCGATGGACGCCCGCACCTCGATCCGGTGCCGCTCGGACACCTCGGGCATGGGCTCGGTGAGGGTCATCCGGGCCACCTCAGCAGCACGACTTGAACTCGCGGCTGTCGGTCCGCGCCGGACCGAGACCGTCGGCGAACACCACCTGCAGGCTCAGTGCCTCGCGAACCCGGCGCTCGGCACGGTCCAGGTCCTCGGCCGTCTCGCCGTAGACCACGATGCGCCCGTAGACGCCTCCGTCGGGGTGGTCCTTGGGCCTGACGGTCTCACCGGGGTCGACCTCGATCTCGACGATGGGGCTGTGGGGCCCCGGCTCCGGCGCCACCTCGTCGTACAGAAGCGTGCCGGAAGTGTCGAAGACGATGCTCGAGTAGCGGGCGTACGGCACGGTGGCCCCCGCCGGGGACGGCGGGAGCCCCACGGCCTGGCGGGTGACGGCCTCCGTCATGTCGACGCCGCTGACCGCCGTGGTCATCTCCACCAGGCGCCCTCCGGGGCGACGCGCGTTGACCTCTATGACGCGGAAGCCGTCAGGACCGCGCCGTACCTGGGTGTGGCTGATCCAGTCGTCGACACCCAGCGCCGCAAGGACGTCCCGCACGAGGTCGTCGAGTTCGCGCCGCTCGGCCGGCGACAGGCCGCTGGGATGCTCGTAACCCAGTTCCACGAAGACCGGCGGGGGCGTCATGAGCTGCCGGAAGACGCTCAGGACGCTGGTCCGGGTGTCCTGCGTGAGGGTCTGGACGGCGTATTCGGGCCCGTCGACGTACTCCTCCACGAGGGCCCCCGGCAGGGGGCCGGCGGGCGAGGCGAACAGCGCGCCGACGGCCGCGCGCAGCTCGCCCTCGCCCGAGCAACAGCGAACTCCGAAGGCACCCGCGCCGTCCCGCGGTTTGACGACGACGGGGTAGCCGAGAGTGTCTGCCGCCTTGATCGCCTCCTCCACCGTGGTGGCGAGCGCGAAGCGGGGCACGGGAAGTCCCGCTTCGCTCAGCACGGTGCGCGTGCGCCACTTGTCACGGCAGTTCGTCACGGCCGCTTCGCCCAGGCCCCGGGGACGGTCGACGAGCAGCCCGTTCAGATGGGCCATCAGCGGCAGTCGGGGTTCGGTGTGGGTGAGTACGGCCGCGAGAGTGTCGTCGCCGAGCTCGGCGCGTATCGTCCGGGCGACCACGTCCCAGTCGTCGAGGTCGACGTCGACGTGGGCGTCGACCCAGGGCATGCAGTGCCACGGCACCTGCTCGTCCACGAGCACCACGCGGTATCCGAGGTCCCGTACGACGCTGAACTCCCGCTCGCTGCGGCCTCCGAGGACGACGACGGAGCCGGAGCCGGGATGGGATGGATCAGTCACTGCCGCAGTCCTTCGAAGTGAGGTCGGAATGGAGCGGGGACGCGGTCAGCAGCAGGTGTTGGCCTTCTTCGCCGAGGAGGCGACGGCCTGGACGGCGGGACGCTGCAGTGCGTCGAGCTTCATCGCCTCGACGATGCCGGCGATCTGGCCTATTTCCTCGTTCTTGAGGCCGAGCCGCTTGGCCGCGGCGAGGAAGGAACGCACCGTCTCCTCGCGGTCCTGCATGAGCGCGGCGCAGAGGGCGACGGCGGCGCGGGTCTTGGGATCCAGCGCCTCGTGGTCGAAGACGGCGGCGAAGAAGTCCTGGTAGCTCTTGGAGAAGGTGCTGTGGTGCTCACCGACCGTGGGGGCGAGCTGGATGAGCTGGGTGGAGACGGACTGCTGGGCGGCGGCCATGGTGAAGCTCCTGATGAGAAAGGTCGATGTAGGCGATCAGTTCGGGAGGGCGAGGCGGCGGACGGTCTCGAGGACGAGTCGACCCGCCTTGTGCAGGGCGTCGGGGTCGATCCGCTCAGGACTGTCGAGCGGCGAGTGGTAGTGGGCAGCGCCGAGTCCGATCCCCGCGGCGGGGAAGCCCACCGACGCGTAGCGCCGGTTGTCCGACGACACCGTCCCCGCGTAGAGGGGGAGGCCGAGGCCTCGGCCGGCGCCGTCGAGCGCCGCGATGAGGCGCTGGGGCTGCGGGTCCCGGGGGCCGAGTTCGATCGCGACCCTGCCGTTGAACTTGCCGGCCATGTCGAGGTTCAGCACGTCCGGTTCGCTTCCGGCCTCGTGCAGGCTGCGCGCGTGGTGGCTGGAGCCCAGCGTGCCGATCTCCTCGGCGTCCACGAAGGCGAACACGACGGGACGGCGCAGCGGCCCGGACGATGTCAGCAGGCGGGCCACCTCGCACAGGACGGCGGTGCCGCTGGCGTTGTCCCCGGCGCACGGGAAGTGGCGTTCGGGGTCGGAGCCGACACCGTCGTAGTGTGCGCAGAGCAGGATGGGATCGGCCGCAGGGTCGGTCCCCGGCAGGCCGGCGACGACGTTCGTGCCCGTGGCCGCCTCGCGGACCAGGGGCACGTGAGCGGTGACCCGGCCCCCGACGGCGGCGGCCAGGAGGTCCGGCCGTACGGCCACGACGGGTATGCCGACCGGCGGTGGGCCCTGGACGCGCTTGGTGAGGAACCCCGAGGCGTCCGCGTTCTGCGCGGTGAGGATACCCACCGCGCCGCGCGCCTGGAGGGCGCCGGCAAGTTCGGCGAAGGCATCGCCCTGCGGAACCGACAGCAGCGTGGCCCACTCCCCCGCTCCGGCGCTCTCGGAGACCGTGCCCGTGATGGGTCGCGTCATCGGAGCCGAGCGCGGGTGCTCGGCGAACTCGGCACGGTGGACGAGTTCGCGGTCGAGCCGAGGGCCTTCCGCTCTCAGGATGGGCTGGGCCTCCAACCGCATGACGTCACGGATCGGGAAGCTGTGCAGTTCGGGGACGAGTCCGTACGACGTCAGCTCCGCGACCAGGAACCTGGTGGCCAGGTCGTGTCCGGCGGTGCCGGGCGCACGCCCCTGCATGTCCGGTGTGCACAGGGCCCGGAGCGTCGCCATGGCACGTCGTGTGTCGAAGGCGTCCGTCGCCTGCTGCGCCGGGGCGGGCTCCTGACCCTGGGCCGTGTCGGTCATCTGCGGTGTCTCCTCAGCAACTGCAGCCGGACTCACCGCCACCGCCGCTGGGCTCCCCGCAGCAGCCGCCGCCCTGTCCGCCGGGGACGGAGCCGGTGGCGTCGGCGGGCTCACCACAGCATCCGCCCTGCGAGGCGCCCGCGGTGGCGGTCGGGTCCGTGACGAAACCGCCGACGGGCTCCTGCCCGGCGGCCTCATTCGAAGTCGTGGTCATGACGCGCATCCTTCCCTTGCCCAATTCGAACTCTCTTTACTTAAACAAGTATCGAATCAGAGAGATCGTGATGTCAATGGCCGTGGCGCGCCCGCTCTCCGACCGCGTCCAGGAAAGCCCGTATCAGCGGGTGGAGCCGGGACGCCGTCGAGGACAGTTCGGGCTGGAAGAGACTGCCCACGAAGAAGGGATGGTCGGGCAGCTCGACCGCCCGGGGCGCCTTCTCGGCGTCCCAGCCGCTGACCCGCAGGGAGCCGCCGAGGAGCCTGTCCTCGTAGACCGGGTTCAGTCCGTACTTGCAGTGGTACGTCTCCTCGGTGGACCCGATGCCCGAGTAGACGGAGGAGAGACGGCTGCCGGGTTCGATGTACAGCGGCGCCGTCTCGCCCACCAGGGAGCACGAGAGCGGGACGATGAGCGGGGTGGCGGCGTCGGCGTCGTACTGCACGTCCTCGGCGCCGTCGATGCCGAGGACGTTGCGGGCGTACTCGATGAGCGCGTGCTGGAAGCCTCCGCAGGTGCCGAGGTACGGGATGCCGCGCGTGCGGGCGGTACGGATCGCGAGCAGGACGTTCATCTGACTGGCGTACGGCGAGCCCGGGACGACCCAGATCCCGTCATAGTCCCCGATGGCCTCGGTCACGTCGCTGCTGGGCAGCCAGTCGACTCCGACGCCGAAGGCGGGGATGAGTTCCTTGAAACGAACATGGGAGGGAACGCTGTCGCTGAGGTCGCCGACGAGCGCGAGCCTCGGGCGCGAAGTCATCGAAGTGTCTCCTGTGTGTGGTGGACGAATGGAACGCGTACGCATCGAGGTGTACGGCCGACGGCGCTCACCACAGCGCCCGTCCGGTCATGCGGGAAGCGGGGGCGAGCCCGAGCAGCGCGAGCACGCTGGGAGCGATGTCCGCGAGCGTCGCCGGTCGGGCGGGACGAGCCACCTTCTGTCCCTCGGCCGGGGCGAGCACGGCCGGGACGGGGTTGGTGGTGTGACCGCCGTACGGTCGGGCGCCGCCGTCCCCGTCGTCGGTGAGCATCTTCTCGGCGTTGCCGTGGTCGCCGACGAGCAGCACCCAGCGGCCGGTTGCCCGCGCGGTGCGGCAGATGGCCTGCACGGCTCGGTCGGTGTGCTCGGCGGCCTGGCGGGTGGCGTCGAAGTGACCCGTGTGGCCGACGACGTCGATGTTGGCGAGGTTGGCGATCACGAGGGGGACGTCGGCGCGGTGCGCGGCGGTGACGACGGCCTCGGTGACCCGTTCGATGTTCATGGCGGGACGCGCCGTGTAGTCGGGTGCGGTGTCACCGGTGATCTTCACGTGCTCCTCGACGGGTACGGGGGTGGCGTCCCGGCCGTTGAGGTAGTAGGTGACGTGCTCGAACTTCTCGGCCTCGGCGATGCGTACGGAGCGCACGCCTCGCACGGCCAGCTCGGCGGCGAGACCGCCGCCCGCGTCCGACCGGTGCACCAGGGCCGGGATCGCCGCCTCGGTGTCGTACTGGGCGAGGCTGAGGAAGGTGATCCGCCGCCCGGTGAGCCGGCGGTGCAGGTCGTCCGCGAGCTGCTGGATGCGGTCGCTGCGGAAGTTCGTGAAGAGGATGGCGTCGCCGTCCTGGACCCGCCCGAGCGGTCGGCCGTCCGCGGAAGTGACGACGCAGGGCGGCACCCACTCGTCCCCGCGTCGGGCCAGTTCCAGCGCCTCCCGTGGCTCACCGACGGACTCGCCCTTGCCGTCCACGACGGCGAGCGCGGCACGCTCCGTCAACTCGAGATCGCCGCTCTTGTCGAGTGCGTAGCCACGTCCGACCACCGTGACCACCTGCCCGACACCCGCCTGGGCGGCATAGGTGCTCACGAGATCCAGATGGGCGGCGGCGGTCTGGTCGGCGACGTCACGCCCATCGGTGATCGCGTGGATGCGCACCTCGGGCACCGAGAACAGCGCGGCGATGCGCAGCAGTTCCTGCAGATGACGGACGTCGGAGTGGATCATGCCGTCGGAGCAGAGGCCGATGAGGTGCAGAGCGCCGCCTGTCCGGGCGAGCCCGCTGAGCACCTCGGTCAGCGTCTCGTTCGAGCGCATCCGGCCGGTGGAGATCTCGTCCTGGACGAGCACGCTGTCGTACGGGACCGGCCGGCCCGCCCCGATGACCATGTGCCCGATCTCGGAGTTGCCCACGGTGCCCGGCAGCAGTCCGACCGCCGCGCCGGACGCCTCGGCGAGGACAGTCGGACACGTGGTGAGCAGGTTGTCCAGGAACGGTGTCGAGGCCGCGGCCAGCGCGTTGGCGGCGCCCGGTCGTGCGTGCCCCCAGCCGTCGAGCACCAGGAGGACGCCCGGGGTCCCGGCGCTCACAAGGTGCTCGTGGTGCCGTCGTGGAGGCTGTCCAGGGTCGTCCAGAAGGCCGGGAAGGACTTCGCGACGCAGCCCGGGTCCTTGATGACGACGCCCTCGGCCCGCAGTCCGGCGATGGCGAAGCACATGGCGATGCGGTGGTCGTCGTAGGTGTCGATGACGGCGCCCCGAGGCGCGCCACCCGTGATCGTCATGGCGTCGGGGTGCTCCTCGACTGTGATGCCCATCTTGCGCAGCTCGGCGGTGACGGCGGCGATGCGGTCGCACTCCTTGATGCGCAGGCTGGCGATGTTGCTGATATGGGTGGTGCCCTGCGCGAACGCGGCGACGACGGCGAGGGTGGGCACGGCATCGGGCATCGCTTCCATGTCGATGTCGATGCCGTGGAGCTCGCCGCCGGTCAGGGTGATGGAGTCCTCGGCGACCTCGGCCGTACAGCCCATGCGGACCAGGGCGTCCACGAGGCCGACGTCGCCCTGCTTGGACTGCTTGCCGATGCCGGGGACGGTGACCTTGCCGCCCAGTACGGCGGCGGCGGCGAGGAAGTAGGACATGCCGGAGGCGTCGGGCTCGACGACGACGGTGCCGCCCCGCAGTCTCTGCCCCGCCGCGACCGAGAAGCGGGTGTAGCCGTCGCGTTCGACCGCGACACCCATGTCGGCGAGGGCGGCGATCGTCATCTCGACGTAGGGCTTCGACACGAGGTCGTCGACGATGTGGATCTCGGTGTCCTGCTGGGCGCGTGTCGCGTTGATCAGCAGGCTGGAGGTGAACTGGGAACTGACCGCGCCGCTGATGCGCGTCGATCCACCGCGGAAGCTCGGTCCGGTGACCCTGATGGGCGGGCTGCCGTTGCCGCGGACGGCCTCGGCCGTGACGCCGACGCCCGGCAGTGCGTCGAGGAGGGAGCCCATGGGGCGCTCCTGCATGCGCTTGGTTCCGGTGAGAACCGTCGTGCCCTCGGCGTGGCCGGCCATGGCGATCAGGAAGCGGATCGGGGTGCCGGCCGCGCCGACGTAGACCTCCTCGGTCGGCGCCACCATGTCCCTGCCCGTGGGCGTGACGGTGATCCGCTCCGCTGCGGCATCGATGTCCACCTCCACGTGGCCGAAGGCGCGCAGCGCGGCCGCGAGGAACTGCGTGTCGTCGCAGACGAGGGCGCCCTCGATCGTGGTCGCTTCACCGGACAGGGCCGCGAGCGCGAGGTAGCGGTTGGAGTAGCTCTTGGATCCGAGGACCTTCACCCGCTTGTCGAAGGTAGGCAGGGGGCGAATCGCGACGCTCTCGGCCTTCATCCGCGGATCTGTCTCGAATGCGCTCAAAGCCTCTCCCGATGGTCATGGCGTGGCGACGCCGGTGTTGACGCGATCGAGCCTGCGGGGCTGCGGTATGGCTGAGAAGCTTCTTTCGGCTGCAACAAGTTGCCCGGCAGCATGCTGCCCGTCTTGATCACGTTGAGTCGCAAAGCACGCACTGATGATCAAGCTGCAGTGTTATCTTGAGGAAATTCAATTCAGCAACAGACCTGTGGGGGGCGGATGTTGCAGTCATTGGGATTGGACGACCTGACCTACGAGATCTACCGCTTCGCTCTGAATCGTCCGGGGTGTCGCCTCGACGAGTTGCTGCTCGCCGTCGACGCACCCGAGACTGCCGTACGGGACGGCGTGAGCCGCCTGCTCGAGCTGGCGCTGCTGCGCCGGGCGGAGGGCAGCCTCATACCCGCCCGTCCACCGCTCGCTCTCCGCTCGATGCTGGAGCGTCATCAGGCCGACATCCTGCGCCGCCAGCAGGAGTTCATCCATGTCAAGGCGGCCGTGGACCGCCTCTCGGAGGAGTACGAGGACGCGCAGGCGCGGGGTACGCACGCCGGCTGGGAGCGTCTGGAGTCGCAGGCGGCGATCCACACCCGGATGGAACATCTCGCAGGCCGGGCCACCACCGAGTGCGTGTCCCTTCTTCCCGCGGACGCGAACGGTGACGACGCGCTGCGCGCACGCCGCCCCATCGACCAGCACATGCTGGACCGCGGACTCCGGGTGTGGAACGTCTATCTGGAGAGCATCTACAACGACCGCGCCGGCCTCGCCTACGCCCGCTGGGTCGCCCAGAGCGGCGGCCGGGTGGGCACCACGCCGACGCTGCCGATCTGGCTCGTCGTCTACGACCGGACCACGGCACTGCTGCCCGTCGACCCCAAGGACCCGGCCGCCGGAGCCGTACAGGTGACGGGTGCCGGGTACATCGCCGGTCTGCTCGCCCTGTTCGAGCGTCTCTGCGAGAGCATGACGCCGCTCGACGCCCCGGGTGCGTGCGACGGCGAGCAGCTCACACCGCTGGAGAAGGAGTTGCTCCGTCTGATGGGTCAGGGACTCACCGACGAAGCGGTGTGCAAGAAGTTCGGACTGGGCGTACGGACCGCGCGTCGCATGATTGCCGACCTCATGGAGCGCCTGGGAGCCCGCAGCAGGTTCGAGGCCGGAGCCAAGGCCGTGGAGCGTGGCTGGCTGCGTCCCTGCGCGTGCGGTGCCGACCAGCCGGTGCGCGCCAAGAAGGCGAAGAACTCCCCGCCCACGACCACGCCCGGGATGCCTCAAGGAGCGGACATCGGCGCCCTGGTCTGACACGCGTCCGCGTACGGCATCAGGCCGGGGTGGCCGCCAGTTCGTCCACGCCCGGCACGGCGAGCAGACCCGAGAGCATCCCGAGGTTGTCCCGCCGCAGGCGGTAGTAGACCCACGTGCCACGGCGTTCCGACGTCACCAGACTCGCCTCGCGGAGGATCTTGAGGTGATACGAGATCGTGGGAGCGGAGAGGTCGAACGGTTCGGTCAGATCGCAGACGCATACTTCACCGTCGCCGGTAGCGGACGCGATCATCGACAACAGGCGAAGCCGGATCGGGTCGCCGAGGGCCTTGAACATCTTGGCCGTCCCCATCGCCCGTTCCTCGTCGAGAGCCGCGGCTATGACGGGCGTGCAGCAGGACACCGGGTCGATCACCTCAAGCTGTGCCATCTTCGCATTTTGACAGTCATCGAATCTTTGCGCAACTGACTCGAGGCTGGACGGCCCGCGCCGTCCGTGCTAGTGAGGCACGGGCAGCGGCCCGCCTCGCGTCACGCGCCGGTGGGTGCGCGGCGTGAGGCGGGCCGGCGTCCGGCCGGGCCGCAGGACGGATCCCGCCGCGTCGCCCGGACGTCCGGGTCGGTTCAGCCCGGCACCTTGACGACCCGGCAGGCGAAGCACTTGTACGCCTGCTGCCCGGAGAGGTTGTCGTAGTAGCGGTCGTCGACCAGGGTGTTCGCCGCTTCGTAGCGCTCGGCCCCCAGCTCCTCGGCGAGCTTCTGGGCCGGGCCGAACGTGTTCGGCAGGAAGACGGTGTCCTCCCGGATCCCCTCCCAGTACAGCGCCGTCGCACGGACCTTGCCCCGCGGGCTCTCCACCACCACGTCGTCGCGGTCCTCGATGCCGAGCCTGCGAGCGGTGTCCGGGTGGAGCTGGAGGAACCGGATCCCGTTGAGACGGGCGCCGGTGGGCGCCCAGTGCGTGACGGACGCGAAGTGGACGACGCTGGGCCGTCCGGTGATGCCCATCAGCGGATAGGCGCGGTGGACCGCGTCGTCGCCCTGCACACCGAGCCGCACCGGATGCGTGACGGCCTGCGGATTGACGGGGTTCGTCACGAAGCTCGTTCCGTACGAGAGCGTGGGGTGGGCGCCCGTGACCTCGGGGTGCGTGTAGAAGCCGGGCAACGCGGCGTGACCCGCTGTCGCGAGGTGCCGGTCCAGTTCCGCGGTGAAGATCTCGATCTTGCCGCTGGGGGTGAGGAAGCGGCGCCCCTTCGCGGCACCCAGCGATTCGGCGGCCTCGTACCAGGAGGGGTGGTCCTGGTAGAGCACGCTGACGCCGGGGTGGCGGGGTGTCGGGCAGGGCCAGCGCAGGGGCTCGGAGCGCTTCCGCATCCGCTCCCTGGTCATGCCGCCCATACCCGGGGTGTGCTTCACGAACTCGGCCCAGAGGGCGGAGTAGTCCTTCCAGCCCAGGGGGAACGCGTCGGCCCAGTACGCATGACCCTTGCGCTGGTCCTGGCGCGCGAGGGCGTGCGCGAGGTCGATCCAGATCTCGTAGTCGGTCTTCGACTCCCCGCAGCGTGGAACAGCCGCCTCCTGCCACCGGATGGCGCGGTCGTCGCGTCGCATGTAGACGCCTTCGTATTCCAGCGGCGAGCTGACGGGGAGGACGACGTCCGCGTAGTCGGCCGCCTCCTCCATGAACAGACCGGTGTAGACGTAGAAGTCGAGCGTGCGGAACGCTTCCCTGACCTTCTCCGTGTTGGCGGAGGAGATCAGCGGGTTGCCCTGGGTGATGATCGCCTTGAGGGGGTACGGCTTGCCGGTGAGGATCGCCTCGGCGAAGTAGTCGGGGCCCACCGGCAGGGCGGCGCCGACCTCAGGGGTGCGGGCGGTGAGCTCGGGAAGGTGCAGGTCGCCGGGCCAGGTGTTGTGCATGAAATTGCACCCGGTGCCGGGTCGGCCGATGTTGCCCGTGACCGCGGCCAGGAAGGTCAGGACGCGGTAGGTGTCGAAGGCGCCGAGCTGGTGGGAGATGCCGGCGTTGCAGAAGATGGCCGCCTTGTCGGCGCGTGCGTAGTCGCGGGCGATCCGGCGGATCGTCTCGGCCGGCACTCCGGTGACGCGGGAGGCCCACTGCGGGGTGTAGCCGGATCCGGCCATGTGTACCTGCAGTTCCTCGAACCCGAGGACCCAGCGGTCGACGAACTCCCGGTCGTGGAGGTCCTTGTCGAGGATGTGATGCAGGATCCCGAGGGCGAGGGCGAGATCCGTGTGGGGCTTGGGGGAGATCCACTCGTCGGCGAGCACGCCCGTCGGGGTTCGGCGCGGGTCGACGACGACGAGCTTGGCCTGGTTGCGCTCGCGGCCGCGCAGCAGGTAGTCGAAGGTGACGGGGTGCGTCTCGGCCTGGTTGGTGCCGAGGAAGAGGTAGTAGTCGGCCGAGCCGAGGTCGTCCTGGCCGGTGGCGCCATCCGTGCCGTAGCCGTTGGTGAAGTTGCCGAGGCCGAACGTGGCCTTCAGGGCGTTGCCGCCGGCGTCGTTGCAGACGGGGCCGACATCGGTGTTGTTGGGGCTGCCGAGGAGGGCGAACAGGCGGGCGACCAGGGAGCCGGTGCCGCGCGGGAGGCGACCGGTGGTGCGGTTCGCGATGGAGGCCGCCTGGCCGCTGTCCCGCAGGGCGAGGAAGCGGGTGGCGATCAGGTCGAGCGCCTCGTCCCACGTGGCCTCGCGGAAGACGGAGTCCTTGGAACCCTTCCGGCCACCGGTACGGATCAAGGGCTTGGTCAGACGCAGAGGGCTGTGTACGAGTTCAGCCATCATCGGCGCCTTGACGCAGATGTTGCCGCGCTGGACGGGGTCACCGGAGGCGCCCCGGACACTGATGACGCGATCGGCACGGACGCCCACGGAGATGGCACAGTTCGAGTTGCAGAACTGGCAGGCGCTCTTGACGACCCGGTCGGGGTGTAAAGCCGCCGATCCCTCGGTGAAGCCCAGCAGAGTGCTCGCGCCGGCGGTGGCAGGGGGTGTGCCGTCGGGGTCCGCCCCGGCAGCGGAAGGGACGTTGACCATCAGGGCCGCGCTGGTCAGCACGGCGCCCTGGACCACGGTCCGTCTGGATACCGGTTCGCTGCTGTGGGACATGACGACTCCCCCTGTGGTTGGCATGCGATGAGAGCCTATGGCGATCACCACCACCTGTCTGGAAACTCATCGAATCAAGAGGCTGGATCGGGGCGTGCCGCCCCACGACGACGGCCCCACGGGCGGTCGGCGCGTTGCGCCGCCGCCCACCGCGGGAACCGGCCCGTCGCGACCGCTCACCCCACGGCAGCGGGCCGTTGCGACACCGCCGGCAGGTCCAGCTGAACCGTCGTGTCGCAGAGCCTGGCCACCTGGGCGGGGTCGTGCGAGACCAGTAAGACCGTCCGCTTCCCGCGCAGGGCGGCCACCGATTCCTCGACCGTGTCCCGGCTCCGCTCGTCCAGGGCGCTCGTCGGCTCGTCGAGGAGGAGGGCGGCCGGTTCCAGTGCCAGGGCGCGTGCGAGACACAGGCGCTGACGTTGACCGGCGGAGAGGTTCTGGGCCGGTGAGTCGAGCCGGTCGCAGACCTCCTTCCACAAACCGGCTTCCTTCAGAGCCTGTTCGGCGCGGTCACGCAGGGTTTCCCGGGACGCCCGCATGACGTGCCGGATCCCGAACAGGGCGTTGTCGAGGATGCTGCCGCCGAAGACCACCGGCGTCTGGGGGACCAGCACGACTTTCGTCCTGAGGCCGGCATCGCCCCTGCGGGGCATGATCGGCCTGCCCAGCACCTCCAGGTGTCCTTCCCGGGCGAGACCGGTGGGAAGCAGGTCCACGAGCACGCGCAGCACCGTGGACTTTCCGGCGCCCGAGGGCCCGCACAGTCCGGTCGTCGACCCCTGCTTCAGGCTGAAGGAGACAGGCCCGACGAGCATCTTGTCCCGGTCCCGGACTCGGAGTTCCCTCACGGCGATCACGTGGTCCATCGATCCCCCTCGAAGCGCTTGCGCAGCACGACCGCCACGCTCAGTAGTACTGCTGTGATGAGCACCAGGACCAGGGCGCTCCCCCACGCCTGCGAGACCGCCGCCGGGTCACCGGAGTCCTGCGACAACGTGAAGATGTGCGTGGGCAACGCCTGCACGGGAGCGTTGACGATCCCGCTGGGCAGGCCCGGCGCGCCAAAGAACACCGTGGCGGTGAACAGCAGCGGCGCCGTCTCTCCCGCGGCA
The DNA here is from genome assembly GCF_040638805.1 of Streptomyces sp. NPDC005925. Taxonomy (NCBI): domain Bacteria; kingdom Bacillati; phylum Actinomycetota; class Actinomycetes; order Kitasatosporales; family Streptomycetaceae; genus Streptomyces; species Streptomyces sp. NPDC005925. The sequence goes on along the minus strand of NZ_JBEXVL010000006.1, from coordinate 199,709 downwards.
CGGGCCAGCCCGAGCAGGAGCCCGGTGACCGTCGCCGGCCAGGCGTACGGAACGACGACGGACCGTATGTACTGAGCTCGCGACAGGCCGAGCGACAGCGCACTCTCGGTGATCTCCGTCGGCATGCCGCTGACCCGTCCGGCCGTCGTCAGCGCGATGACGGGGACGACCACCGGCACGAGCACGAGGGCGCCCACCAGCCACGATCGGCCCCACCCCATGGCGCTGCACACGATCACGAACCCGGCGAGACCGAGGAGGATGGTCGGCGTCCCGCCCAGCACCACGGTCACCGTCTGCAGGACGCGCGCCCTGCGCGTGGAGGCGTACACGCCGAGCAGGATTCCGGCCCCGAATCCGAGCGGAAGGGCGATGAGCCCCGTGGTGATGACCAGGAGGAGCGTGCCGAGGATCTGGTCCCTCACCCCGCCGCCGGCCGCACCGGCCGCCGAGGTGAACCAGAAGGACGGCGCGAAGGCGGTGCTCCCCCGGGTCACGAGCACGGCGAGCATGGCCACGAGGAGGACGACGGGCAGCAGCAGGGCCCCGAGGCGGAGCAGCCTCACCAGCTGGTCCAGCTCACGGCGCATCCGCCCGGACCGCCGTTGCCGGTTCCCCCGCGGAGGTGCCCCCGCGAGGGACGAGCGTCGGGTACCCCACACGGTCGTCGCGGCCACGAGCGCGAGCAGTATCAGTCCCAGTCCGCAGATCGAGGCGAAGTAGGGGCCGGAGGTTCCCGCCAGGACAGGTTCCGGGCCGGCCAGCTTGGTGGTCAGTGTCTGCCCCGGATGGACGAGCGAATCGAGCAGCTCGCCGAACGAGGTCGGCAGGCGGCCGTCCGCCCTCCCCACGACCAGGAACACCGCGATCGCCTCGCCGAGCCCTCGAGCGAGACCGAGGAGCACCGCGGCTCTCATGCCCTGGCGGGCTTGGGGCAGCACTGCGGACCGGATCACCTCCCGTCGCGTCAGGCCAAGGGAGTAGGCGGCCTCGCGGTACCGGTCCGGCACCGCCGACAGGGCGTCCACGCTCACGGCGACGATCGTCGGCGTGATCATCACCGCCAGCACGATCCCCGCCGCGAGGAGGCTGTCTCCGCCGGGGACGTCCCCGAACCACGAGATGACCGGGCGTACGGCCATGATGCCGATGAGGCCGTAGACGATGGACGGAACGGCGGCCAGCAGCTCGACGCTCATCCGCAGGGGCCCCGCGAGCCGGGGCGGCAGGTACTCCGAGAGCGCGATGGCCCCCGCCCAGCCGACCGGCACCGCGAGCGCGAGGGCGATCAGGCTGACGACAGCCGTGCCGTACATCATGGCGAGCCCGCCGAAGGCGGAGTCGCCCGGGCTCCACATGGACTCCGTCACGAGCGCGGCCCAGTCGACCGTCCCACTGAGCGTGCCCACTCCGAGGTAGCCCACCAGGACGAGCAGCACGCCCGCGGTCAGGGCGGCGCCGGTGAAAACCCAGGCCCAGACCCAGGAGGAGGGGCGCGGGCGCGGTGACGCGTGTGGTGCGGCGGGCTGCCGCACCAGCATCTTCACGGTCACGGGCTACTTCCCGATGCGCTTGAGGGTGAGGTAGCCGTGCTTGGTCATGAGGGCCTGCCCCTTGTCCGACAGGACGTAGTCGATGAACTGCTTCGCGTCGCCCTTCGGCTTTCCGTCCGTGATCATGTAGAGCGGCCGGCTCATCGGGTACTTCCCGGAGGCCACGTTCTGCGTGGAAGCGGAGATGCCGTCGAGGCTGACCACGGCGAGCTTGTCGCGCCCCTCGACAAATCCGGTGGACAGGGGGGCCACGGCGCCCGGCGTCGACTCGAGTTTGTTGCGGGTCTCCAGGTTTCCGCCCACGATCGCGAAGTTGTCGGAGTTCGGCGGGGGCGGGGGCTTCTCCCCGTGGTACAGGTACTTGTCGAGCACCTCACGGGTGCCGCGCCCGGGCTCCTTGTCGTAGACGAAGACCGGCAGGTCCGGCCCCCCGACCTCCTTCCAGTTCTTGATCTTCCCCTCGAACAGTCCCTGCACCTGCGCCACGGTCAGGTTCTTGACCCCGGCGTCGGCAACCTGCCTGGTGATGATCACGCCCACGGCGTCGGCACCGATCTGGGTGGGGACGAAGTCCGTCTGGGGACTGGCGGCCCGGTCCTCGTCCGAGAGCGGCTTCGAGCTGAGCGCGATGTCGATCTGGCCGGCGCCGAGCTGCGAGATGCCGCCCGCCGAGCCACCCTGTGTGGCGACCGTGATGTCGAGCCCCTCCGCCTTCACCGCCTCGGCGGCATCGGCGACGACAGGAGCGACGGTCGTGGAACCGCTCGCCTGCAGCACCGTGTTGGACCCGGCGTCGGCGTCCGCACAGGCCGTCGCGAGGGACATAATCAGGACAGCGCCCGAAGCGAGGTATGCGAACTTCCTGCCTTTGGCCGGCCCCTTGGACTGAACCTCACTCATCGTCAAGGTCAGCGGCTGCGACGGCGATTCCATCATGTGGGACATGCAGAGCCCTCCCCCAGTTGATCTCTGATTCGAACGGAGTCTAAGCAGGGCGACGGGTGACTGAGAACCCTCTATCAACTACCAACTGTTTCAGTTGAGTTCACGTCGCCCATCCGTCCTGCATCTCTTCCGATTACTTGATCACCCCTTTACCTTTGATGATCTTTCGCGGCTTCCGATGCGCGTCGCGCTGCCGGGGCGACGGGGCAGGACGACGTCCCCGCCCGGTGTGAACCGGACAGTCACCTGAAGGAGGCGCTGAAGCTGAGGGCCGCCGGTCCGCGGAGACCCGTGCACGCGGGCGCGGGCGGCTGTCCGCCCGGTCCGCCGGAGCCGCGGCGGACCACGCACGTAGTCCCGTCTCCCCACCGCGGGCCCACCCGGAGGGAACCGGCCCGCCACACGGGCGCACACCGACCCGACAGCCCGGCTCACGGGTCCGCTTCGTCCCGGCGCTCGTGCCGGGACGACGTAGCCGACCAGATCGGGCAGCGGTTCCCAGCGGGGGACTAGCGCGTCACGCGGTAGCGGAGGTAGACGATGTCTGCGCTGATGGTGCGGGTCTCGACGAGTTCGAGATCCACCCGGCGCTCGCGCCGGGGAAAGAACGGGATGCCGCCGCCGACCAGCACCGGGCAGACCCTGACCCGGAACTCGTCGATGAGACCCAGCGCGGCCGCCTCGGCGGCGAGAGTCGCGCCGCCGATGGCGATGTGGCCCTCCCCCGGCTCGGCTCGCAACCGCGCGATCTCCTCCGCCGGGCCGCCGGTAGCCAGCCGGGCATTGCCCCGCACCGCCGACAGCGCGGTGGAGAACACCACCTTCGGGAGCGGCTTCCAGACCGCGGCCCATTCGAGCATGGAGTCGTCGAGCGATGGGTCCTGGTCGGCGGTCTCCCAGTACAGCATCGTCTCGTACAGCCGTCGGCCCAACAGGTGGACGCCGACCTCTCGCATCTCGTCCGTGACGAAGCGGAGAAACTCCTCGTCGGGCGCCGTCCAGTCGAAGTCGCCGTCCGGCCCGACGATGTAGCCGTCGAGAGAGACGCTCATCGAATAGATCACGCTGCGCATCAGAAGTCCTCCCGGGTGACGGCTCGACCGTACGACCGCCGTACGCCGCAGGACTGGTCGCGACTCGTAGAAATTTCTCCCGCAGCGGGACGTGTCCGCCATCCGGCCGATCGCGGACGGAGGAACGACGATGGTGAAGCCAGAAGTGGCGGGCGACGGCCGGGCAGGCGGCCGGCTCGCGGCACGATCCTCAGGCGCCCCCGCCCGTGATGCCGTCTGCCTTGGCTGCGTCGGCGACGGCCTCGGCAGCGGCCTCGGCGGCCTGCGCCGCGTCGCTCGCGGCCATGGAAGCCCCGTGGTCCGGGGGCTTCTCGCGGGTGGCCGACGACTGAGGCAGCACCTCGCTGAAGGCCTGGGAAACCCCCTGGAGTGCGGAGGTGACTTCGCTGGGGATGACCCAGAAGGTGTTGCCCGGGCCCTGCGCGAGTTGCGGCAGCGTCTGGAGGTACTGCCAGGCCAGCAGTTTGGGATCGGGGTCGTTGCGGTGTACGGCCTGGAACACCTCGTCGATGGCCCGTGACTGGCCCTCGGCCTGGAGGATCGCAGCGCTGCGGTTGCCCTCCGCACGAAGCACGGCGGCCTGCTTGTCACCTTCCGCGGTGAGAACCTGCGACTGGCGTTGCCCTTCGGCCCCGAGAATCGCCGCCCGCTTGTCGCGCTCCGCCCGCATCTGCTTCTGCATCGCGTCCTTGATGGACTGCGGCGGATCGATGGCCTTGATCTCCACCCGGTTGACCCTCAGCCCCCACTTACCGGTGGCCTCGTCCAGCACACCCCGGAGCTGGCTGTTGATGGTGTCCCGGGAGGTGAGCGTCTTCTCCAGATCCATGGACCCCACGACGTTGCGCAGGGTGGTGACGGTCAATTGCTCGACCGCCTGGAGGAAATTGGCGATCTCGTAGAAAGCCGCTCGCGGGTCGGTGACCTGGAAGTACAGGACGGTGTCGATCTCGACGACCAGATTGTCCTCGGTGATGACCGGCTGGGGTTGGAAGGAGACGACCTGTTCCCGGAGGTCGATCACCGGATAAACGCGGTCGATGTAGGGGATGACGAGACTGAGACCGGGTTTCAGTGTCCGGTGGTAGCGGCCGAGGCGCTCGACGTTCCGAGCGCGCGCCTGGGGCACGATACGGACCGCCCGCACCACGGTGAACACTGCGATGAGTGCGACGATCAGGCCGGCGATGAGGAGCGCGTCCATGATTCAGACCCGGGGGTAGACGAATGCGGTGGCGCCGCTGATCTCTATGACGTCGACGGTTGTTCCGGGAGGAATCACCAGCGTCTCATCGTAGGCGCGGGCCGTCCATTCCTCACCGTCGATACGGACCCTGCCGCCCAGGCCCGTCACTTCCGAAACGGCGTAGGCGGCCTTGCCCACCAGGGCGTCGATGCCGAATCGCTCTGCTTGGGGCGGGCGCAGGTGTCGCACGGCAACAGGGCGCAGGAAGACCACGCCGGCCACCGCGACGACGGTGAACGCCATGAATTGAAGAGGCACCGGCAGCCCGACTGCGGCGAGTCCCCCCGTGATCAGTGCCGCCGCGCTCAGCATTCCGAGTGCGGCGGTGAGCGTGAGGATTTCCGTCGCCGCGAGCACAGCCGCGGTGATCAACCAGATCAGCCATGGATCCATTGCATCTTCTTCCGGCCGGTGCGGGTGCGCGAATACGAGGACGACCACCTCTTGGCCGCAAGAGTGAGGCAGTCGCGCATCACGAGAGACGACCGTCTCGCTCAACGCATTCCGCTGTGGTGGTAGAACGCTCGTTGGGTGACCACGATTCCGCACTTATGATTTTACGCGTTCTGAAGTCTTGAATGGGCAGGTTCACCTGCTCGCCGGGCGTTCGGTCTGTCCGGGTTCGCGGAGGTGCGGGATGAGCGGGCCGGTGCCCCGGTAGCCGCCGTCAGCGATGACCGTGGTGCGGCCGACGGTGCCCTTCGCGCCGGACAGCTCCCACGCCGTGCAGTGGTTGCGGTTGCCGGGCAGTGGCGGGCCGACGGCGACGACGAGCCGGGTGTCGGCGTCGACGACGTCCTGGTGGTTGGTGGAGTACCGGTAGTTCCCGGACTGCTCGGCGATCTGGTGGTCGCGGGGGGGACCAGGGTGCCGTCCACGAGGAGAACGGTGTCCTTGGCGAACCGCACCAGAAGCGAAGATCGACAGCCTCTGGCTCCCCGAAACGACAGCAGTAACACTTCACCACAACCGCGTCCCGCTCCTGTGCGTCCTACTACTGAGCGGCGGCAGAAGCCGGCCACCCCGGGGGATCGGGACGCGAGTCATGCAGAAGTACGCGATTGTCCAGCACATCACACGGCTCTTCTGGCCCCCGCGCGGCGCAGGACGACAGCCGCCCACGTTCGCCCGGCAACTGGCGGGGCTCTGGCTGTTCGCGCTTGCCTTCGGGGCCGGTCTCACCGCGCTCGGCTGGGATGACCAATTCGGCATGGCGCTGCTGCTCCTCTTTTATGGCGACATCATCGACGGGGTACGGCACCGCTGGCCGGCCACACTGGCCGCGGTAGCAGTCCTGTCGGCTGCGAGCCGGCTCACAAGAGCCGTCCTGCCCGGCTCCCTCGACGATGCCTGGGCACAGAGCGTCGCCTCCGCTGTCGGCGTCACGCTCGGGCTGGCAGTGAGCGCCGCGATCACACGGCTTCCGGAACGCCGACCACATCGGCCCGCCGAGGGACACGACTCCGGGTTCAGCGGTCAGGACTTTCCGTAAAGGGAAAGGGGCCGCCGACCTCGGTGACAACAAACCTGCCCTTGTGACACCTGCCGCGCTTCAGCGCAGCTCGGAGCCAAGATCTGTGCGGGACAGCCCTGAGAGGTCCTGCTTGCTGCCCGGCCGTGCGCGGTCGACCGGGTTGGGCCCGCTTTTGGGCCGCGCCGACGTCAGGACCTCCGAGTAAGTACGCGGACGCGAAGCTGCACTGGAGTGAGCACCGTTTCGACGGCGCCGCCGGATGAGCGCGGGCCTCGCGGGTCAGGCTTACGGTGCCGGCTCCTGCGGCGCGCTCTCTGTCAGCCCTGCGGCGGAGGCGCGTGGCTCCCGCGCTCGGTCAGGCTGGGGGTGAGGACCACGCGTCGGCTCGGCGCATGGGGATCCTTGCCGCCTATGCGCTCGACGAGCAGCCGCGCCGCGGTGCCGGCCAGTTCCGCGAGGTCGTAGTGGACCGTGGTAAGCCGGAAGGACTCCCAGCCGGCCATCGGCAGATCGTCGAATCCGATAACCGAGAGTTCCTCGGGGATCCGGACACCGCGACGCCGGGCAGCGTTCAGCGCGCCGATGGCCACCACATCGTTGCCGCAGAACACCGCGGTGGGCGGCTCGTCCGCGTCGAGCAGCTCCAGCAGCTCCCGGTGACCCGTGTCGAACTCGAAGGGACCGTATCGTGCCAACTCGGGCGGCAGCGCGACGCCGCCCTCGGCGAGCGCCATCCGGAAACCCATCTCGCGATCCCGGCCCGTCGTGGTGTTGCGTGGCCCGAAGATGCCGCCCACCCGGCGGTGTCCGAGGCGCAGCAGCATCTCAGCCGCCATCCGGCCGCCCTTCTCGTTGTCGACGACGGCGGCGTCACCGAAACCTGCGGTGCTTTCACGGTTGAGGAAAGCGAACGGCAGCCGGCGGCGCAGCAGTTCTCCGGGCAGCACGGAGCCGGCGGTGGTCGTCGCGAGGACGACTCCGTCGATCGACCCGTCAAACAGCTGTTCCCCGACGATCGAGGAGTCGGAACGTTCGACGAGCAGCATCATGCGGTAACCGAGGCGTTCCAGCTCGTCGTGAAGCGGCGCCACCAGGTGCGGGTAGAAGGGGTTGGTCAGGTCGGTGACGACCAGGCCCACCCGGTGCGTCGCACGCATGACCAGGTTGCGACCGGCCTCGCTCGGCACATAGGCCAGGTCGTCCGCCGCCTGCCGCACTCGGTCGAGGGTCGCCTGCGAGACCCGCGGGTCGCCGCGCAGCGCCCGGGACACGGTGGCTTGCGACACACCGGCCAGCCGTGCCACGTCCCGGCTGGTGATCGCCATTGCGGCCTCCTGCATTTCCGTGCTTGCGTATGTTTTGGACGGCGCGGACAGCCGTCTCCGATACATTACCGTCAGCCATCCCCCAGTTGGGTACTCGTTGGCGCGTCCATGTGGCGGGAGGGGGCCCGCACAGGGCATACGTATGCTGACCTGTCGGGAGAATCGTCACCGAGCTGTGAGGGAAAGCAGTGCGGCCTCGCGCACGCGCAAGCGGCCGGGGGCGGGAAGCCGTACGGCCGGACCGTCCGGCTTCCCGCTCTCGGCCGTTGAAGCCGGAGCGGACGTCTAGGCGGCGAGCTCCGCGAGGGCTTTCTCCAGGCTCTCGACGACGAGGTCGACCTCGTCGTCGGTGATCACCAGCGGAGGTGCCAGCCGCAGGGTGCTGCCGTGGGTGTCCTTGGCCAGGACGCCGTGGTCCGCTAGGCGTTCACAGACCTCGCGGCCGCTCGCCAGCGCCGGGTCGATGTCGACTCCGGCCCACAGGCCGAGCCCGCGGGTAGCGACGACGCCGCGGCCCACCAGGCCGGCGAGCCCGGCATGCAGCCGTTCACCGCGCTCCCGCGCCTGCCGCTGCATGGTCCCGTCAGCGAGCAGCCGGATGACGGCCCGGCCGACGGCGCAGGCCATCGGATTGCCGCCGAAGGTGCTGCCGTGCTGCCCGGGTTTCAGGACGCCGAGCACCGATTGCCGCGCCGCGACGGCGGAGACGGGCAGGATCCCACCGCCCAGCGCCTTGCCGAGCACGTAGACGTCCGGCCGCTCGCCCCAGTGCTCGCAGGCGAAGGTCCGGCCGGTGCGGCCCAGGCCCGACTGGATCTCGTCGGCGACGAACAGCGCGCCGTGCTCGTCACACAGACGGCGCACCGCCGACAGGTAGTCCGGCGGGGGGACGATCACGCCGGCCTCGCCCTGAATCGGCTCGACGAGCACGGCCACCACGGTCTCGTCGAAGGCCTCGGCAAGTGCCGCCGCGTCTCCGAAGGGGACGCTGCGGAAGCCGCCGGCGAACGGGCCGAAGCCGGCCCGGGCCTCGCCGTCGTCGGAGAAGCCGACGATGGTGGTGGTGCGGCCGTGGAAGTTCCCCTTGGCGGTGATCACGGTCGCCCGGTCGGCCGGCACGCCCTTGACCTCGTAGCCCCATTTGCGGGCTACCTTGATGGCGCTCTCCACGGCCTCGGCGCCCGAGTTCATCGGCAGCACCATGTCCGTGCCGGCCAGCTGGGCCAGTTCGGCGCAGAACGGCCCGAGCAGGTCGTGGTGGAAGGCCCGGCTGGTGAGCGTTATGCGGTCCAGCTGCCGTTTCGCCGCCGAGATGAGGGCCGGGTGCCGGTGGCCGAAATTGAGTGAGGAGTAGCCGGCGAGGCAGTCGAGGTAGCGCCGCCCGTCCGCGCCGGTGGCCCAGACGCCTTCGGCGCTCGTCACGACGATGTCGAGCGGGTGGTAGTTGTGAGCGCCGTGGCGTTCTTCCAGGTCGATGAGGTGGTCCATCGTTCAGCCCACCTGCGACAGCAGGGCGATCTCGTTGTACTCCGCCCACTCCGCGACCACGAGCGTGCCGCGGACGTGCACATGGTGGAAGCCCATGAGGGATACCGGCCGCTGTTCACCGGTGTCGTTGGTGGCTGTCCCGGTGATCTGGTAGCGGACCGCCACCCGGGCCCGGTCGGGGGTGTCGTTGTTCCAGTACAGTTCCTCGACCTCCAGGTGGAGGTCCGGCAGCAGCCGGTGCCAGCGCTCCACCTCCGCGCGGACGCCCGCCGGGCCGAAGCCGATCCGGGAGGTGCCGAAGGAGTAGGGCGCGCCGGGCGCGTAGCCGCGGTCGGCGGCGGTCAGGTCGCGCCGGTTGTAGAGCCGGTCGAGCAGATCCGTGACGACCAGGCCCGCACCGTCGACCACCTCGGGAATGGCGGGGACGGTCGCGCCGAGGGACCGGGTCCGCTCCCGGGAAGCCTCGCCGGTGGGCGCCGCGGTGGGCCGGTTGGTCCGGACGAACTCGTCCACGGGGTGGCCGAGCTGCTCCCGGAACGTCTTCGGGTTGCCGCCCGCCCATTCCTCGACGTACTGGTCGCCGAGCACCACACAGTGCGAGATGGAGCTGTTGGCCACCCGGCGCCCGGTGGGCTCGCCGAGCCGGCTGGCCCCGTCGTGGGTGCCGTGCGCCACCCAGCGCATCGAGGTGCGGTAGCCGCGCTCGTCGTCGCCGGTCCAGATGACGTCGTCGATGACACCGTAGTAGTCGGAGAAGCCCTTGCGCCGCTCGGCGGTGTCCGCGGTGACGACCTCCTCACCAAGGAGGTCGCCGCTGTCCGTCCAGATGATGGAGTGCTTCGGGTACCACGTCGGGACGAGGCCGGGATTGCGGTCGTTCCAGATCGCGTAGGTCGTCCGCTCGACGAAGTCCACGATGTCGAGGAAGGGGTAGCCTGCCATCGTCTGCGTGGCGTGCTGCTCGGTCATGGTGATCGTCCTGTTCCCATCTGCTGTGCTCGATGACCGGGGCCCGGGCCTCCAGTCCCTTCCGTCAGGCACGGGGGGCCTGCTCGCGCAGGGCCGCCGTGCGGTGCTCGGCATTGGTCTGCTCGATCTGGATCCGCAGGCCGAGTTCGTCGTAGACCCGGTACTCCTCCGTGACCTTGCCGTCCGCCAGGACGTACTGCGTCGTCCCGAGGATCTCGACATCCTGGCCGCAGCCGGCGCCGAAGCGCTCCACACCGGTGTACTTGCCGGTCAGCAGCCAGACGAGGCTGACGCGGCGGCCGCGCCGCTGATCGTCGTGCGTGACGACGTCGAGGACGCGGACGCGGGCGCCGGGGAAGGCGGCCAGCAGGTCGAGGATCTCGGTGGAGTACTCCCTGTGGCCCTGGAGCAACCGGCCCCGCGTGGTGTGCAGGACGATGTCGCGGGAGACATAGGACGGCAGTCGCTGGAGCATCCGGTTGTTCCAGACCTCCTCGAACATCTCCACCAGGCCGGCACAGTCGGTGTCCGACCCGGTCCCGGTCGTGCGGGGTCCGGAGACTCCGCCCCGTAGCGGGTCCTCCGGCAGAGAGCCGAGCTCCAGTGGGGACCACGGCCGGCGCTCGGCCAGTCGTGCGGCCACCTCGGCGGGGTCGAGGCCGAGGTCGAGCACCAGCCGGCACTCGTCCCTGACCACCCACTCCTCGACGATCCGGCCGTCGCGCACCAGGCAGTGCGCCAGCGCACGCTTGCTGATCCGGCGGTGGGTGGGAGGCCCGTAGGGGGACCAGCCCGCGTTGGTCGCTGTGCTGAACACTCGGTGCGAGGAGACGAACGCGTCCGCGCCGCGGCGCTCCCACACCACGTCCTCGCCTCGACCCACTTCGTCCGGGTAGGCGCTGATACTGGTCACAGTGCCCTCCAGTACCGGCTGGACACCCCGCTCCGAGCCGAAGGTCCCGTGCACCACGACGTCGGCGGCGTAGTAGGTACTGGAGATCAGACCGATACCACGGTCCGTCCAGATCTCGTCGGTGCACCCGAGGACGTACTCCTCGACGCTGCCGTACGGGCGGTAGGCGGGGGCGGACTCACCAGGCTTCATGGATCCGGAGTCTATGCATACGTCTGCACAGGCGGCAAGAGCCCGCCAAACCGAGCGCGCGATCATCAAACCCGAGATCAATGGACATGAGCACAACTCTTGACACCATTTGGAGGGAGGCCAAGTATACGGATGCATAACCCGAACCAGGAGGCGGCATCACATGGTGGTTTTCCCTAGATCGCGGCTGTTCCTCGGACTGGTCCTGGTCGGCGCGACGGCGTTCGCGACCGCCTGTGGTGCCGGCTCCGATGTCCCCGGCGCGAGCGACAAACCGGTCGACTGCGACTTCCCGCCGCAGAAGCGCACCACTGTCAACGTCCTCGCCTACAACTCCTCGGCGATCGACCCGTTCGCGAACGCCATGGTCAACAGCTGCTCGAAGAACGGGGTCACCGTCAAACGCGCACCGGTCGACTTCAGCGGCCAGTACCAGAAGACGGCGACGACCCTCGCGGGGAACCAGGGCACCTACGACATCATTGAGATGTATTCCGGCGCCGTGCCGGGCTACGCGGCCACCGGCAAGCTTCTTCCGCTGGACGATCTGCTGGCCAAGTATGCGAAGAAGTACCAGCTCGACGACATCGATCCGGCGATGCTCAAGGGTCTGTCCCACGACGGGAAGCTCTACGCGCTCCCGATGCAGGCCAACGTCGGAACGATGATCTACCGCAAGGACATCTTCGCCAAGGCCGGCCTCGAGCCGCCGACGACGTACGCCGAGCTGCTCGCCGCCGCACGGAAGATCAAGAAGGCGGGATTGGCAAAACACCCTGTCGCGCTGCCCTTCAGCGACAGCACTTCCACTCTCTTCGAGCAGACCATGTCCTCCCAGGGCAAGACCTATGTGAACCCGGAGAACAAGGCCCCGACCTTCGACACCCCGGAGGCCGCCAAGGGCGTCAAGGCCCTCAAAGACCTGGTCCCGTACATGGACCCGGATGTTTTTGCTTTCAACCAGCCCCGGGTGCAGCAACAGATGGTCACCGGCAAGGCGGCCGTCACGATCATGTTTTCCGGCCGGATGGCTGACATGATCGATCCGAAGCAGTCAGCCTTTGCGAAGAAGTTCGCCTTCGCGGCGCCTCCGTCCATCGCACCGGGTGGCAAGGCCGGCTCCTTGGTCTCCGTCGACGGCTGGTCAATTCCAGCCAACAGCCGGGTCGACCCCGATCTGCTGTTCCGTATCATGGCCGCCTCGACCGGCCGGGAGACCTCCGAGCAGGCGATGCCCGCGGCCTACCCGGCCCGGCAGGGAGTGACCACAGCGGGTAACCCGCCCTACGCGGCGGCCGTCGAGGACGCCCTTGCCCGGGGTGCCGCCAACCCGCCGATGGCGACCTGGCTCGGCAACATGCAGAACGCCACCTCCCCCCTGCTGCAGCGGGCGGTCAGCGGGAGGACCCCGGTGCAGACGGCGCTGACTCGCTGCCAGAAGGCCGGCGCCGCCGTCCTCGCGGATGACTGACACCTCTGCGCCCCCGCCGCGAGGGCGAGAGGGCGAGCGGGTGAGCGGGCGCCCCTGGGAACGCCGCCACGGTTGGAGCACATCATGAGAGGACGCCATGAGACGTCGTGAATTCGCTGTGGGCGTCGGTCCGAGCGTCATCGTCATGGGCGCATTGCTCGTCCTTCCCCTGGCGTACAGCGTGATCTGGAGCTTGCAGAAAGTGCAGTACGGCTCGCCCGGGCACTGGGTCGGCTTCGACAACTACACCCAGGTACTGCGGGACCCGATGTTCCAGACGGCGGTTGCCTTCACCGTCGGCTTCGCCATCGCCCACACCGCCGTGGTCATGGTGCTGGGTTTCGGGCTGGCGTTGCTCATGAATCGCGTCAGGCGCGGCCGTTCCACGTTCCTCGGTCTGCTGCTGATGCCCTACGTGGTCCCGGCGGTGATCAGCGCGACCGCGTTCTCCTGGCTCTTCGACAACAGCTTCGGCGGCCTCGCCAACCACCTGATGGAAGGGATCTTCCACCAGGAGATCCGATGGTTTACCAGCACCTGGCCCAACCGGGGCCTCGTACTCGCCGAGTCCGTGTGGGCGGCCGCCCCCTTCATCATGCTGATCCTGCTCGGCGCACTGAAGGGTGTGCCCGAGGAGCAGTTGGAGGCCGCCGTCGTGGACGGCGCGAACTGGTGGCAGCGGCAGTGGCATGTCGTCATCCCGATGCTCGGGCCCGTCTTCCGGTTCGTCGCCCTGCTCTCCGTCATGGGCGGACTGGGCGTCTTCGACGCGCTCGTGCCGCTCGCCCCCAATGCTCAGGCCGTGGGCACCCAGTCGGTCAGCCTGTACGTCTACCAGATGGCCTTCGCCCGCGACCAGCAGAACCTGGGGCTCGGCAGCGCGGTCAACATCCTGATGATGGTGGTCATGCTCGCGCTGGTTTCTCCCTTCATCCGGCAGATCTATCGAGAGGTGCGGGCGAAGTGAGCGACGCGACCCAGCTGTCCACAAGCCGCACGGTCCCGACCGAGTCCGAACCGGCACCGACGTGTCCGGCAGCGCCGATCGCCCCGGGCCGGAAGGCACTCACCCGTTCCCGGCGCACCAGGCGCACCACGGTCCTGGTCACCCTCGCGCTCGCCGCTGTCACCCTGGTCATGCTCTCCCCCATGCTTTGGACGCTACTGACGGCGACCAAGCCACTCGACCAGGCCTTCACCAATCCGACGCGGCTGGGGTACTCCCCCTCGTTGGAAGCCTTCACGAGCCTGTGGCAGGGCACCGAGTTCTACCGGTTCGTCGTCAACTCGGTGGTCATCGGGCTGATGTCGGTTGCCTTCACCCTGCTGCTGTCCGCCCCCGCCGCGTACGCGCTCTCCCGATACGGTGGCCGGATCAGTGCCGTCATTCTGGCGGCCGCCATGCTCTTCCGGGCCGTCCCCGGCTTCGCCATCATGCTGCCGTTCTACCAAATGATGACCGAGCTGGGTCTCTACGACTCAAAGCTCGGCCTGACCCTCGCCTTCGTGGCGATCGACCAGCCGTTCTCCATTTGGCTGCTGCGCAATTTCTTCGCCGCCATCCCGCAGGAACTCGACGAGGCTGCCATGATCGACGGCTGTTCCCGCTGGGGCGCGTTCCGCCGGATCATCCTGCCCGTCATGGGACCCGGACTGGTCACCGCCAGCCTCCTGACCTTCCTGCTGGCGTTCCAGTCCTACCTGCTGCCGGTCGTGCTCACGAACGTGGACTCGGTGACCGTTCCCGTGTTCCTGTCCGCGCAGGTCGGGCAATCCCTGCCGCAGCTGCACCAGGCCTCGGCGGGTGTCGTGCTGCTGGCCCTGCCTATTTTCGCCCTGGCGCTCATTGCGCAGCGATACCTCGTTGCCGGCCTCACGAACGGCGCGGTGAAGAACTGACTCCCCGGTGCCCTGTGTACCGATCCGATCGTCCCGAGTGCTGCTCACGGACACGGGCGTCCGCCCGGAGATTTCCTGGAGGTTTTCTGATGGTTGATCATGCTGGAAACAAGCGTGTGGTGGTGTCGATGCTTGCCGAGCTGGCCGAGGCGGCTCCGGGGGAGGTGAGGGGGGTGCTGGCCAGGCACTGTCATCCGGAGGTCGAGTGGGAGGTGTTCCACCCCTTCAACTCGTTGCGCGGCATCGACGACGCCGCCGCGAGGTTCTGGGGTCCGCTGCGTACCGCTTTCCCCGACTACGAACAGCGCCTGGGGCTTGTCATCGGCGGCAGCTACGAGGGCCGGAACATGGTCAGCACCCTCGGCAACCTCATGGGCACCCTTGCCGGCCCCTGGCTCGGTATCCCCGCCACCCACGCCCTGACCTTCCTGCGTTTCGGCACCAACGCCATCCTTCGCGACGGGAAGATCGCCAAGATGTACATCCTTCTCGACATCGTCGACGTCATGCGGCAAGCCGGGTGGTACCCGCTGCGCGCGATGCCCGGCAGTGGCGAACAGTGGCCCTTGCCCCCCTGCACCGGCACCAGTGACGCCCATGAACACGACGCCACCCGCGGCGCCGACACCCTGCGCATCATCCGCGAAATGCAGTCGGGGTTGGCCTCGGGCGAGGAACTCAAGGATCTGGCCGCCACCAACTCCAAGCACAGCCCGCACTGGCACGAGAACATGAACTGGTACGGACCTGCCGGCATCGGCTCCAGCCGTGGCCAACGCGGCTTTCTCGACTACCACGGGGCCTTGTTCATCAACGCCTTCCCCGACCGCGGTGGCTTTCCCCGCGACCCGGCGGGCCCCGAAACACAGCCCGGCCACTACATTCAGGCCGGCGACGGGCGCTTCGGCGTCACCGGCGGCTGGCCCTCCCTGCACGGCACCCACACCGGCGGCGCCTGGCTCGGCGTCCCTCCCACGGGCCGCCACATCAACATGCGCGTCGCCGACTGGTACCGCACCGACACCCACGACAAACTCATCGACAACTGGGTCATGATGGACATCCCCCACATCCTTGACCAGATGGGCCTCGACATCCTCGACGACCTCCGATACCGCACCGACCCCACCCTCCCCCGCTGGCCCCGCTGAACCCAGAAACACCCGGGCAGCCCACGGCGTCGAAGGGCCCAGCCCGGCATCTTGAGCTGGTTTCCGCAACGATCCTTGACGACGGGCTTCTTAGCCGTAGACCACCGACCACGGGCGGGGCGCGTCGTCGGGTGGACGAGGGGCGTTGTCGCGCCCGGGGATCGCTGTGTGGTCGCGGGCCAGGACGTCGGCCGCGAGTTCCGCGAAGCGGCGGGCGGCCGGGTGGGCTCCGCGGCCTGAGGGCCAGGCGCCGCTGATGCGCAGAGTGAGGGGGCGGCCGGCCAGTGGCCGCCAGGCGACGCGGGGTTCTTTGCGGGCCACCGGCCCCTGATCGAAGGCGATGCCGTGCCCCGCCGTCACCAGGGCGAGCAGGAACTCGGGGTTGACCGCGTGCCGAAGCCCGCCGGGTACGAAGCCGCCGGCGCGGCACACGTCGAGGATCCGGTCGTACCAGCCTGGTGCGTGTGGCCGTGGGAAGAGCACCAGATCGTGGCCCGAGAGCTCCCCGAGCGTCACCTCCGGCCGCCGGACCAGCGGCGAGGTGCGGGGCAGGACGACACCCAGATCCAGTGAGATCTCGGGGCCGAGCCGCAGTTCGGTGGCGTCGACGGGATGGTGCACGAGTCCGACGTCCAGTCCGCCGGAGGAGAGCAGCCGCATCTGGTCCTCGGTGGTGACCTCCTGCAGGTCCACGGTCAGCCCCGGCGAGTGCTCCGCGCAGGCGGAGAGCAGCGCGGACAGCACGGCGGCGGTGGTGTCGGGCGGTATGCCCGCGCGGAGCGTGCCGAGGCCACCGTCGGCGGCGCGGCGGGCCAGGGTGCGCAGCCTTTCCTCCCGGGCGAGGAGTTCGTGGGCTTCCTCCAGCAGCGCCGCCCCGGCGGCGCTCAGGCGGACACCGCGCTGCGAGCGGTCGAACAGCTCGGCACCGAGCTCCTTCTCCAGCCTGCGGATCGCCTGACTGAGCGGCGGCTGCGCCATGCCCAGCCGCTCGGCCGCCCGGCTGAAGTGCAGTTCGTCGGCTACGGTGACGAAAAGACGCAGGTGACGCAAGAGGTCCACGATCCACGACCTTACGTGAGGGCCGCGGCGGGGGGACGGATCGGTCCGCCGGGGGCCGGCGCACCGACGACGACCAGGACAGGCCGACGGCCGAGGGGTGGCAGTGACAGAGGAACGGATTCGGCACGTGTTCGCCGGGGCGGGGGCCGAAGGACAGCTGCACGCGATCCCCGTCCTTGCCCGCACGAGGGCCGCCGGGAAGGGCGGGACGGAGCCGTTCCCCCGTGAGGTCGCGGCGGGCGCCGACGACCCCGTCGTGATCGCCTCGATCTTCAAGGTGCTGCTGGTGCTGGAGTTCGCCCGGCAGGTCGCCGCCGGCCAGCTCGACCCCCGCGAGCGGGTCCGGGTGACCGCGGCCGACCGGCTCGGCGGCTGGGGAACCGCCGGCTGCCTGGACGACGTCGAGCTGTCACTGCGCGACCTGGCCCACTTCACGATGTCCGTCAGCGACAACTCGGCAGCCGATGTGCTGCTGGCCCGCGTCGGCCTGGACACCGTACGGCTGCTCGCGAAGGAACTCGGACTGGACCGGACCCGCATCGTGGGCGGACCCCGGGAGCTGCTGGAGTCGATGCTGGCGGAGGTCGGCGCGCGAGACGAGCGGGAGTTCGCCGTCCGCTACCCCGCCCTGCCGGACGACCGCAAGAGACGGCTGGCCGTGCTGGATCCCCGTCACACCACGGCGAGCACGCCCCGCGAGATCACCCGGCTGCTCCGGCTCATCTGGACCGATGCCGCCGGGCCGCCCGAAGCCTGCGCGCTGGTACGCGACTTGATGGGCCGCCAGGTCTTCCGCCACCGGCTGGTGTCGGGCTTCCCGGACGACGTCACGGTCGCCGCCAAGACCGGAACCCTGCCGGGGCTGCACATGGAGGCAGGCGTCGTCCGCTACCCCGACGGCGAGTGCTTCGCGGTCGCCGTCTTCGCCCGCACCCACGACCTGACGGCCTCCCGCCCCACGGTGGACGCCGCGATAGGCGAGGCCGCCGGAATCGCGGTCGGCTTCCTGCGCGGCGGCGGCCGGTGACCAGACCACATATGCGTTCGCATATCACCGGGGCCGCGTTCTGATCTTGGACACGGACGTTCACGCCCTGGTCTGCTGACGCCATGAACCAGGACATCCGTGTCACGGACACCCCGGACGCGCCCTCCGGCCGCAGGCTCGGCCGCCGTACGGTGCTGCGCGGTGCCGCCCTCGGTGCGGCCTCCCCACTGATCCCCGTCACCGGCACCGCCGCCGCGGCCCCCGCCCGGGGGAGGGGCGGAGCAGCCGGTGCGGCGTCGTTCCGCTGGCTCGGCACCGCCGGCTGGCGCATCGACGTCGGCGACCGGACCGTACTCTTCGATCCGTACCTCACCCGCTTCAGCACCGGTCTGTACGACGGCGTCTTCGACCCGCGCACCCGCCTGCAGTCGCGCCCGGCGGTCGTGGACGCGCACATCGGCCACCCCGAACTCGTCCTGGTGAGCCATTCCCACTGGGACCACCTCGCCGACGTTCCCCACATCGCCAGGACCACCGGCGCCCGCGTCGTCGGCACCGAGACCACGTACCACCTGCTGGTAGCCCTGGGCGTCGACGCGGGACAGATCTCCGTGGTGAAGGGCGGAGAGGTGCTGGACTTCGGCGGGATCACCGTCGAGGTCGTGCCCAGCCTGCACAGCCGCAACAAGAAGTGCGCCTACTTCGCCCCGGGCACGCTGAACGCTCCGCCCAGCACGGTACCGAGCACCATCTCGGACCTGCCGGAGGGCGACACCCTCGCTTTCCTGGTGACGGCCGGGGAGGACGGCCCCTCGGCGTTCCTCATGGGAGCCAGCGACTTCTCCGAGCGGGCCGTACAGGGCTTGCGCCCCGACCTCGCGATGATCGCCGTACCCTCCAGCAGCGCCACCCACCGGTACGTACCCCGGCTGCTGCGCGCGCTGGACACCCCCGGCGTCGTCGTCCCCGTCCACTGGGACAACTTCGAAGTGCCGCTGAGCGGTTCCCCCGTACGAGACCCGTCGATGGACCTGGAAGCGTTCCGCGCCGAGGTCGGGAAGGTGTCTCCGGCAACGCGGGTCGTCGTCCCGGACTACCACACCAGGTACGACGGCGGCATGCGCCCGGGGCAGTGACTCGGCGGCGCCGGACCGATGCCGGCTCTGCCGGTCTGGTCAGTGGCATTCCCCGGGTGACGGGAGCCGTTGCGGCGTGCCGGCAGTGGATCAGGCGTGACGGCGCGAGTGCCGGTTGCCGACGAGGAGACGGTAGAGCAGGAGCAGGATGAGGGAACCGGCGATCGCGGCGATCCACGTGGAGAGCTCGAAGAAACCGTCGATGGAGTCGACACCGAAGACGACCTTGCCGAGCCAGCCGCCGAGCAGGCCTCCGGCAATGCCGATGAGCATGGTGACGATGACGCCCCCGGGGTCCTTGCCCGGCATCAGGGCCTTGGCGATGGCGCCGGCGAGCAGGCCGATGATGATCCACGCGATGATGCCCATGTGCTTCTCCCACTCGTCGTACAAAGCCTGTGTCAGCACTCCGTCTGCACCATCCGCGCCGGAACAAACCTTCCGCGCATCTCCCGACCCGGGTGCCGGGTCGGGCGGCGCGGGCCCGGCAGCGGGACGGGCGGCGCGGGCCAGGAAGGCGGGAGGGGCAGTGCGGGCCCGGGAGCCGGGACGGCGGCGACCGGGAACGCGCCCCGTGGGAAAGGGCGGACCGCGTCGTCGGCGACGTGCCCGCTGTCCCTCGCGCCGCCCGCCCGGCCGGCCGTGGTGCCGTCCGCTGCTGATCCCGTGTGGGGCCGGGGCGGATCGTGACGGAGTAAACGTCCGATCGCGGGGGACGTTAGGCGCATGGCGAGACTCGACGATCACCTGCCGGCGGACGTGCCCGACACGGCGCTCAAGCGCGCCCTGACCACCCCTCTGTTGTACTTCTTCATCCTCGGCGACGTGCTCGGCGCCGGGGTCTACGTCCTGGTGGGACAGGTGGCCGCCGACGCCGGAGGAGCGGTGTGGGTGCCGCTCCTCGTCGCCCTGCTGCTGGCGATGCTGACCGCCGCCTCCTACGCCGAACTGGCGACGAAGTACCCGCGGGCGGGCGGCGCCTCCCACTACGCCACGCGCGCCTTCGGGCCGTTCGCGGGATTCGTGGCGGGGTTCTGCATGCTCGCCGCGGGCATCGTCTCCGTGGCAGCCCTCGCCCGCGGCTTCGCGGGCGACTACCTGTCTGCCTTCGTCACGCTTCCGGTCGGCCTCGTGGCGGTGGTGTTCCTGCTGCTGCTCGCGCTGGTCAACCTGCGCGGGATCAGGGAGTCGACCCGTGCGAACGTCGTGGCCACCCTCGTGGAGGTCGGCGGCCTGGTGGTCATCGTCGTCCTCGGTGCCTGGCTGCTGCTGCGCGGGGACGGCGACGCGGGGCGGCTGGTCCAGCTGGGCACGGCGGAGAAGGGGGCCACGGCGGCCGTGCTGAGCGGCTCCGTACTGGCCTACTACTCCTTCGTGGGGTTCGAGACGTCGGTGAACGTCGCCGAGGAGACCCGCGACCCGCGGCGCTCCTACCCGCGCGCCCTGTTCGGCGCCCTCGCCACCGCCGGGGCGGTGTACGTGCTGGTGGGCATCGCCGCGTCGGTGGCCGTGCCCACGTCCCGGCTGGCCTCGTCGAGCGGCCCGCTGCTGGAGGTCGTCGAGGCTGCCGGAGGCGTACCCACCCGCCTGTTCAGCGCCATCGCGCTGGTCGCCGTGGCGAACGGCGCCCTGCTCACCGGCATCATGTCCTCCCGGCTGGCCTACGGCATGGCCCGGGACGGCCTGCTGCCCGCCCCGCTGGCCAGGGTGCTGCCCGAGCGGCGCACCCCGTGGGTCGCCATCGCGGTCACGTCCCTGCTGGCCATGCTCCTCGCGCTCACCGGCAGTGTCGCCACCCTGGCGTCCACCCTGGTTCTGCTGCTGCTCGTGGTCTTCCTCATGGTCAACACGGCCGTGCTCGTCCTGCGCCGCGACCCGGGCGAGGCCGACCACTTCCGCGCTCCCACCCTGCTGCCGGTCCTGGGCATCGGCTCCTGCGTCCTGCTGGCCACGCAGATCGAGGCCGAGGTGTGGTTGCGGGGCCTGCTGGTCGTCGCCGTCGGTGTGGTGCTGGCCGCCGCGGGCGCCGTACGACGCGGACGGCACGGCGACGGGGCCGGGCAGGCCGGACGGACGGACCCCGGGTCGCGTCACCCGGCAGACCCGGCCCGCTGACGGCCGGTCGTCCATGGCCGGTCGCCCACGGCGGATGCCCACGGCCAGGTGCCCACGGCCGGGTACGGCGCGGTCTTCCCGAGCGGGAGACCGCGCCGCCTGTCGTTTCGGGCGGGTTTCGCTCCACCGTGGCCGTTTCCGTAGCCGCCTCGCCGTAGCGGGGACCACATGATTGCACACGCGGGCAATTGCTGAGGCGGGTATGCGCGCAATGCTAATATCTCCTTGCGCAACGTCAGGCGGTGTTCCGTGCCGCCCCTCCACCTCGATTCGCCCGGAGTTTCGTGTGAGTTCCCTGTTCGAGCCGTACACCCTGCGTTCCGTGACCATCCCGAACCGCGTGTGGATGCCGCCGATGTGCCAGTACTCGGCGGCGGCCGACGGGCCGGCCCGGGGCGTGGCCACGGACTGGCACCTCCAGCACTACGGTGCACGCGCCGCGGGCGGCACGGGATTGATCATCTTCGAGGCGACCGCCATGTCGGCCGACGGCCGCATCTCGCCCCACGACCTCGGTCTGTGGAACGAGGCGCAGGCCGACGGCCTGCGACGCATCACCCGCTTCCTCAAGAGCCAGGGCACTGTCGCGGGCATCCAGCTCGCCCACGCCGGCCGCAAGGCGTCCACCGGCAGGCCCTGGACGGGCGGCGGCCCGCTCGGACCCGACGAGCAGGGCTGGCAGCCGCTCGGTCCCAGTGCGGAGCCCTACCCCGGCCTGAATGTCCCGCACGCCATGAGCGTGGAGGAGATCCGCGGGATCGTCGACCAGTGGCGCACCTCGGCCCGGCTCGCCCTCGACGCCGGCTTCCAGGTCGTCGAGGTCCACGGCGCCCACGGCTACCTGATCCACAACTTCCTCTCCCCGCACAGCAACCACCGCACCGACGCCTACGGCGGCAGCTTCGACAACCGCATCCGGTTCGCCGTCGAGGTCGTCGACGCCGTACGGGAGGTCTGGCCGGACCACCTTCCGCTGTTCTTCCGTGCCTCGGCCACCGACTGGCTGGAGAGCAACGGCTGGACCGAGGAGGAGACCGTCGCCCTCGCCCGCGTCCTGACCGACCACGGCGTGGACCTCATGGACGTCTCCACCGGCGGCAACGCGGCCGGGGTGACCATCCCCGGCGGCCCCGGCTACCAGGTGCCCTTCGCCGCCCGCGTCCGGCGCGAGACGGAGATGCCGGTCGCGGCGGTCGGCGAGATCACCGACCCCACGCAGGCGGAGAAGATCCTCGCCGCCGGTGAGGCCGACGCGGTCCTGATCGGCCGCCAGTTGCTGCGCGAACCCGCCTGGGCGTGGCGGGCCGCCCGCGAACTCGGCAGCGACGTGGACGTCGCCCCCCAGTACGGCTGGCGCGCCTGACCCCACCCGGCCGTCGGCCACCGCACCGACGGCCTCGGCGTCAGGCCGGCCCCTCGGCGGTCTGCTTGCAGGCCAGGAAACCGGCGACCCTCCAGTTCAGTTCCTCGTCGGGCTCCTGCACCAGTTGAGCGGTGACCGTGAACCCGGCCCGGTGCAGCAGTTCCGCGAGCCGGCCCGGGGGCAGTCGATAGGACTCGTAGCGCACGGGGCGGCCCCCGTAGGCGTGGGTCGGCCGGCGGTGCTCACCCGTGCCCACGTGGCCGACGAGGAGAAGATGCCCGCCGGGGGCCAGGGTGCGGTGGAACTCGGCGAACACGTCCGGCAGGTGCTCCGGAGGCGTGTGGTGGGTGGAGTAGTGGGCCAGGATGCCACCCAGCCCGTCGTTTTCGATCTCCAGCGCGGTCATGGAGCCCACGGAGAACCGCAGGTCCGGATAGGCCTGTCGGGCGAGTTCGATCATCTTCGGGGACACGTCGATGCCGAAGGACGACACTCCGAGTCCGGCAAGGTGTGCCGTCACCTTGCCGGGGCCGCAGCCCAGGTCCGCGACCGGTCCCCGGCCGGATGCTCGCACCAGTTCGGCGAAGGCGGACAGCATGGAGCGTGACAACGGGTCCAGCTCGGACGGGGCCTTGACGAGGGCGGTGTAGTCGTCGGCGACGGCGTCGTACGACTCCCGTACCGCGGCGAGGTAAGAAGGTTCGGTCACGCGGTGAATCTAGACGGGTGCGCTGACAGAGTCCGGCGCGGCTCCGGGTCACGCAGGCACATGCGGGAGTGCGGCGAAGGCACGCCGGCGTCGGAGTTCCGCCGCGACTGGGACCCGCCTCGACTACGCGACTCTCCTGTGTGACGAGCACGTTGTGAACACGCCATTCGGACGGCACGAATTCGACGGGGCCAGATTCGGCCAATCCTCCACTGTCGCATTTCTTCCGGTCGCCATTCTCTGAACGCCCGGGGCTGTAACGGGTCCCGATGGATGCACAGAGTTCTTCTGGTGACGGCGAGACTTCACGGGATAGGATATTGCGCGCTGCTCGCGATGGCGGTCGGCGGGGGCGGGGGCGGGGGCGGCGGTACTGTGATTGAGCTGCAAGAACACGCGTCCGAGGGCGATCCCGCTCGAGACGGTGAACGTGCGTTTGATTTTCCCATCCCGCAGCGCTTACCACTCACCCCCGATAATACGATCACCGCAAAGTGGCCCACGCAACAGCAGTGGGCCCTTTTCTCTTACGTGACGCTCGCGACCGGCGTCCCGTCCGGGGCCGTGAAGTCGACGTGCAGCGAGACGCGAGTGCTTCGTTTTCACGACTAGAGAAGTGTGGAGTGTGATGCCATGAACCGACTCGGCGAAAAATCGCGCCGGTCAGCCCGGAGGCTGGTGGAGCCGCCGGCGCGCATAGCGTTATCTGTTCTTCTGCTGACAGGCGGCGCCGTGGGGGCGGCGGCCGGACCGGCCGCCGCTTCGACCGCCGACGGCACGCTGACGGTCGAGGTGCTGCGCGACTTCTTCGGCACCGGCGCGATCAACACCACGATGGACGTGCCGCAGCGGGGCATGAAGGTGGAGATCTCCGACCCCGCCGGTCACGTGGTCACGGGCGTCACGGATGCCACCGGCAAGGTCGTGGTGTCGCCGTCGACCGTGCTGAGCGGCGGCCAGTACCGCGTTGACGTCGGCATCCCGGCGCCGTACAGCGGTTATCTGCAGGCGGCGCCCGCGTCGACGGCGGGGAACCACTTCGACAGCTTCACGTCGTTCGTGGATGTGTCGGGCGGAAAGAACGCGTCGGTGGTGACGGGGGTGTGGGATCCGGCCGACTACGCGTTGCCGGACTCACGGTACTTCGTACCGATCCACAACGGCGCCAACGGTACCGACAACCGGGCGCTGGTGGCGTTCGGGACGAAGGCCCGGGGCACGTGTCCCGCCGATGTGGCGTGCCCGACCACGCTGGCCACGCAGGACCAGGTGGGCACGACCTTCGGTTTGGCGTACGACACGTACCGGACCCGGCTGTTCGAGAGCGCGTTCGCCCGCCGGTACGCCCCGTACGGGCCGCAGGGCGGGGGCGCGATCTACACGGTGCCGGTCAACGGCTCGGGCGCGCCGGAGCTGTTCGCGCGCGTGCCGGACGCCTCGGTGACGCGGCACGACACCGCCGACATGATCAAGGATGCCGGGTTCACCGACGCGCCGGGCAAGGAGAGCATCGGTGGCCTGGCTCTGTCGGAGGACGGCTCCACGCTGTACGCGGTGAACCTGCGCACCCGCAGCCTGGTGGTCTTCGACGCGACGGGGGCCACCGCCGCGGCGCCCAGGTCGACGGTCCCGATTCCGGACCCGGGGTGCGCGAGCCCCGACGACTGGCGGCCGTTCGGTCTCCAGGTCCACAACAACACGCTGTACGTCGGCGGCGTGTGCAGCGCGGAGAGCACGCAGCGGCGCGCGGACCTGAAAGCCTTCGTCTCCACCTACGACGGCAAGCGGTTCACCGAGGTGCTGAGCCACCCCCTCACGGACGACCGCGGCAGCGTCTTCGGCTCCGGCGACAGAGCCACCCACTGGAACCCGTGGAACACCGGCCTGGACACCTGGGACGACCGGAAGACGGGCACCACCTTCATCGACCCGCAGCCGGAGTTGGCCTCCCTCGCCTTCGCCCGCGACGGTTCGATGATCCTGGGTTTCCGCGACCGGTTCATGGACGTGCTCAGTTGGGGAGGGCTGGACCCCCGCCCGGGGGACGACACGGCGGAAAACGGCATGTCCGGTGGTGACATCACCATGGTCTGCGCCACTCCCACCGGTGAATACCAGTGGGAAGGCACCGGGAACTGCCCCAATCACGCCGGACCCGCCAACAACGGCGGCCAGGCCGCCGACGTCGTCGAATACTTCCCGGGCGACTTCTACGCCAACGCGCACCAGGAGACCGCGCTGGGGTCGGTGGCCTATGTCCCGCAGCAGCAGTGGGTCGTCAGCACGGAGTTCGACCCGGTCGTCAACGTCGCGACCTCGGGGACCGGATACCACGACATCACGACCGGTCAGGGCCCGGGCAACAACCCGACCGCCAACGGGTTCCAGTTCGTCAGCCGGGAACAGGGCGGGTTCGGCAAGGCCGGCGGGCTCGGTGACATCGCGTACGCGGCGGCGAACGCGCCGGTCCAGATCGGCAACGTCGTGTGGTTCGACGGGGACCACAACGGGATCCAGGACCCGGGGCACGTGCTGCTGCCGGGGGCGACGATCGGCCTGCTGGACGCGGACGGCAAACAGGTCGCCACGACCAGGACCAATGCCGACGGCGAGTACTACTTCGGCGGTGTCGGCGCCGCGTACGAGCTCACGCCGGGCGCGAAGTACACGGTGCGGTTCGACGTGTGCACCGCGGACACCGGACGGGTGCCCGAGCAGCCCCGGGCGAGCGAGTTGAGGTTCACGCTCCCGCGGGCCGGTGCCGGCCGGGCGCACGACTCCAATGTGACCCCGCCGACCACCGGACCGTTGTGCAAGGGCTACGCGGCCGTCACGGCGCCGGACGAGCCGGGCGGGGTCGATCACACGATCGACGCCGGGGTGTACATCCCGAAGGAGACGCCGACCCCGACGCCGACTCCCACTCCGACACCGACGCCCACTCCGGCTCCGACGCCGCCCGCGGCCTCCACGCCGCCCGCCAACCACCCGACCCCGGCCGGTGGAGGCGGGGGTTCGCTGGCGAACACCGGTACCCCCGGGCTGGCGGAGATGATCGGCATCGTCGGTCTGCTGGTGGGTGCGGGCCTGGTCATCGCGTTCGTGACCCGGAATCGTCGCGCCGGGCAACACTGAGCGCACCGGACGAGGGTGCTCCGCGCCGTCCGCGTTCCGGACGGCGCGGACGGGCGGATCACGTCTCGTCCGGTCCACGAGGCCGGTCTTGGCGTGGTCTGCCACCGGACTGCCGAGTGCCGCCGCGATCCCGCGGCGGCCGGACGGTGTGGCGATCGAAAGGACGAATCGGACAGTGTCAGCGTCGAACCGCGTGCGGAGCGTAAGAATCCGGCAAGCCCCACCGGGTCGTCCGGCTGACCGGCGTCGATGGCCGCGCTCGCGCCGGGCCGCGGCCGTCATCGGCGTCGCGGTCGTCGCGGTGACCGCGGTGGCCGCGTTCCTGGTCGCCGACGGCGGCTTCGGCGCCGACGGTCCGCGCCCGCTGACGACGGACGAGGCGAGCCGGCTGGCGATCACGCGATTCCGTAACTATCAGGTGCGGGGCCGCGCGGTGACGATCACCGTGCCGGGCACGGCCGGCGGCCTGACCGTCACCGGGTCCGTCGACTATCGGCGCAAGGCCGGTTACGGCGTGGTGCACGGCACCGGGCGCGACCGGTCCAGCGACGGGCTGATCCAGTGGACGCCCACCGCGGTGCACGTCCGCCCGATGGCGGACGCCCCGGCGCACGCACCCGCGTCGCCACCTCGCTCGGGCTGGTACGACCGTCCCCTGCTGTCGTCCGGCAGTGCGCTCGACACCGCGCTGTCCATCACGCTGGGTCTCGGCGGCGACCGGCCGGACAACGCCGAACTGCTGCCGCAGAACGGCGCCGCCTGGTGGGGGCGGGAGCAGGTGGACGGGCGCCGGGTGGACGTCATGAGCGGACCGTCTTCCCCCGACCGCTCAGGTACGGCGGGCAACGTGCGCTACTGGATCGGCTCCGACGGCACCATGTACCGGGTCCGCGTCAGCGTGGGTTCGCAGCCGGAGCCGGTAGTCATCGAATTCGACACCCACACGTACGTTGCGGTCGAGCCGGTACCGGGAACCACCCCGGCCCGGTAGCCGCTGGTCAGGACGCCTGCACCCGCGCGTTCGCGGCGAGCAGGGACGCCGGCGGCAGCCGGATGCCCTCCGTCTCCGGCAGGGCCGGGACGGGTGGGACGGTGGTGGCTCCCGCGGTGGCGGCGTCGGGGAACTGCGGCTGCGGAGCAGGCGCCGCGACCTCGCTGAACGGGATGCCACCGGGTGCCGTCGGCGCCGCCCACGTGCCGGCCGGCGAGGACGACCCGGCCGGAAGCGGGCAGGCCGCAGTCGTCGCGAGCGCGGCGGGCACGGTGGTGCGCAGAGCGTTGCCCCGCAGGCAGTTGCCCCGTCCCCGCGTGGCGGTGGGGAACGTCCAGCCGACGTCGACGCCGTTACCGGTGAACGTGTTGTCCACGATCTGGTTGCCGACGGGACGTATGTCGGCGGTCGCGGTGATCACCAGCCCGGCGTTGCGGTTGCCGGCGACGCGGTTGCGGACGAACCGGTTGTCGCTGCCGCCGTCGATGCCGGCGCCGATGCCCCACCCGCCGTCGGCCTGCTCCGGGGTGGCCTTCTGCTGGTTCGCGGCGATCAGATTGCCCGCGATGACGGAGCCCTTCTGCGGGAGCAGTTTCTCCTGGTGGTCGGAGTTGGTGGTGAGTCCGACCCGGTTGCCGACCAGGCGGTTGCCGACCACGTACATGTCCTCGCTGGCGTTGGTGCCTTCGTAACCGACCGCGTTGAGTTCGGCGACGTTGTCCCGCACCACGATGTTGCAGGGCTTGCACTGGCCGACGTAGATCCCCGAGTCGGCGCCGCCCGACGCGTACGAGTGCTCGATGACACCGTTCTGGGCGGAGAACGCGTAGATGCCGTACAGGCCGTTGCGGGTCGCGGTCACGTGGGAGACCAGGAACGACTTCAGGAAGGTGACGGGCTCGTCGCCGGTGTCGTAGCCGCCGCTTCCCCCCGGCAGGCCGGCGGCCGCCTTCGCCGAACCGGTGACCAGGACCCCGTTCTGCGTGTTGTTCTCCACTGTCAGGTTCTCCACGGCTACCCCGGGCGCCGTGACGACGACGCCGTTCGGCTGACGTAACCGCCCGTCGATGACGACCTTGTCCCGGGACACTCCGCGAAGAGTGACGCGCGCCGTGTCGATCTCCACCGACTCGTGGTATCGGCCCGGTGCGACCAGCACCAGGTCACCTGGTTGCGCCAAGGACACCGCATCCGAGATCGTCGGGGCGTCCGCAGGTACCGCGATCGTCACCTGCGCGCCGGCCGGACGTCGGCCTTCGTCCGATTCGCCGTCACCACCGCAGCCTGCCACCAGTGTCAACGTGCCCAGTGTCGCCGCCCACACGCGTAAAACTGATCGAGGCATGATCCCAGTCTGGCATGACGCTCAACCCCACGCCAGAATGGGCAGGTTGACCGGCATGCGCGATGCGGATGTGTGGCACGCTGCACCCCATGTGCCGAGCCGATCACCATCCGTCACGCCGCACGTTCCTCGATATCGCCGGCGGCGTGATGGCCGCCGGTCTGACCGCCGGGTGCACATCGGACTCCGCCCAGCCGGACCGGCACGCCCCCGCCCCGGGGCCCACGCCCATGCCGGTTCCGGCGACGGGCCGGCACCAGGCAGGCATCACGCTCCCCCAGCCGGCCCAGACCAACCTGCTCGCCCTGGTGGCCGACCTCGGTGCCACCGTGGCTCCCGGCCCGTTGCTGGCCGAACTCGGTCAGGCCATCCGCACACTCACAGCCGGGACCGACACGCGGCTGCTGGGCCTGCCGCCGGGGGACCTCACCGTGACCGTCGGCGTGGGCCCCCGGCTGGTGCGCGCGGCCGGTGCCTCGCTGCCCGGCGCGGCCGAGCTCCCGCGATTCTCCCGCGAGCGGATCGCCCCGCGAGCACGCGGCGGTGACCTGCTGATCCAGATCTGCGCCGGTGACGCGCTGCTCCTGCCGGTCGTCGCCGCCGCACTTCTCGACCAGGCCGGTGACCGCGTCCGCGAACGCTGGCGCCAGTCCGCACACCGCGGTACGCACGTGTCCGTCGGCAACGGCCTCACCGCGCCACGCAACCCGCTCGGGTTCATCGACGGCATCGTGGGCCCGCACACGACCGCCGAACAACGACGCGACCTGTGGCTGGCGGGGCCCCCTGCCGTCGCCGGCGGCACCCTTGCCGTACTGCGGCGTATGGAGCTCGACCTGCCGCGGTTCGCCGCCCTGTCCTTGGCCGAACAGGAAGCGGTCCTCGGGCGGCGCCGGGCCAGCGGCGTCCCTCTCTCCGGCGGAACCGCCGCCTCGGGCCCGGAACTCGGAGCCAAGACACCGGACGGGCGCTATCTCGTCCCCGCGGACGCCCACGTGCGCAGGGCGCACGCCACCGTGGTGGGGGTCGGGCTCATGCTCCGCCGCTCCTACAGCATCGACGGGGCCGCCCCCGGCCTGCTGTTCATCAGCTTCCAGAACGACCTGCGGACCTTCACCGCCACCCTCACCCACATGGACACCTCCGACGCGCTGCTGCCCTTCACCACCACAACCGCCGGCGCGTCCTTCCTGATCCTCCCCGGCTTCGACCGGCGGCACCCGCTCGGTTCCCGGCTGTTCGGCTGATCACGATCAACTCGAGGGCAGGGAAACCGCGATGTTCGACCCTGCCCGACGATGTGCCCGCGTCGACGCGGGACGGGTCGCAGGGGGCTTCTTCCTCAAGCAACTCCCGCTGGTGCTCGCCGATGATCGTGGCCGTGGCCGACGTCGCCGGGCTGCCGGCGCTGGACTCCCTCTCGGTACACCGGGTCCGGCGCCGCACCGGGAACGGAGCGGGTGAGCGTCCAGCTCGCGGCCACGACGTCGCGGAACGCGGAGTCCGCGCGAGCGCGCGCATGCCGAGGGGCCGCGGAGGACCTCCGCGGCCCCGGGGCGTATGCGTGGGCTCAGCCCATGGTGCGCGACAGTCGCCACAGGGCGTCGATCAGGCGCTCCACATCCTCCTCCTGGTGGAACAGATGCGTGGAGATGCGGACCGCCTGGTGCGGGCGGGCCGATCCGAGTACCGGGAAGTCGCTGGTGCGGATCACGATTCCGTGCTCGTCCTTGAGCCGTGCGACGAGTGCCTCGGTCTTCTTCGCGTCGTAGACGTCCCCCGGGTCACGGAAGGGCGCGAAGGAGGTGAGCGCGCACACGAGCCGCGGATCGTCCTTCGGTGAGTACAGGGAGCCGGCCCCCCAGCGCTCGGCGATCAGGTCCTTGGCGTACGCGGAGAGCCGCAGGACGTGGTCCTGGATCCTGGCGCGTCCGATGCGGTCCCAGACCTCGCAGACGTTGCGCACGCCGGTCATGATCGCCAGGCTGCTGTTGCCGACGCTCTGGAGCGTTGCGGCGATGTCGTAGCTCGCCGTCGGTCCAGACGATCGCGGCGGCAGTCCTCCCTCCGGGTATCCGCTGGAGACCACGGGCCAGAAGTCGGGCAGGGGGTTGGGGTTGTGGCGGGGCAGCACCTTGTTGCGGAGGTAGAGGACGCCGGTGCCGCCCGGTCCGCACTGCCACTTCGCCGCCGAGCCGGCGAGGAAGTCCACACCGAGCTCGTGGAAGTCGTACGCCATCATGCCCGGTATGTGCGCGCCGTCGACGATGCTGATCAGGCCGTGGTCCTGGGCGAGCCTCGCCAGCATCGCGATGGGCAGCATCGTGCCCGTCTTGTAGGTGGGAGCGGAGAACATCAACGCCTTGGTCCGCGGAGTGATGGCACGGCGGAACAGCTCGACGTAGTCCTCGGCCCGTTGCTCGTTGCCGACCGGCAGGGCCACCCGCTTGACGACGATCCCGTACCGGTCCCGCGCCTGTGCGAGGGGCGCGTTCCCGGCGGAGTGCTCGTGGTTGGTGGTGACGATTTCGTCGCCTTCTTTCAGGGCGAGCCCGGCGAAGATCTTCGACATCCCGTCGCTGGTGTTGTGCGTGATGACGATCTCGTCGGGATCACACCCGTATCCACGCGCCGCGACGGCCCGCACGTCGGCGAAGTCGCTGTAGGAGGCCGTCGCCTTGACGGCCACTTCCCGGTGCACCCGGTCGACGGTGTCGAGTACCTCGCGCGGGGGCGACCCGACGGTGCCGACGTTCATGAACAGCACCTTCTTGTCCAGAACGAACAGCCGCTCGACGGCCTTCCAGTATCCCGGCGACGAAGCGGGCGGGAGGGCGGCGGAGGTCGCGCTGGCGGCGGCCGCGGCCGGCGCGGCGCCGGCCGCTCCGATGCCGACGGAGGCGGCACCCGCGCCCAGCAGTCCGACGAATCCTCGTCGCGAGACTCCGCTGCCCTTCCGGGCGTTGGCGTTGGTCAGGGGCATGTCATTCTCCTTCGGTGGGGCCCGGCGGACGGCTGTCGCCGGGACCTGGAGTTTCACGTCACGGACAGTCGCGGCACGTGGACCGTGGCACGGGCGGGCGGCGCGCAGGAGCAGAAGGACCCGGTGTACGCGGTGCCGAAGCGGGCGAGTTCATCCAGGGCGGTCGGACAGACCGTGGAGTTCACCACCCGCTTCTGCGTCATTCGGCCGGCCTCCTGGCGGCAGCGGGCACGCCACGCGGAGGACGAGAGCGCATCGCGGTCCTCTCCTCGACGGGTGGGGTGGTGCATGACCGGCCGGCGTCACGGCTCGGGTCGGCCCGCGTCACCGCCGCCGGCCATCGGCGTCCCGACCCCGACCTACCCAACTCCCCTACTGCGAACGCATGTTCACGTACCGACTGTTGCGGCGCAAGGTCATGAAGGAGCCACCCTCGGCGCGGCCGGTCGGTGTACGTCGGGCAGCAAGACGGCCGTCAGTCCTGGCCGCACCGGACGCTGACGCGGCGACGGGCACGAGCCCACCGCGCGCCCCACTGACGACAGCATGTCCTGCGCCTGCTGCGGTCCGCCCCAGAACCCGTTGGGTGACGTCCGGCCGGATGGACCGGGTAGTCGCCGGAACCAGGGCCACGTCGGGCCCCGGTCGTTGTGTCCGCCTTGACGGCACGGTCACTCCCGGCCTAGACGGTTGCGCCCGCTTCCCTCCGTGCCAGGGCCCGGTCGATCGCCCATGCGCCCAGACCGACCAGGACGGACGCCCCGAGTCCGTACAGCGGCAGCCATCGGGTCGTGGTGGATGCCAGGCAGTCGGCGACGGCGTCGTGGCGCCGGATCGCCCGCGCCTGAGCCAGGGCGGCACTGTCGCGGCCGGTGAGGTTCCCCAGCGCGGCCTCCGTGCGGAGGCTCTCGTACCGGCCCACCGCCCGGCAGTCGTCGCGGGTGCCCGGCATCGGGAAGAGCCACGCCGAGCGCTGCAGTACCGGTGCCAGCACGATCGCGACGCACAGGCCCGCCACCATCGAGTACGCGATCAGGACCCGCACGTACGCGGAGCGGAGACCGGGCTTCCACGGTGGCATGCGGGAGACGAAGGAGATCACCGCGAGGAGCGTCAGTCCGATGTACGAGGCGAACCACTCCCAGGCACCCTCCGCGAGTGCGAACGTCAGCACGGCGGCGAGCCCGATGCCGATGACCCCCGCCTGGGCGGCGGGGACGCTGTGGCCGCCCGTACCGACCGGCACGGGTCTTGCGGCTTCTTGAGTCTCGGGGTCGTCCACGGTGTCCCTCCTTGTCGCCCGGGGCCCGCCGTTCCCGCGCCTCCCGCCTGCGGCCGGCGACGGCCCGGTGACGGCCCGACGCCAGGCCGTGCCTTGCGGGGACCGCCCGGGACCTTCCGGGGACCGCCCCGGGCGAAGGATCCTCCTCCCTGGACTGTCTCGACGGTGCTTCCGGTCGGCTCCGGAGCGGACGGAACTCCTCGAGTCGGTGAGTTGCCCGACGGCCTCGGGACGGAGCGCGCGACGGCGGCGCGCTAGGTGTACTGACCCGTGAGGTTGGGGACGCGGCTGGCGGGTGGTTGGCCCTTCATCGTGACCGAATGCCGCAGAGTGGCCCGGATCCGCGCGCCCTCGCCGTGTTTCGCAGGCCACTCCTGTTCCGCCGCCGCGCCCTGGCCGACGATCGGGTCGAGCCCGGTGTCCAGGGCTCCCGCCGGTTTCGGTCTCACCCTGGGACGCAGGAACGTGGGACCGTTGCACCAGGACTGTTGCATGAACTCGAAGTGGTCCTGGATGCTGCTCTGCGCACACAGGAACAGCAGGCCGACCTTCCCGCCCCGGGCGAAGCTGATGCCCCTGCGGGCGATGCGGACGTCCCGTTCCCTCGGGTTGCCGGTTTCGTTGCGCGGGTTGGTCTTGCGGATGTGCGACTGGAACGGGCACCTGTCGCCGTTCGGGTCCGCCGCGAAGTCGAAGTCGTTCGGGATGTCCGTGCCGGAACCGCTCTGCGCGTCCCGGCCGCGGCCGGGTCCGTGAACCGGACGAACAGGTGCTGGCTGTGGTCCCGCCCGTGGCTCTTGAGGATGTTGCCCTGGATGCCCCGCAAGTACCGGTCGAGGTCGGCCGGGAGGTCACCGAAAGGGTCCTTCGGACCGATCGGCGAGGTGTTGGCGAGGTCGAGCGGCATGGCGTACTACTCCGTTCGGGAGGGGGCAGCGCGATGCGCCGCCACAGTGGCCCTGATCTCCCCTCCCATGGCGGCCGCGACGGCTACCGGCGCCGGCGTGCTATTACGCCGGGCGCCCGGGGCAATCCCCCGGGTGGCCGTGACCGCTTGACGTGCCGGGGCCTCCGGGGGCAGGGCCGCTCCCCGGAGACCGCCGGGCGGGTCCGTGGCGTGGCCGTCACGTCGACGTGGCCAACCCACCCGCGTTGCGGACGGCGGGTCCAGGGCCGGGCGACGATACGAACGTGGGCGGGCCGCACGGCTGTCGGATCCACCGTGAACGGCCCTCAGGGCGCGGGCCGGGCGTGGCCGCGGGGTTCCCCGCGTGTGTGCGGGGGCGCTGCCTTCCGCCGGGGGTTCAGGGGGTTTCCAGGGCTCGGGTGAACAGGTCGGGGCGGCCGAAGTTGCCGGATTTCAGCATGAGGGCGAGGCTGCCGGTCCGGGTGGTGGCGCTGGTCCAGGGCACCCCGGGGTCGGCTTCCTCGTGGACCAGGACCGTTCGGACGCCGAGGGCCGTGGTCACCGTCCCGGAGGTTTCCCCGCCGGCGACCAGGAGGCGGCGTACGCCACGGTCGGTGAGGTGAACGGCGAGTGCGCCGAGGAGGCTCTCGGCCACTGCCGCTGACTCGGCCGTGCCCAGAAAGTGCTGGGCGGTGGTGAGTTCCTCGGGCGGCACGGAGGTGTGGATGAGGACGGGTTCCGCCGGGTCCTGGGCGTCGTACCAGGCCAGCGCCTCGCCGATGATGTCGCGGCCGGCCGCCGCCGCCAGGATGTCGAGGCGGAGGGTGGGGCGGCCCGCGGCACGGAAGTGGGCGATCTGTTCGAGGGTGCGGGTCGAGCAGCTGCCGGCCAGCACCGCCGCGCGGCCCGCCGGAGGCCGACGGCCGGCGGCCACGCCGCGGGCGGGGCGGGTTCGGCCGAGGCCCTCGGCCAGGCCCGCCGCGCCGGCGACCACCGGCAGACGGCGCGTGGCCCGGCCGAGGACGGCGAGGTCGTCGTCGGTGAGCGCGTCGGCGATCACGTGCCGTACGCCCTCTAGTCTGCGGGCCTCGACGGCGTCGTGGACGGCGTCGGCGCCCCGGCGCACGGTGGCCCAGTCCAGCACCGCGACGCGGTGGCGGGTCTGGGCGGACAGCAGTCTCACCAGGGCGGAGTCCGTCATGGGGTTGAGCGGGTGGTGGCGCAGGGGCGACTCGGACAGCAGTCGGTCGTGGACGAAGAGGTGCCCCTGGTAGACGGTGCGGCCGTTGGGCGGCGAGGCCGGGCAGTGCACGGTGACCTCGGCACCGGCCGCGTCCATCAGCGCGTCGGTGACCGGGCCGATGTTGCCCGCGGGGGTGGAGTCGAACGTGGAGCAGTACTTGACGTAGGTCTGCCCGGCTCCCTTCGACCGCAGCCAGTGGTGGGTGGCGAGGGAGTCGGCCACGGCGAGATACGCGGGCGCGGAGCGCGACTTGAGGGCGACCACGGCCGCGTCGCAGTCGGCCGGCAGGGGCGTGGTGTCGTCCGGGACTCCGAAGACCAGGGCGGTACGCAGCCCCGCCCGCCGGAAGGCCGCGGCGACGTCCGTGCCGCCGGTGAAGTCGTCGGCGATGCAGCCGATGTGCAGTGTCATGCGCGCGTCTCCCGCTCGGGCGTGCGCGGGCCGGTGGCGGCCAGCCATGCCGCCGAGTCCGGCGGCAGCGTCCCGGGGTCCGTCCCCGGCGCGGCGGCCAGGAGGGCGGGGGCCGGCAGCGGTACCGGGTCCGGGCCGAGGTTCAGCACGCAGCGCAGGCCGCCGCGTGTGAAGTCGAGGGTGGCGGGGGCCGGACGTGGATTCCACTCGAGGGGGCCGGTGGCGTGGGTGCGGCGCAGGCGCAGTGCCGCGCGGTACAGCTCCAGGGTGCTGTCGGGGTCGCCGGTCTGTTCCTGAACCGAGAGCCGGGCCCAGTCCGGCGGCTGGGGCAGCCATCCGGGTGCGGGGCCGAAACCCAGCGACGGACCGCCGGGCCGCCACGGCAGCGGTACGCGGCAGCCGTCCCGGCCCTTGCGGGCGCCCGCCGAGCGCTTGTGCACGGGGTCCGCCAGCACGTCGGCGGGGAGGTCGGCGACTTCGGGCAGGCCCAGTTCCTCGCCCTGGTAGAGGTAGGCGGAGCCGGGCAGGGCGAGCAGCAGCAGGGCTGCCGCACGTGCCCGGCGCCGGCCCAGTTCCGTCTCGGGTGGGGGCGTGGTGCCGTCGCTGCGGAGCCAGGCGTCGAGGTCGGTGCCGGGTGGGAGGGCCAGGCGGGAGGCGTGGCGGATCGTGTCGTGGTTGGACAGCACCCATGTCGGGGCGGCGCCGGTGGACACCGCCAGGGAGATGGAGCGGTCGATGGTGGCGCGCAGGGCCCGCGGTTCCCACGGGGCGCCCAGGAAGTCGAAGTTGAAGCTCTGGTGGAGCTCGTCCGGGCGGGTGTAGAGGGCGCGGCGGTCGAGTTCGGCCCAGGATTCGGCGACGGCGGCGCGGGGTGGGTCGTAGGCGTTGAGGAGGGTGCGCCAGGAGCGCAGGATCGTGTGGACCTCGTCGCGGTCCCAGAAGGGGTGGGTGCCGTTGGCGCCGACGCCGACCATGCGGTGGTGGACCTGGCCGGGTCCGAGGTCGCGCAGGGGTGGGGTGAGGTCCTTGGCCATGCCGTGGGCGACGTCGATGCGGAAGCCGTCGACGCCCAGGTCCAGCCAGAACCGGAGGATGTCCTCGAACTCGGCGGCGACCTCGGGGTTGTCCCAGTTGAGGTCGGGCTGCTGGGGGGCGAACAGGTGGAGGTACCACTGGCCGTCCTCGGCCCGGGTCCAGGCGGGGCCGCCGAAGACGGACTGCCAGTCGCTCGGCGGGGCGGTGCCGCCGTCCCGGCCGTCGCGGAAGACGTACCGGTCCCGGGCCGCGCTGCCCGGCGGGGCGTGCAGCGCCTCGGTGAACCAGGCGTGCCGGTCCGAGGTGTGGTTCGGCACGACGTCCACGATCACGCGCAGGCCGAGTTCGTGAGCGCGTTCCAGCAGGTCCTCGGCGTCGGCCAGGGTGCCGAAGCGGGGGTCGACGTCGCGGTAGTCGGCGACGTCGTAGCCGCCGTCGGCCATCGGGGAGGGGTAGAACGGTGTGAGCCAGACGGCGTCCGCGCCGAGGGCCGCGACGTGGTCGAGGCGGGCGGTGATGCCGGGGAGGTCGCCGACGCCGTCGCCGTCGGAGTCGGCGAAACTGCGGACGTAGATCTGGTAGACGACGGCTTCGCGCCACCAGGCGGCCGAGGACGCCCCTGGGGTCTGCTGCGGGTCGGGTGCGACGGGCATGAGGGCTTCCTCAGAGGGCTCTGCGCAGCTGGGCGGTGCCCGAGCGCGGTGAGGTCAGGACGGGGACGGACAGTTCGCCGTCCGGGACGGCCGCGGCCATCGACGCCTGGGCTAGGACCAGGACGTCGTGGTCGGCTGCGAGACGCCGCGCCTCGGCGGCGATCAGCGCGTCGTGTTCGGCGGTACGGCCGGCGATGCGGGCCTCGTACGCGCCCGGGCAGGCGGAGGCGGTGAGTTCGACGCGTACGCCCGTCGCGTCGGCCTGGCGGCGGATCAGGGCGGTGGTGGGGTCGAGGGTGGAGGACAGCGTGGCGAGGACGCCGATGCGGGCTCCGGTGCGGACCGCTTCGGCCGCCATCGGCTCGTCGACCCGCAGGACGGGGATGCCGACCAGCGGGCGGGCGGCCTCGGCGGCCGGGCCGACGGAGGAGCAGGTGACGAGGACGGCCTCGGCCCCGGCGGCCTCGGCGTGCTGGACGTACGCCGCGAGGCGCGCGGCGGTGCGGGGCAGCGGGCCGTGCGTGATCGTGTCGGCGAGGAGGCTTTCGTCCACGACGTGGTACGGGCGCACGCCGGGCGCGAGTTCGCGCACCAGGGGGTCGAAGACGGCCGGGAGGGCGGCGACGGTGTGCAGGACGCAGACACGGCTCACGCGGAGGCCCCCTGTGCCGCGGCGCCGGCGGTCCACCAGGGGCGGCCGTGGGTGTCGACGGTTTCGGCGAGCCTCTTGAGGCGGTCCGTGCAGGGGCCGGCGAGCGTGCCCCGGGTGTCCGGGCTGTCGAGGGCGTCGGTCCACAGGGCACGGCCGGCGAGGAAGCCGGAGGCGCCGGCCCGGCAGGCCGCCTCGACTGCGTCGGGGAAGTCGTCGAGGGCGACGCCCTGCGACAGCACGACCCACGGGACGTCCACGACGGCGTCGATCCGTTCGGCCTGGGCGGCGATCCGGGCGACACTGCCCCGGCCGCCGTCCGGCACCTGGCATTTGTAGAGGGAAGGGCGCAGGGGTGCGAGGGCGTGGGCGGCGTCCACGATGGCGTCGTTGAGGCGGAAGGTGCCGGCGGCTTCCTGTTCGGCGGTGGGGCGGGCCACGGGTTCCAGGACGGAGGCCAGTCCGGCGGTGCGGCAGAGGTCGATGAAGTGGGCGGCCAGGGCGACACGCCGTTCCTCGTGCCCGTCGCGGCGCCAGATGATCAGCAGTTTCAGGCCACGGGTTCCCTCGGCTGCGGCGGCCTGCGGGTCCACGGCGGTGTCGAGGGAGGTGTCCTCGACCGGCCCACCGGGCTGCTGGTCGAGCGCGTCGACGGCGAGGATCGGGGCGCAGGCCGGGGGCAGGGCCTGGGTGTCGAGCATCGGGCGGTATCCGTAGTCGCGGTCGATGAGGAGCGCGGAGGCGTGCGGTCCGAGGGTGCGGGCGACGGCGAGCTTGAACTCGGTGAGCCGCTCGTCGGGGATGCCGGCGCCGGGGACCCGGGCGCGCTCGGCCATCATCGTGCGCAGCGAGTCGCGCTGGTCCATGGCGACCATGGCGAACGTGCCGGAAGGGCGGGCCAGTTCGCCCGGGGCGAGCGAACCGCCGGTGAGGGTGGCGGGGAGCGGTACGGGCGGGGTGGTACTCATCGGTCTCCCTGGGGTGGTGGGGCGGGCGGTGCGGGGCGGGTTCGTGCCGGGGCGGGCGGTCCCACCGCCGGGGGCGGCGGCGGGACCGGGGGTCGCGTGCGTACGGGTGGGCGGGTGCGTGCCGGGGGCGACCGGCGTCCCGGAGGCCGCGCCCCCGTTCCCGCCCGGGCCCGCGCCCGGGGCTGCGGGCGTACCGGACGCGGGCTGCCCGTCGGAGGCAGGGCGCAGCCCGGGGGCGGCCGTCGTCCCGCGGACCACGCCCGGCCCGGGGGTCGCGGAGGCGCCGGAAGCGGTGGCCGGACCGGAGATCGCGGACGCGCCGGAGACGGCAGCCGGACCAGAGGCAGCGGACGTGTCCGGCACGGGCGGCGTGCCGACGTCCGAGGGCGCGTCAGGAGCGGTGGGTGGCCGTGTGCCGCGGTGTGTGCCGGTGACAC
Source organism: Streptomyces sp. NPDC005925 (assembly GCF_040638805.1). Taxonomy (NCBI): domain Bacteria; kingdom Bacillati; phylum Actinomycetota; class Actinomycetes; order Kitasatosporales; family Streptomycetaceae; genus Streptomyces; species Streptomyces sp. NPDC005925. The sequence continues at coordinate 160,601 of NZ_JBEXVL010000006.1, read as the reverse complement.
GGGGCAGGAAGCCCGTCTCGTACGCGTGACGGTGTGCCTCGGCCGCCGGGCGCGGTGGTCGTTCCTCGCGGTGCGGTGGGCGGATGGACGCCGGGTCGTGGCCGAGGGCCGCGCAGGCCCAGGCGGCGGCGCCGAGACACGGGGCCTCGGGCTCGTCGCAGACCTCCGTGCGCCAGGGGGTGACGGCGGCCTTGAGGGCGGTCCAGGCGCGCAGCCGGGTGGAGCCGCCGAGCAGGGTGACGGTCGTGGGCGGGTGGCCGGTGAGCCGGGACTGTACGTCGGTCATCCAGCGGGCCTGGTGGGCGGCGCCTTCGAGGAGCGCGCGGGCCAGTTCGGGCGGCCCGTGGTGTACGCCGATGCCGTGGACGGCCAGCCGGGCGCCCGGGTCGGGGCGCGGGGCGCTGCGGCCGTGCAGGTAGGGCTCGACGGTGAGGCCGGTGGGCGTGGCGTCGTCGCCGACGAGCCGGGCGAACGCGGCGTACCTCTCCGTGCGTGGCGCGTCGGCGAGGTGGGGCAGGAAGCGGTCGCAGAACCACTCGACGAGCGCGCCCGAGCTCGACATCCCCGCGACGGTGACGAAGTGCGAGCCGTCGGCGTGCCGCCCCCACGACATGCCCTCGCGCGCGGCGGCGGCCCGGTCGGGTGGTGCCGCCGAGACGGTGACGACGGCTTCGGCGGTGCCCATCGAGTCGGCGACGCACCCCGGTGTGCGGGCGCCCGCGGTCCATGCCCCGACGAGGTGGTCGTGTCCGGCGACGACGACCGGGGTGCCGGGTCGCAGTCCGGTGCGGGCGGCTGCCTGAGCGGTGACACGGCCGACGGGATCGCCGGGTCCGTGCACGTGCGGCATCCGCTCCGGTGTCAGTCCGGCGTCCGCGAGGAGATCCGGGTGCCAGCGGCCGGCGGCGGGGTCCCAGGCCATGGTGCGCTGCGCGAAGGTGGCGTCGGTGCCGGTGCGGCCGGTCAGGGCGTGGGCGACGAGGTCGGCCGCTCCCGCCCAGGTGTGCATCCGGGACAGCCGCCCGGGGTGTTCGGCGCGCAGCCAGTGCCAGCGGGCGAGCGGGACCTTGGCGCTGGGCAGGACGCCGGTCCGCGCGTGCAGTGCGGCGCGGCCGTAGGCGCGGGCGAGCCGGTCGGCGTGCGCCGCGGGCGCCGGGTCGGACCACATCAGCAGCGGGCCGATCGTCCGGCCGTCCCGGTCGAGGGGTACGCCGGACTCCGCCATGCCGGTGACGCCGACGGCCTCGGGGGCCGTGCCGCCCGCGGAGCGGACGCACCGCGCGAGGGCGTCGAGTGCGGTGGTGGCCAGGTCGGTGCTGTTGGTGGGTGCCTGGGCGCGGGCCACCACCGTGCCGTCGGCGGTGCACAGCAGGGCCTTGCAGTGCGTGCTGCCGGCGTCCACTCCGGCGAGCAGCGGCCCGGACGGTACGGGAACTGGTCCGGTCATGTGGTGCGCCTCCCTGGCTGGAATCCCCGCGGGAGGTCTGCCCGGTGCGGGTCGTGCCGCCACGGCAGCGGACGGGCGGGGGGTGTGCCCGCGCGGGCGGCGAGCTCCCGCCACGCCCGCGTGTCGTGGCGGGCGGGGGCGTCGGACGGGTCCAGGTCGTACAGGGCGCACAGTCTGCGGCGGGCCTGCGCGGCGAGTGGCGCCCGGCAGTCGGTCAGGTACGCGAGGAGGACGTCCAGTCCGCGGCTGCTGCCGCACTGGGCCAGGGCGCGGGCGAGGGCGAGTTCCAGCATGGCGCGGCGTTCCTGGAAGTCGTCCGGTTCGATGCCGCCGGTCCGGTGCTGGCCGTGCAGCGCCGGGTGCCGGTGGAGGCGGGTCAGGACGGGTACGGCGGCCCGGTCGCCGAGGCGTTCGGCGCCGGCGGCGACGCTGTCGACCCAGGAGAAGGTCCCGGCGGCGCCGTCGCGCAGCGACTCGGGCGTCACCTCCAGGCGCGCGGCCACCCGCTCCCACACCCCGACGGTGCGCGGATCGCGTGCGAGGGCGAGGGTGTTGAGCAGATACACCTCGTCCGGCATAGCGGACTGGTCGGGCGGCAGCTGTGCCTCGCGGATGTGTGACGCGCGGCGTGGCAGGGCGGGGCCGGAGAGCCTGCGGTGGAGGTGGTCGCGCAGTACGTCGGCACCGGCCGGGTCGCCGCGGAGCACGAGGAGCTGGGCGAGCGTCAGGCGCAGCGGCTCCGCGTCGGTTTCGGCGAGGGCCGCGGCGATACGGGCCGTCGTGCCGGGCTGCGGGTCGAGGGCCAGGTCGACGAAGGGGATGCGGCCGTGGAACACCTCGCGGCGGCCCATGTCGGAGTACGCGTGCAGGGGCAGCCGTGCGGCGAGTTCGCGCAGTGCCTGCGGCCAGGGCAGCGGGGTGGTGGGCGGGGCCGGTTCCGGCAGGTGCCCGGTGTGCCTGAGGTGGCTGCGGAGTTTCGCCACGTCGAGGTGGCGCGGCCGGACGCCGTCCCGTACGCACTGGGCGGCTGCGATACCGGTGGCGGCGCCCAGGTTCTCCAGATCGGCCTGCATGCGCAGGGCGGGCAGGGCGTCATGGGTGGCTGCCAGGGCCTTGCCGGTGACGAGGAGGCCGTCCACGGTGCGGGGCAGCAGGGCACGGTAGGGGACCTCGATCTCGAGGTTGGGCGGGATCAGGCCGAGCTGCGGCCAGAGCGCCTCGCCCTTGCCCTTCAGGTCGTGGTTGGAGAAGTGCACGGCGATCGTGTCCGGCCGGCGGCGGTCCGTGAGCTGGTCGGTGAGCGTCAGCACCGTCTCGCCCACCAGATGGCGGCCCTCGCGGGTCACGGGTGCCTCGCCGTGGTCGTGCAGCCGGGGGCTGCGGCGGCGGGCGGCCAGTACGGCCCGGGTGGCGTCGGCCGGGTCGGTGAGGTCGGCGAGGCCGCCGAAGTTGTTGCGGGTGATGCCCGGGGTCTCGAAGCCGGCGAGGGACGCCCACATGGTCGTACGGGTAGCTGCCGCGCCGTGCTCGGTGGGTGCGCCGCTCCAGGCGGCGAGGTCGGCCTCGCCGGTGGCGTCGACGACGACCTCGGCCGTGGCGGCGTACGGGCCGTGTTCACCGGCGAGGGCCGCCCCGGTGACGCGGTGGCCGTCCCTCAGGACGGCGAAGGCGCGGGTGCCGTAGTGGAGTTCGACGCCCGCGGCCCGGAGTTCGTCGTGCAGGGCGAGGGCCTTGGCCTCGATGTTCCAGGTGGCGACGCCGCCGCGCAGGCCGAGTTCCCGGTGGGTGCGCCTGCTCGCGCGCTGCACGGAGCCGGCGTGGCCCGCGCGGCGGCCGAACCAGTAGCTGTGCACACCGCCGTAGGTGCCGGTGCCGCCGGGGCCGGGGCCCGCCTCGGCCATCAGGACGCGGGCGCCCTCGCGCGCGGCGGCCAGCGCGGCGGAGGCGCCGCTGGTGCCGCCGCCGACGACGAGGACGTCGACCGGGGGATGCGCGCGCAGCGGCTGCGCCGTGACCTGTGCGACGCCCGGCGTGCGGTGTGGCACCGACGGCGGGCCTCCCGGTCCCACACTGAGCGTGCGGGCCGCTTCCTCGCCGCGCGTGACGGCCGCGGCCGGGCACTGTCCGCGCAGGGGGATCCGGCCCACGGCGCCGATGCGGGCGCCGCGCAGCGCCGGGTGCCCGCGCAGGAGGCGGCCCGCGGTGCGTACGGCCGTGCGGCGGTCGCCGTCCGTCTCGATCAGCGCGTACAGGTGTCCTTCGCCCCGGTAGCCGTCGACGTACCGCACCCCGGGGACCGGGTGACGACGGGAGGCCTGCGCCGCGTCCGCGCCCGCGCCGTCGATCTCCACGCTGAACACCCGCGACGGCCCGGACGGCCCGGACGACCGGGCGGGCTCCGTCGGCCCGGGGCGGTGGCTCCCCGGGAGCCCGGGCCGGTCGTGCGGGTGGTGCGGACCGCCGTGGCGCCCGTCGTCCGGCGGGGACCCGTCCGTGGTCAGGACGGTGCCGCAGGCCACCAGGCTGCGGCCGGACACGTCCGCCACGACCAGACCCGCCCCGCGGCCCTCGTCGCGGTGCTCCGCCACCGGTCGCGTCCCGTACAGCAGCTCCACCCCTGCCGCGAGCAGCGCGTCCTCCAGGTGGAGCTTGAGCGCCGCCGGGCGCAGCGGCACATGGGCGCCCGGCGCGGTGTCCTCGGGCACGAGCGGTGCCAGCAGGTCCGGCAGCGCCGCCTGCCGTGACCGGCGGTCCGGTGCGGTGAGCCACGGCCGGTTCGCCGCCGTGAGGTCCGTGCCGGGGGCGTACCCCGGTTCCAGCAGCGCCACCCGGTGCCCGGCCTCCGCCAGACGGATCGCGGCCACCACGCCGGTCAGGGTGGCGCCGACCACCGCGACGTCCACGTCCGCCCGTACGGGCACCTCCGCCCCGGGCAGCGTCACCGTGCCGCCCGGCGCGCTCCGCCCCGCGCTCCCCGAGCCGCTCCTCACGGCGCTCCTCCCGGCGCTCCCCGCCGCGGGTCGCGCGCCGCCCCCGTCACCGCGGCTCCGCGATCGCGCCCGTGCGCGCCGCCCTCGCGTACCAGCGGCCACTGTCCTTGACCGTCCGCCGCTGGGTGGCACGGTCGACGTGCACGAGGCCGAACTGCGGCCGGTAGCCCATCGCCCACTCGAAGTTGTCGATGAACGACCAGTGGAAGTAGCCCTCGACCGGTGCGCCCGCCTCGATCGCCGCGTGCACCGCCGCGAGGTGGCGGTGGAGGAAGTCCACCCGGCGCGCGTCGCGCACGGCGCCGTCGGGGCCGGGCCCGTCGTTGAAGACACCGCCGTTCTCCGTGATCAGCAGCGGCAGGCCCGGGTACTCGCGGTGCAGGCGCACCAGCAGGGACTCCAGGTCGCCGGGGAGGATCTCCCAGTCGAGGTCCGTACGCGGTATGTCCGCCCGGCCGCCCTCCACCTTCCACGGCCAGGGCCCGTCGCCCCGTCCGGCGCTGACGATCCGCCGCGTGTAGTAGTTGACGCCGATGAAGTCGCTGCCGGCGGCGATGGTGTCCTCGTCCCCGTCGTGTACGAAGTCCAGCGGGCCGGTCGCGCGTTCCCAGTGCCCGCGCATGTCGGCGGGGTAGCCGCAGCCGTGCACCGGGTCGAGGAACCAGCGGTTGGTGTAGCCGTCGGAGGCGTGCGCCGCGTCCCGGTCCTCGGCGCTGTCGGTGTCCGGGGTGTGCGGCCAGAGGCTGAAGGCGACGCCCGCCCGCGCGTCCTGACGGCCCCGCGCCCGCAGTTCCCGTACGGCCAGGCCGTGCGCCAGCAGCAGGTGGTGCATCACGCGCACACTGCCCGCCAGGTCCTTCTCGCCCGGTGCGTGCAGGCCCAGCTGATGGCCCAGCAGGCCGACGACCCAGGGTTCGTTGATGGTCACCCAGTCGCGTACCCGGTCGCCGAAGGCGTCGAAGCACACGGCGGCGTACTCGGCGAAACGCTGCGCGGTGTCCCGGTTGCGCCAGCCGCCCGTGTCCTGCAACGGCTGCGGCAGGTCCCAGTGGTAGAGGGTGACGAGCGGGGTGATGCCCTTGTCGAGGAGGGTGTCGATGAAGCGGTCGTAGTGGGCGAGCCCGCGCTTTTCCACCCGGCCCGATCCTTCGGGCACGATCCGCGGCCAGGCGAGGGAGAAACGGTGGGCGTTCAGCCCCAGCTCCGCCATCAGCGCCACGTCCGACTCGCGGCGCCGGTACTGGTCGCAGGCGACGTCCCCGGTGTCACCGTTCTCGACCGTGCCGGGCCGCGCGCAGAACCGGTCCCAGATCGACTCACCCTTCCCGTCGGCCCTCGGGGAGCCCTCCACCTGGTAGGCGGAGGTGGACGTGCCCCAGCGGAACCCGTCGGGGAAGCGCAGCAGGCGGGACGCGTCCGTGTCGGTCATCGCAGCTCCTTGAACTCGGGCATCTCGCGGGCGGTTTCGCAGCCGTACAGGAGCACGCCCGCGGACCAGGCGTGCGACAGGGTGAGCAGCATGCCCTTCGCCTGGAAGCACTCCGTCTGGTAGAAGCGCTCGCTGACCATGCCGCGGTAGGCGTTGAAGTCGCCGTCGGCGCGGGCGACGAACTGCCGGAAGCAGTCGAGGTTCTCGCGCGCCGACGCCAGGTAGTACGGGTCGCGGGTGTGGCGGGCGAGCCGGGTCAGTTCCGGCAGGCAGATCAGGCCGAAGGCGTGCAGGTGCTGGTTGGAGGGCGAGGCCTGGTCGCCGCCGCGGGTGCGGAAGCCGTAGCGGCCGAGGAGGGTGTGCTCGCCGAAGGAGACGTCGTAGGTGTAGCGGAAGGTGAGTGTCCAGTCGGCCGCGCGCCGCGCGAGGTCCAGCCACCGGCCCTCCCCCGCCGCCGGGTCCGCCTCGTGCAGCAGGGTGTACGCGATGAGCGCGTTGTAGCCGTCCTCCGAGGTGGGCGCGAGGGACACGTCCTCGGGTGCCCCGCAGATGAACTCCGCGGCCACGTCCGCCGCGTACGCCTGCCCCGCCCCGCGCGCCACCGCCAGCAGCTCCGGCTCCCCGAACGCCTCCGCCGCCTCCACCATTGCGGCGATCCAGGCGAGCCCGGCCGCACCCTCGTACGACAGGGCCTCTCCGGTCTCGGTGTGGTGCGCCGCCGCGAGCCGTCCGGAGTCCGGGTGCCGGCCGGCCACCGCGACGGCCAGGTTGGAACGCACCGCCCGCTCCCACAGCGGGTGGCGGTGGCCGCGTGCCCGCTCGGAGCGCAGCGCGCGCAGCAGGAAGAGGGTGGCGTCGCCGATCGTGCGGGCGTGGACGCGGCTGCGGTCGGGGGTCCAGCCCGCGTTCCAGCCGCCGCTCTCGGTCCACTGGCCCCAGAAGGTGCCGCCGGGTGTGAGGTTGCCGGCGATGTGGTCGAGGACGCTCACCGCCGCCTCGGCCTGCGCCGCGTCGCCGGTGCGGCGGGCGTGCAGCAGCAGGGCGTGCGCGTACGGGGTGCCGCTGACCCAGGAGACGTGCATCGCCCGCCGGTCGCCGCGCTCGCCGAGCGCCTCACGGTCGAAGGCGGCCGTCTCCAGGAGCAGCGGCGGGTCGGGGCGGTAGTGCCAGCGGTGCAGCCCGTACGCCGACAGTTCGGCCGCCTCGTCCAGGCCCACCCAGGCGGCGGGCCGTTCGGGCACGGCGGTGCGGGCGTGCAGGGCGCGCAGGACGGGGGCGTAGGCGTGCGGGTCGGCGTCCAGCAGGTGCACCGTGAAACGCAGCGTGTGCTCCTCGCCGGGAGCCCAGCTGTGCAGGGGGGCTTCGGCGGGCCTCGGGGTGCCGCTGCCGTAGTAGGAGACGGGTTCCTCGCGGTAGGGGGCGTGCAGGCGCAGGGCCGGGCGGTCGCCGTCGAGGAGGGCGAGGCCGACGCCCTGTTCGCCCAGTTCGCCGGTCTCCGCCGTGAGGGCGAGGGCCGCGCCGCCGTACGGGTCGCGGGCGAAGACCACGGGTGTGGCGCAGCGGTCGGCCCGGAAGGACCAGGCGTCCGCGGTCATGCCGTCGGGGTCGTGGTCGCCGCGCTCGTAGCGGGGGTAGGGGCGGGTGCAGTCGGGGCGCCGGTTCTCGCCGTAGAAGACGCCGGGGACGAGCCAGCCGGGGTCGGTGCTCGCGCCGAGCCGGATCTCGGCGCGCAGGCCCGCCTCGGCGGGTTCGGCGGCGACGCGCCGTACGGTGAGTGCCGCCTCGCGCAGTCCGGTGCCGGGTGCGAGGCGCAGGCGGGCGGTGAATCCTCCGGCCGTGCCCTGGACGTCCACGGTGCCGTCGGCCCGGACGGAGGTGTGCTCGGCCGGTACGGGCAGACAGTGGCCGTCCGGGCGCGTCAGCCCCACGACGTACGGCAGCGTCACCTCGCCGGCCGGGGCGGACCGCAGGACGACCGGGGCGGGGGCGTCAGCCACCGGCCCGGCGGCATGCGGCGGCCTCGCCCCGCCTCCGGTGGCGTCCCGCGGGGGCGGCGCGGGGGCCCCGGGCGAGGGGGCGTCAGCGTCAGAGGAGTTCGACGACACCGGTGTTCCATCCTTCCAGCCGTACGGTGCGGCCCTCGGCGGGGGCGTGGCGCCACTGCACGGGGATGCGGACGCGGTCGCCGGGGAGCAGGTCGAGCATGTTGTCGCCGAAGGCGGCCCAGCCGGGGTCGGTGATGGGGCGGGCGTCGGTCAGGACCAGGCCGAGGGCGGCCGCTCCCCCGGTGTGGGCGACGGTCACGTGGTCCGGGCCCGCCGTGGCCTCGATGTGCGCCGCGGGGAGGTCGAGGAGCGGGGACAGGTCGGCGGTGCGGGTGTGGAGCCAGCGGTTCGCGGCGAGCACCGACCCGTCGGCGTCGTACAGGGCGAGGTCGAGGAGGAAGACATCCGTGGTGAGGCCGTCCAGCACCACCTCCCACTCGCCGGCCCGGGCGGCGGGGACGGACGTGTGCGGTCCTGGCGCCGTCGGTTCGCCGAGCGGGCGGCGGTGCTCGGCGAGGAGTTCGCCGTAGGCGTCCGTGAGGCGGGCGGTGACGGTCCTGCCCCGTCCGTGCTGGTCCCAGGCCCACAGTTCGGCCGTGAAGGCCGGGTGGCCGTGCCAGGCCTGGGTGGGAAAGCGGGCGCAGACGTGTGCGGGGCGGTAGGCGCGGCGCACCCCGTGGTAGGCGGGTTTCGGGTCGCCGCGGTGGTCGACGGCGGCGGTGCACCAGGCGTTGGGGAACGGCTCGTCGAACTGCCAGGGGATCGTGCCGCTGCTGCGCGGCGCGCGGCGCAGGTTGGCCTCCACCGCGTAGCGCAGTCCGTCGTACTGGAGCTGCTGCGAGGCGCGCCGTACGAGGTCGGGGGTGGTCAGCCTGCCGCCGAAGGACGCCTGGACGAGCGGGGTGTTGTTCCACCAGGCGCCCAGGTGCTCCATGAGGGGGTTGTCCCGGCCGGTCGGCCACCGGCGGCCCTCGGGGACGACGGCCTGCCACGTGCGGGCGTTCGCCATGCCCTCCACGCCGAACTCGCTGTGCAGCAGACAGGTTCCCGCGTCGTACAGCTCGTGCTGTGCGCCGATGCCCTGGTGCTCCCACGGGCCGTGCACGTCGTGCTGGGCGTCGGGGGCGGCCGCGATGAGGTCGAGGCGGTTGAGGAAGGCGGCCCCGGACGGTGAGCCGGGCAGCCAGGCGCGGTCCGGGTCCAGCTCCGCCACGACGTCGGCCAGCGCGGCGACGACCGGGGACGACCGCTCGTCCAGGGGGCAGGCGGCGGCCGTGTCGTGCAGTTCGTTGCCCGGGCCCCAGATCGCGAGCGAGGGGTGCGGGCGCAGTGCCGGTACGAGGGCGCGCGCCTCGCGCTCCATCAGCGCCACGTACTCCCCGTCGGCGGCGGGCACACTGTCGATTCCGGAGCTGGAGAGGCTGAACTCCTGCCACACCAGCAGCCCCAGCCGGTCGCACCACCGGTAGAAGTCCGCCGTCTCGATCAGGCCGCCGCCCCACACCCTCAGCAGGGTGACGTGCGCGTCGGCGGCCAGCCGCAGCAGGTGTTCCAGCCGCTCGGGCCGCGGCACGCCGTAATGGGCGTCGTGCGGGACCCAGTTCCAGCCCTTGAGGTGGATACGGCGGCCGTTGACCTCCAGGGTGTAGGGGAGGGCGCCGGCGGGAGCGCCGGGGTTCGGTACGAGCCCGATCCGGCGGAAGCCCGTGGCGGCGCGGCGGACCCCCACCGTGCGGCCGGTGGTGTCCGCGAGGGTCACCTCGACCTCGTACAGGGGCTGGTCGCCGTGCCCGTTCGGCCACCACAGCTCCGGCCCCGGGACCGGCACGCCGAGGACCGCGGACCGCTCCCCGGGCGCCACGGCGTGTTCGGCCGCCGCGACCGGCTCGCCGTCGGGCGAGCGCACCTCGACCCGCAGCAGCCCCGCCGCCCGCGCCTCCACCGACGCCGAGACCCGCACCTCGCCGGTGTCGAGGGCTTCACCGGTCTCGGCGCCGATGTGCGCGTCCACCAGCCGTACGGGGCCCGCGATCTCCAGGGTCACCGGCTTCCAGATGCCCTGGTGGATCATGCGCGGGCAGAAGTCCCAGCCGTAGCCCATGCGGGACTTGTGGATCCGTACCCGGTCCGTGCGGCCGACCTGCGGCTCGGACGGCGGGGCGGGGTGGACGGCAACGGCCAGCAGGTGCGGGCCGCCGTCGGCGAGCTGTTCGGTGACGTCCACCTCGAACGGCACGAACATGCCGCTGTGGTGGGCCACCTCCCGCCCGTCCACCAGCACCGTCGCGTCGTGGTCGACGCCGCCGAACCGCAGGACCGCCCGCTCCCCCTGGGCGAGGGGTGCCCCGGCGATCTCGCGGCGGTAGAGCCAGGTGCGCTGCGGCACCCACTCCGACGCGAGACTGTTGTCGGAGTGGTACGGGTCGGGCAGCCGCCCGGCCCGGCACAGGTCGTCCGGCACCGAGCCGGGCACACGGGCCGCGAACCATCCCGCCTCACCCGCCGGCCGTCCGGGGCCGCCGAGCCACCGCCAGGTGTCGCCCAGGCAGCCCCGGATCTCCCAGCCGTCGCCGGCCGGGTCGCCGGACAGGGGGTACGAGGTCACTGGCCGGCGGTCCTCTCCAGCAGGTCCGTCTCCGTGACCGGCGCCTGCGGGTCGAGCGGCACCCGGAACGTCTTGATCTCCTGCGGCCCGAACGCGGCCTCGATCACCCGGCCGCCGAGCATCGGCAGCTCGATCCGCGCCTCGGCCGGGACGCCCTGCGACTCGTAGGCGCGGACGACGTAGTCGCCGCTGCCGTCCTCGTCGCCCTTGACGACCGTCACGAGGACGCTGCCCGCGCCGTCGTCGGCGTGCGCGGCGCGCTGTGCGAACGGGCCGGTATGGAAGGTCTCCAGCAGCGCGAACGCGGGCTGGTTGAGCTCCGCGGCCCGCCGCACCGGGTCGGCGGCACGCCAGTCGCCGGCGTGCGGGACGAGGGTGTAGCGGAATTCCTGCCGCCCCTGGTCGAGGTACTCGTACACGCCGTCCTCGTCCAGCAGCTTCGGCTCGTGCCAGGCGTAGACCGGGCTGCGCAGCGCCGTCATGCCGATGCGGCCGGCCAGGACGTCGTGGCCGTGCTTGCTGTCGTTGACGACGGCGAGACCGGCGCGGGCGCCGCCGGGCAGGGTGCCGGTGACGTCCACCCACGCCTGAGTGGGCTCCTCGGTGCCGTCGGGCGTGCGCTCGATGTGGCCGTAGGGAATCTCGTGGGTGGCCGTGACGTCCGTCAGCGCCGTGGGGAAGCGCAGCTTGAGGAGCTTGAGCTGCTCGTGCCAGTGGACGACGGCACGGACCTCGACCTGGCGGGAGCCGGCCGACAGCACCAGTTCCTCGGCGAGGGTGGAGCGCCCGTACTCGCTCTCGACGCGCAGCACCGCCCGCACCGGGCCCTGTTCGACCAGGCGTACGCGGGTGCAGCGGAAGGCGCCCGCCTCCTTGTCGTAGGCGCGGACGCGGTGGCCCCAGGTGTCGGAGGCGTCGTCGATGACGACGGCGTGCGGCTCGGGCCGCCCGGGGAGCAGTTCGACGTTGTTGTCCTTGTCGTACAGGGAGCCGAGCCAGCCCGTGGCCGGGTCGACGGTGAGCCTGAGGTGCTCGTTCTCCAGCATGGTCCCGGTGGCCGTGACGGGTCCGGGCTGTGCCGTACGGGTGCCGGGCAGGAGGTGGTAGACGCGGTGTCCGAGCGGCGGGACGGTGGCGCGGAAGGCGATCCGGCCGCGGCTGCCGTTCATGGTGGATTCCGAGCGGGTGAGCTGGACGGGGACCGGGGTGCCCGTCTCGTCCTCCAGGTGGATGGTGGCGGCCTGGCCGTACTCGGCCTCGACGTCCGCCGTGAGCTCCCAGGGGTGCGGGTTGAACACGACGAGGGGGACGGTGCCGTCGCGCTGCGGGATGTCGATGCGGCGGGCGACGGCCTGCACCGAGCGGTTGAAGACCTCCGCGGCGATCGAGCGGGCGCGGCCGTAGTCGTCGCGGGCGTCGTCGTAGGCGGTACGGAGGGAGGTGCCGGCGAGGATGTCGTGGAACTGGTTGAACAGCACCAGCTTCCAGGCCTCGGTGAACTGGGCGAGCGGGTACGCCTCGCCGGTCAGTGCCCGGGCGACCGAGGCCCACTTCTCGGCGCGCTGCAGTTCGTTCTCGGCGCGGCGGTTCCACTCCTTGACGCCGGAGTGCGAGGAGTAGCAGCCGGGGCCGTGGTGCTGCAGTTCGCCCGCGTGCACGGGGATGTCCTCGCGGTCGCGGATGCGCTCGTAGAACGCCTCGGGGTGGGAGAGGACCAGTGTGGGCAGGCCGCCGAGGGAGTCGAGTCGCTTGACCGAGTCCAGGTTGGCCTTGGTGGGGCCGCCGCCGTGGTTGCCGACGCCGTAGAAGACCATGAGCTCGTCCTCCTCGGGCGGCATCATGGCGAGGGACTTGTCGAGGTGGCCGCCGATGTCCTGGCCGGGGCTGCAGTACTCGTGCGGCAGCCGGTAGGCGATGACGCGTGATCCGTCCGGGGACTGCCAGTGGAAGAACTGGCCCGGCAGCACCTGCTCGTGCCGCCCGGGGCGCAGGAAGATGTAGCCGTCCATGCCGGACTTGCGCAGGATCTGCGGGATCTGCGCGTTGTGGCCGAACGGGTCGAGGTTGCAGCCGAGGGTGGCGGCGGCGCCGAACTTCTCGATCAGGTAGCGCTGCCCGTACAGCGCCTGGCGGACGAACGACTCGCCGGAGGGCACGTTGCAGTCGGGTTCGATCCACCAGCCGCCGACCACCCGCCAGCGGCCCTCGCCGACCCGCTTCCTGATCGTCTCGAAGAGCTCGGGGTGGTGCTTCTCGATCCACTCCAGGTACATGACGGAGTCGCAGGTGAACACGAAGTCGGGGTACTCCTCCATGCGGTCGACGGCGGACTGGAAGGTGGCGCGGATCTCCTGCAGGCCCTCCGGCCAGCGCCACAGCCACACCGGGTCGATGTGCGCGTTGCCGACGAGGTGGAGGGTGCGGCTGCGGGCGTTGGGCTTGTGCGCGGTCATGCGGGCTTCTCCTGCCGGTTGTCGTCGGTGGTCGCGGCCCAGGCGTCGACCTGCTCGCTGAGCAGGTGGAGCAGCATCAGGTGCATCTCCTGGATCCGGGCGGTGGCGGTGGCCGGGACGATCAGGGTGTGGTCGGCGTGGTCGGCGGCGGGCCGGCCGTCCTGGTCCCCGCCGGCGAACAGGACGGTGACGGCACCGGCTTCGCGCGCGGCGGCCAGACCCCGCACGACGTTGGCGGAGCGGCCCGAGGTGGTGAAGCCGATGACCATGTCGCCGCGACGGGCCAGGGCCTGCACCTGGCGGGCGAAGACGTCGTCGAAGGAGTAGTCGTTGGCGATGCAGCTGACCACGGTCGGGTCGGTGACCAGCGACACGGCGGGCAGCGGGCGGCGCTCACGCAGGTAGCGGCCGATCAGCTCACCGGCGAGGTGCTGGGCGTCGGCGGCGCTCCCGCCGTTGCCGAACGTGTAGAGCCGGCCGTCGGCCTCGTACACCTCGATGAGCCGCTCGGCGACCCTCTGGAGTTCGGGGATCAGCTCCCGGGTGCGTTCGGCCAGTTCGAGATGGTCGGTGAGCTGGCGGGCGGGGTCCTCGGACATGGTGCTCCGTAAGTCGGTGGGTCCGTCGAGCGGTGGACCGGCCGGGCCGGCGGCGGTCGGCGGCTGGTGGGTCCGGTGGGCGGGGAGCGGTCGGTGTGTGGTCGGCCGGTCGGTGGTTCGGCCGGGTGAGCGTGTGCGGCCGGTCGGGGAGGGGTTCGGGAACGGTGACGGTGGTCAGGTGAGGCGTTCGAAGGCGACGGCGGCGGCGCCGAGGAGGCCCGCGTGTTCGCCGCCGGTGGCCGGGACGATCCGTACGGCGGCCGCCGCGGGCCCCATGGCCTGCGCGGCCACCCGGCGCCGTACGGGCTCGAACAGCAGGTCGGCGGCGCGGGTGACACCGCCGCCGAGGACCAGCACCTCGGGCTCGTAGAGGTTGACGATGCTGGTCAGGCCGCTGCCGAGGAGGTCCAGGGTCTCCTCCCACAGCGCGGTGGCGAACGGGTCGCCGGCCCGGACGGCAGCCGTCACGTCGGCGGCCGTCACGTCCTCCAAGGCGTTCAGCGCGGAGTCGCCGCCCGCGCCCTCGGCGAGCCCTTCCCGGGCCCGCTCGGCGATCGAGGTGCCCGACGCGTACGCCTCCAGGCACCCGGCGCGTTCACAGCTCCGGCAGCGCCGGCCGCCGGAGCGGACGGTGACGTGCCCCGGCTCCCCGCCGTTGCCGGCGGCACCCCGGAAGGTACGGCCTTCGAACACGGCGCCGCCGCCGACGCCGGTCGACAGGGTGAGGTACACGACGTGGTCGCTGCCCCGCCCGGCGCCGAAACGCCACTGCCCGGCAGCGCCCGCGGTGCCGTCGTTGTCCAGGACGGCATCGTGGCCGTACGCCGCCCGGGCGAGCTCCGTGATCGGGACGTCCACCCACCCCGGCAGGTGCGGCGGCCCGGTCAGCACGCCCGTGTACGGGTCGAGCGGGCCCCCGCAGCCGATGCCGGTACCGATGAGGCCGCCCAGGTCGGCGCCGGCCGACGCCACCGCCTGCCGGCCGAGATCGATCAGCCGTTTCAGTGCCTGGTCCGGGCCCTCCGGGGCACGGGTGGGGCAGACTGCGGACGACAGCACCGTGCCGTCCGCGGCCACGACTCCGGCAGCCAGTTTCGTGCCCCCGATGTCGAGGGCGAGCACGGCCGGCGACGCTGTGGGGTGGTGCTCCGCCATCAACCCTTCCGTCCCTGTGTGGCGATGCCCTCGGTGAAGTGCCGCTGGCAGAAGAAGAACACGAGGATCATGGGGAGGGTGACCACCACGGAGGCCGTCGCGACGATCTCCCACCGCCATTCGCCGCCCTCGCCGAACTGGTCGAGCACGGCCTTCAGCCCGCGCGGCACGGTGTAGAGGTCCGGGTCGCGCAGATAGATCAGCGGGCGCACCAGGTCCGTCCAGGACGCCTGGATCTCGAAGACGAACGTCACCAGCAGCGCGGGCTTGCACAGCGGCGCGGCGATGCGCCAGTACAGCGTCCAGTAGCTGGCGCCGTCGACGCGTGCGGCGTCGAACAGTTCGCGCGGCAGGCCGAGGAAGAACTGGCGCAGCAGGAAGATGTAGAAGGCGCTGCCGAAGAGGTTCGGCGCCCACAGCGGCAGCTGGCTGCTGGACAGGTGCAGCCAGTCCCAGATCAGGTACTGCGGCACCATCAGCACCGTGGCGGGCAGCATCATCGTGCCGACGACCAGCCCGAACAGGACGTTCCTGCCGGGGAAGCGGAAGTACGCGAACCCGAAGGCCACCAGCCCGCTGGACACCGTGACGGCGACGGCGGCGGCCAGGGTGATGACGGTGGAGTTCCACAGCCAGGTCAGCAGCGGGAACGTGTCCCAGATCTCCGTGTAGTTGCCCGGCTGGAACGTCTCCGGGACGAGCGCGTTGTCGAACACCTCCTGCACGGGCTTGACGGACGCGCTCAGCAGCCAGACGAAGGGGTACAGGAAGACGGCGGAGACGAGGACCAGCAGCACGAGCCGTACGGCCCTGCCCGCCGGGCTCCCTGACCGGCGCCGGTCACGGGCCGTGCGGCGCTTTCGGAGGGCGCGGGACGCGCCGTCGGCACCGGACGGTCCGGTGTCTGTTCTGCCGTGCTCCTCGATGACCGTCATCGCTCATCTCCCTCGTAGTAGACGAAGCGCTTGCTGAGCCTGAACTGGACGAGGGTGATGACGACGATCACCAGGAACAGCAGCCAGGCGAGCGCCGAGGCGTATCCCATGTGCATGAACTGGAAGGCCTGCTGGAACAGGTAGACGACGTAGAAGAGGGCGTCGTCGCTGGTGTACGACTGGGCCTGCCCGGTGCCGTAGAAGGCGGTGTAGGCCTCCGTGAAGGTCTGCAGCGAGGCGATGGTGTTGACGACGAGGGTGAAGAACAGCGCTCCCGATATCTGCGGCAGTGTCACGTGCCGGAAACGGTGCCACCAGTTCGCGCCGTCCAGTTCGGCCGCCTCGTACAGGTCCTGCGGCACGTTGCGCAGCGCGGCGAAGTAGATGACGACGGTCGAGCCGACGGCCCACAGCGAGATGAGCACCAGGCCCGGCTTGATCCACGGCCCGTCGGTGGTCCAGCTCGGCCCGGTGACGCCGACGGCCTCGAGGGCCTTGTTGATGACGCCGACGTTGCCGTTGAACAGCATCAGGAACAGCACGCCGACCGCGACGGCCGGGGTCATCACCGGCAGGTAGAAGACCGTGCGGAAGAAGCCGGCGGCGCGGCCGACGCGCAGCAGCAGCATGGCCAGGGCCAGGGCGATGACCATCTGCAGTGGGACGCGCAGCGCGGTGAAGAAGAGCGTGTTCCCCATGGACTTCGCGACGGACGGGTCGTCGAAGATCTGCGCGTAGTTGGCCAGGCCCACGTTCTGGGTGACGCCGATGCCGTCGTAGTTGGTGAACGACAGGGCGAAGCTGGCGATCATCGGGCCCAGTGTGAAGATCAGGAAGCCGAGGATCCAGGGCAGGATGAACAGGTAGGCGGCGCGGGTGTCGTGGCGCTTCCATGCCGCCCAGCGGCCGCCGCGGGCGGGAGGCCGCGGGTCGCCCGGTGTGGGTGCGGTCACAGCCGGCTCACCTCTTTCCCTGGTTCGCGATGTCGAGGACGCTCTGGGCCTGCTTCTGGGCCTGGTCGAGCGCTTCCTTCGGGCTCTGCTGGCCGGCCAGGACGCGGTTCACGGCCTTCTGCCAGGCGCTGGTGAACTCGCTGCCGGCGGCGTTCGCCGGGACGCTGAAACCGTTGGCCTGGACGTCGAAGAGGACGCGGGTGGCCTGGTCGTAGGGCTTGTTGCCGCTCGGCTTCCAGATCTCCGTCTCGATGGTGCGGTCGGCGACGGAGTTGCCGGTGAAGTCGCCGACGTAGGGGCCGCCGGCTTTCTTGGCCTCCTGCTGCTTGGCCCGGGCGCCGATCTCCCACGTCTTGGCGGAGCTCATCGTCTTGATGAAGGCGCAGGCCTTGTCGACGTGTGCGGCGCCCTTGGGGATGGCGAAGGAGTAGCCGGTCGTCCAGTTGATCGGGTTGCCTTCGCGGTCCTTGAACGGGGCGGTGTAGAGGTCGGTCTTCGGGGAGTTCTGGGCGAGGACGTTGACGTACCAGTCCTCCATGGGGAAGCCGCCGAGCTGCTCGCGGGCGAACTGGTTCTTCGACCCGAACATGTCGAAGGAGTCGCGCAGCGCCTTCACCCTTCCCCAGCCGCCCTGGAGATCGAGCAGGTGGCTGGTGTACTCGAGCGCCTCGACGGCCTCGGGGCTGTTGAGGGTGGCGGTCCGGCCGTCCTCGCTGATCAGGGCGCCGCCGTTGGCCTCGACCCACATCGGGAAGAACTCGGGGATCTTCGGGTCGAAGCCGATGCGGGAGAGCTTCTTCCCGTCGAACTTCACCAGCTTCTTCGTGATCCGCTCCAACTGGTCCCAGTCGGCGGTGTCGAAGTCCTCCGGGGTGAGGCCGTGCTTCTTCAGCAGGCCCGCGTTGATCATCATGATGCGGCTGTCGAACGAGTTGGGCAGGCCGTACAGCCTGCCGTCCAGGGTGGCCTCGTCGATGGCGGTGTCGCGGTACTCGCCGATGTCGATGTGTTCCTTCTTCACGCACGCGTCGAGCGGGAGCAGCGCGCCGCGGGACGCGTAGCCGCCGATCTTGGCGCGGTCCATGTTGACGACGTCCGGCGGGTCGTCGGCGGCGACCGAGGACAGGAACTGCTGCTCGTCGAAGGAACCCTCGTTGACCTGGATCTTGATGCCGAGGGCCTTGCGGGCCTCGTTCATGCGGGCGACCGCGAGGGCGTCGCCCGTGCCCTGGCCCATGGTGGTGAAGGTGTCGGAGCCGTCGCCGGTGAGGTTGACGCCGCCGCAGGCGGTGAGGGACAGCAGACCGGACACGGCGGCGAAACAGGCCAGTCGGCGGCGTGTCCGATGTGGAGATGGTGCAGCCATGCGCTCTCCCTTGAGGTGGCGGCTGACACGGCACGGGCGGCAGAAGGCGCCCGGGGACAGGTGGAGCCGGGTCGCGCCACGGGTCTCGCACCCATGTGGCATCGTTCCCACATGAGAACGTACCCACATGGGTCATGGGCGTCAATGGATGGCGAACAAAGGGTTTCGTGAAGAGTCAACAGGCCGCTGACCTGCGATGACGACACACCGAGGGCCGGTCGGGCACGGTGCTGACTACGCGACTCGCAGGTCAGTTCACTCTCGGTGCCGACGTCGAACCGCGTGTCAGCAGCTCGGGCAGCAGGACGCGTACCTCCGGCCTGCCCCGGGTCCCGGCGAGGCGCTGGAGCAGCAGTTCGGCCGCCCGCACTCCCATGTCGTAGACGGGCTGGCGGACCGCGGTGACGCCCGGTTCGACCATCCGCATCCACGTCATGTCGTCGAAGCAGATCAGCGAGCACTCCTGCGGCACGCGGCGCCCTCGGCGCTTCAGCTCCTGCCAGACGGTCTCGCCGACAACGTTGTTCGCGGCGAAGACGGCGGTGATGTCCGGATTGTGGTCGAGGAAGGCGGCCACGTCACGGTCCGGGTCGGCCGGGCGCAGTCCGAGGGTGAGGACGAGCCGCCTGGACACCGGTACGCCGGCTTCCCGGTGCGCGGCCCGGTAGCCCTTGAGGCGTGCCTGCCCGGTGTCCCACATCGTCTCGTCGGTGATCAGGGCGACCCGGCGGTGTCCCTGGGCGAGCAGATGTCCGACGGCCTCGCGGGCGCCGAGGCCGCTGTCGATGGTGACGGAGTCGCAGCCCCGCACGCCCGAGCGGCGGTCGACCTCCACGACGGGCGTGCCGCGCTCGACGAGTGTCCGGGTCGCGGCCCGGCCGACGGGCGCGAGGAGCACGCCGTCGGCCCGCATGGCGAGGAAGGCACGCGCCCCGTCGGCGGCCTTCTGCTCGCTGCCGTGGTCGTCCACGAGCACGAGTTGCTGCCCGGCGGCAGCCAGGGTCTGTTCCACCCCGGCGGCGAGCTGGGCGTAGAACTGGTTGCGCAGGTCGGACACCAGCAGCCCGACCAGGCCGCTGGACTGGCCCTTCAGGGTGCGGGCCGAGACGTCGGGTACGTACCCCAGCCGGTCGGCGGCCTCGCGCACGCGGGTCCTGATGGACTGGGCGACGTAGCCGGTGCCGGCCAGCGCCCGGGACGCGGTGGAACGCGAGGTGCCCGCGGCCTCGGCGACGTCGCGCAGGGTGACCCGGCCGCGCTTGCCCCGCGGACCGTACTCACTCATCGGGCTGTCCCTCCGCCCGCGCGCCACTCGGACCACTGCCGGCGCAGCGCGGCGTAGTCCGCGTCCTCCAGCGGCTCGCCGGTGCGGTCCAGGTGCGTGGTGACGTACAGCGCGGGTACGCCGAGTTCGGTCTTGACGGCGGCGTACGCGCGCCACTGCTCCCGGTCCGGGGCGCACCAGTCGTCGGTGTCGATCGGCAGGTGGGGGCAGGAGGCGGCGGTGACGGCGGCCCGGTGACGCATCTGCGGTACGACGGGAGCGTACGGGTCGGGATCGTCGAGGCGGAGCATGTCGTTGAGCCGGACCATGTCTGTCACCCCCGCGAAGGCCGGATGCGGTGTGTGCGTGATGACCAGCGCGTCCGGCTTCGCCGCCTTCGCCGCAGTATGGATCACCGCGAGGAGATCGTACAACAGGGCGATTCCCCACCTGTCGCCGTGTGCGGTGAGGTGATGGCCGGAGGGGGTGTCCGCCGTGAAGTCGATCTTCAGCCCGTCGGCGTCGAACCCGTCGCGTCCCGCCGGGGCGAGCATCCGGGTGATGCTGTCGGTGAGCAGGGCACGCGCCTCGGGGTGGCCGGGGTCGAGGGCGACGGGGTGGCCGTCCGGGGTGCGCACGCACCAGGCGTCCGGCACGCCCTCGGTGGACCATGCGCGCCACCACAGCAGCACCTTCTGCCCGCGCGCGTGCCGGCCGGCGATCCAGCCGGGCAGGTCGGGCCACTTGGCGGGGTCGGGGTCCGGACGGCCGTAGCTCTCCTGCCACTTGTCGTCGATGACGACCGTGCCGGGGACGAGGCCGCGCTCCTCGAGGTGGGCGAGGTGGCCGTCGTACTCGGTCTGCGTGGCCAGGGCCGGCGCCGGCCGGCCGGTGTCGCGGGCGCGGGCCATCTGGGCGCCCCAGCCGCAGAACATCGGCTCGGTCCACCAGTCGGGCCGCCCGGGTGCCGGCTCGGCGGGCGGGGCCCAGCCGCGGCGCTCCAGCCAGGACCGGTGGGCGCGCAGACCGGCGTACGGATCCTGGTGGCCGGGCGAGACGAGCAGCGCGGGGGTGCTGAAGCGGCCGTCGACGCGGGTGTGGCCCTCGTAGCCCAGGGTCAGGTGGAAGCCCTGGTCGGAGGGGACGTACGTGGCGGTGGTGAAGGTGAGTTCGCGGACGGGCGCGCCGAGCCCCAGGGTGTGCCAGCCGCCGGGGGGCCGGGCCCCGGCGGGGTCGGCGTCGTCGGCGTAGGCCTCGGCGGTGAGGGCGAGGCAGAGCGGGGCGGGGGTGAAGAACCAGTGGCCGCGCCCCGGGCGGGCGTCGCCGCAGGCGCCGACGACCGCGCTCTCCCCGGCGCCGCGCAGCAGTCTGCGCGGCGGGCCCGGGTTGGGGGTGAAGAGGGTCTGCCAGTCGTGCCCGCTGGGCCGCAGTCCGGTGCCGCGGCCGGGGAGCGCCGAACGCAGGGCCGCCAGGTGTACGTCGTCCAGCCGGCCGGTGCCGTGGACGGTCCAGGTGAACTCCGGCCCGTCGGGCGTGCACACGATGCGGGTCTCGGCGCCGTCCCACGCGGTGCTGCGCCGGCGGACGGTGATGACCGGGGCGTCACCGGTGGGGGTCCCGCCCGCGTCGGTGCGGACGGGCAAGTCGGCGGCGAGGACCGGCGGTTCGGCGGAGAGGGTCTCGTCCTTGGCGTCGGTGCGGTCCAGGGCGCCGGGCAGTTGCAGCTCCAGCGGGTGGCCGGAGCGGTGGGAGAGGCGGGCGACGAGGCCGTCCGGGGTCACCGTCAGCCGGTAGCCGGGCGCGGTCACCTCGATGGTGCCGTCGTCGCCGCGGACCGCCTTGATCGCGTTCATCGCCCCGCTCCCTCGCTCCGTACGCTCACCAGTGCCTCCGCCTGCTGTCCGAAGCGCATCGTTCCGACCGTGAGGTCCACCGCGAGACGCGCGCGTTCCACGGGATCCGCGTCCTCGGGCACCCTTACCTCGAACCGGGCCGTGCCGGTGGCGTGCCCCGCCAGGTCCAGCGCGATCCGCTGCTCCGCCGCCCGCCAGCCCTGCGGGAGGACGATCTCCACCTGGGCCGTCTCGGCGCCGGGGAAGGGGTTGACCAACTCGGCCTCCAGCCGCAGCCGGCCGCCGGGGGCGACGACACTGCGGTACGGGCTGATGCGCGCCCCGAACCCCTCGGCGCCGAAGTCCACGTCCCGCGGGAGGATCTCGCGGTGCAGCTGGGCCAGCCGCCGCCCCTTCTCCAGCAGCATGTCGAGGTAGGCGTCGCCGACCTCGAACGGCTGCCAGTGGCCACTGATCATGAGGTCCGGGCGGATGGCGCGGTACAGCTCGGCGCTGCGGGTGAAGTCGTCGATGCGGAAGCGGTTGCGGTACTGGTAGTTGAGCAGCTCGGGCCGTAGTCCCGGCTCCCAGGCGGTGTCCTGCTGGTCGCCGGTGGCGATCACCCGGCGGCCGTCGGCGGTGAAGGAGTAGGCGGCGGCGTAGAGGGTGTGGCCGGGCAGGTCGTGGACGCCGATCTCGTACTCCCGCCACACCACCGGGGTGTCCGGCGGGAGTTCGCGGTCCACCGGGACCGGGTCGTACCACAGGCACGGCAGGTCCCAGCGCTCCGGCGAGTGCAGGACGGGCGCGATGTGCGACGGCGACCAGACCTCGGTGCCGTGCACGTCGCGCAGCAGGTTGAAGCCGGCCACGTGGTCGTCGTGGTAGTGGGTGGGAAGGGCGACCTCGACGCGGTCGATGCCGTGGTCGCGCCGGAGCGCCTCGATGGAGGCGAGGAGCGGACGCCGGGAGGAACGGTCGTGGCCGCCGGGCAGCCCGGTGGTCAGGTCGTAGCCGAAGTCGAGGAGCAGGGCGGTGCCGTGGTCGGAGAGCAGGGCGTAGGAGTTGGCCATGCCGGTGACGTTGCGCAGGAGGTGCGGGGTGACCGGCTTCCACGGCGCACGCAGCATCGCTTCCGGGTCCCACGGTGCCGTGCGGCGCATGTCGAGCAGTTCGGTGAGGTGCGTGCGCAGCCGGGCGACGGCGGCGGGCGGGTCGGTGACCGCGTCGCCGTGGGAGGGCAGCAGGACGTCGGGGCGGTGGTCGAGGAGTTGCAGGCAGGACAGGACGGTGGCGGCGGCGCCCTCCATCCCGGCGTTCGGGTGGAACCCGGTGTACGCCCACTGGGTGGCGGCGAGCGACCAGAGCCGCCCCTCGCCGTGGATCAGGTCGCCGGTGAAGGCGAGCCGCCGGCCGCCCACGTCCACGAGGTAGCCGACCGAGCCGACGGTGTGACCGGGCAGCGGCACGGTGTGCACGTCGAGGTGGCCGTAGCGGGCGGTGCGGTACTCGGCGACGGTGCCGGTGACGGGGACCTGCTGAAGGAGGGAGAAGCGGTCCTGGCGGACGTCGTAGTCGTTGTCGAGGGGGCGGGTGCGCCAGTGCTCGTCGACACCGGCGATCAGGTCGCGTTCGACGGGCGGCACCCAGATGCGGATGCCGGCCGCGGCAGCCCGGGCCAGGCCCTGCACCTGGTCGCGGTGGTGGTGGGTGACCAGGATGTCGGTGACCTCGTCCACGCCGTAGTCGGCGAGGTGGTCGAGGACGGCACCGCTGCCGAAGTCGATCAGTACGGCGCTGCGGCCGCCGCGCAGGACGTAGACGTGGCAGGTGTCCTGGAACAGGTGGACGTCGTCGCCCACGCGCATGGGTCTCTCCCCTCCTGGTACCCCGACCTGGGATCGATCCCAGATGGGAACGGTCTCATTCGCCCGGCGGAGGCGTCAACACCCCCACCGGGCGCGGCCAAGGAGTACGCACCCGGGCCTTGCGCCGCAGGTCAGACATGGGGAACGCTGCAGCGATGACCTCGGACGCACCGCTCCTGCCCACTCCTCGATCCCTCACCGCCCTTCCCGGCCGGGACACCGTCCCGATGGACAGAACGGTGCATTTCCTGCCCGGTCCCGACCCGCGCGCCAACGCCCTCGCAGAAGGCGCACTGCGCGGGGCAGGCGCACGGATCGCAGCCGCGGACCCTTCTGCCCGCGGCGTTGTGAGCGTCGTCTGCGGCGGCCCCGCCGCCGCCCGCGCGCTGGCCGCGCTCGGCGTCGAGGGCCCCGCGGCCCTGCCCTCCGACGGCTACGTACTCGCCGTCACGGACGGCCGTGTCGTCCTGGCCGGATCGGGCGACCGCGGCACCTACTACGCCGCCCAGACGCTGCGCCAGCTGCTCGCCCACCACGGCACCCGGCTGCCCCCCACGGTCGTCCGCGACTGGCCGGCGACCCCGCTGCGCGGCGTGGTCGAGGGTTTCTACGGCATCCCGTGGTCGCACCGGGCGCGCCTGGACCAGCTGGACTTCTACGCCGCGCACAAGATGAACGTCTACGTCTACTCCCCCAAGGACGACCCGTACCTGAGGGAGAAGTGGCGCGAGCCGTACCCGGCCGAGGACCTGGCCCGGCTGCGGGAGCTGGTGGAACGGGCCGACGAGCGGCACGTCGCGTTCGTGTTCGCCCTCTCCCCCGGCCTGTCGGTCCGCTACGGATCGGACGCCGACGCCCGGGCGCTGATCCGCAAGTTCGCGTCGCTGTGGGAGATCGGGGTGCGGTCGTTCTCCGTGCCGCTCGACGACATCAGCTACACGGAGTGGAACTGCCCCGAGGACGCGGAGCGGTTCGGGACCGGGGGCGGCGCCGCGGGGACGGCGCAGGCGCACCTCCTGAACCGCGTGAACCGGGAGTTCATCCGCGTCCACGAGGGCGCGCGACCCCTGCAGATGGTGCCGACCGAGTACGCCGACGCCGACGCCACCCCGTACAAGGCGGCCCTCGCCGGCTCCCTGGACGCGGACGTGCTGGTGGGGTGGACGGGCGTCGCGGTGATCCCGGCGACGATCACCGTGGCCCAGGCGGCACGGGCCCGTGAGGCGTACGCCCACGAGATCCTTCTCTGGGACAACCACCCGGTCAACGACTTCGCGTTCAACCGCCTGTTCCTCGGCCCCTTCGACGGCCGGGAGAAGGGCCTGCCGGGCGGACTGGCCGGCTTCACCGCCAATCCCATGGTCCACCCCGCCGCCTCGAAGCCGGCGCTGGCCACGGGAGCGGACTACTCCTGGAACGACGAGGCGTACGATCCGGCCGCCTCCTGGCGTACCGCCCTGCGCCGGGCGTCCGGTGGCGATTCGGTGGTCGAGCACGCCCTGCGCGCCTTCGCCGACGTGTCGTACGGCTCGATCGTCACGCCGGGCCAGGCGCCGGAACTCGCCTCGGCGGTCGGGGAGTTCTGGGCGGGAGGCCCGGCCGGGACGCTGGAGGCGCGGCTGCGGGCGCTGCACGAGGCGCCGGCCGTGCTGCGCGGCGGGCTGCCGGACCGGGGGTTCGTCGAGGAGACCGGTCCATGGCTGGACGCCGCCGGGGCCTGGGCCGCGGCGGCACTCGCGGCACTGCGCATGGTGGTGCGCGCGCGGGCCGGGGACGCGGCCGGGGCGCAGCGCCTGCGGAGCGAGCTGGTGCGGCTGGAGGAGGTGGCCCGCTCCTTCACGTACACCGGTCTGGCGGACGCCTCGTACGCCGTGCTGGTCGGTGAGGGCGTGCTCGACGGCTTCCTGGACGACGCCCGGCACGAGGCCGACCGTGCGCTCGGCCTGCCGCGCCGGCCGAAGGGGATGGCCAGTCTGCGCACGTTCCAGGACATGGCCGTCTGGCGGATGACGGACGGCGTCGGCGACACGTACTTCCGCAGCGCCAACGCCGTGGACGCGGACGCGTACGTCGGTGTCGACCTGCACACGGCGCGGCCCCTGCGCGCCGTGCGTGTCGCGATGGGCACCCCGGACCTGCCGCGGCACCGCATCCGGTCGGGCGTGGTGGAGTGCTCGCGGGACGGCGCGGAATGGACGCCGCTCACGTCGTTCGACGGCCCTCACGAGGTGCTGGTGGACGTCCCCGCGGGCACCCACGCCCGCTATGTCCGCGCCCGCGCCACGCGAGCCCAGCAGGAATGGCTGGCGGTGCGGGAGTTCACCGCCGTGTACACGTAGCGTGCCTCCCGCCGTGGTCATCCCGCCGCGGCGTTGTCCCGGTCCAGCGCCGCGCGCAGCCAGTCGTCCGCGGAACCCGGAGTCGGCTCCGGACGGCCGCCCGGCGGCGTCCGCACGACGGCTGTCAGCTCCCAGTACCGCTCCAGACGCGGCTCCGCCGCGAGCCGCGCGGACAGCAGACGGCGGAATGTGCGGGTGTCCCGGCTGCCGTACGCGCGCGCGTACGCCGCCACGTAGGCGTCCAGTGCCCCGCCCGGGTGCGGATCCCGCGCCCGGCGCAACTGCGGGCTCGCGAGCTCGTACGCTTCGGCGAGGCCGGCGTACAGCGCTGCCGTCCCGTGCGCCCCGGCCACCCGGTGCACCTCCGGCTCGGGCCGGCGTCCACCCGGGCACGGGGCTGTCGTCATCGCGTGCAGCCGGGCGAGGGCGAGCAGATGCGCCGGGGCCGGCTCGTCGGGCAGCTGCGGGACGGCCACCTCCAGGAACGCCGATGTCGCCCCGGCCGGCATCCGGGGCGGCAGCCAGCCACGCCAGAACCGGACCAGCGGCGCCGTGCTCGGCGGGACGCCCACGGTGGCGATCAGCCGCAGCCGGCCGGCCCGTTCCGCGGGCGGGCTCTCCCCCACCAGCCGCAGCGCGGCCTCCCGCCAGCGCAGTGCCTTCAGCTCGCTGCCCAGCTCGCGCAGGCGGCCCGCGACGGCGTCCTCCAGCACCCGGTCCGCCGCGCCCCCGGCGTCGAGGACGCGGCGCACTTCGGGCAGCGGAAGGCCGAGCGCCCTCAGGGAGCGGATCATCCGCAGCCGGTCCAGCGCCCCGGGGCCGTACCGGCGGTGCCCGCCGGTGCTGCGGGCGGTCGCGGGCAGCAGACCGTGATCGGAGTAGAAGCGGACGGTTTTCACCGTGACGCCCGCGCGCTCGGCGAGTTCGCCGATGCTCCAGACAACCTCGTGCGACGGCAGTTGAACCTCCCTCAGGGGGAGTTCCTACGGTACCGGCGCACCCGGGCCGGGCGTACGGCCCCGTCCGCGGAGCGAGGGCGCACGCGAACGGCGTGACGTCGTGTGACAGATCCGAGGAGAGAGCCATGACCGTGTTCATCCTGGTGGGGGGCGTGTTCACCGGTGCCGATGTGTGGCGGGAGACGGCCGCGCGGCTGGCCGCGGCGGGCCGCGAGGCGCACGCGGTCCCGCTCACGGCAATCGACGCGGGCCGCCCCGCCGTCGGCCACGTCGACCTGGAGACGCACATCGCGGACGTGACCGCGGCCATCGACGCGGTGGGCGAAGGTCCCGGCCGGGAGATCGTGCTCGTCGGGCACGACTACGGCATCCACCCCGCTCTCGGCGCCGCCGACCGGCGGCCGCAACGCGTCGACCGTGTCGTGTACCTGGACTGCGGGATGCCGCGCGACGGAGTGCCGCCCCTGGCCGCCGTACCGGACCCGGCCCTGCGCGCGCGACTGGCCGCGCGGGCCGGACGAGGCGAGACCCAGGGCGAGCTGGCCCCACCGGCCACCCATGAGGAATGGCAGCGGTGGGGCAGTACCGCCGGGGTCGGCGTCGCCGCTCTGGACCGGCTCACCGCCCTTGCCGCGCCGCAGCCACTGGGCACTCTGCTCCAGCCGCTGCGGCTGAGCGAAGCGGTCGCCGCGGTTCCGGCCACCGGGGTGCTGTGCACCCGCAACGGTGTCGGCATCGACCTGGTGCAGCGGCTCGTCGACTTCGGCGACCCCGTGGCGGCGGCCCTGGCCGGCCCCCGGGTCACCTTCTTCGAACTGCCGACGGGGCACTGGCCCATGCTGTCCTGTCCCGCCGAGCTGGCGGACGTCCTGCTGCGGGCGGCGGCCGGCGCCGGACACCGCCTGCGGCCGGCGGACACCGGCACGCCCCCCGCCCACCTGCGCCCGTTCCCGCTGGACGTGCCGGAGGTGCCCAGGGACCGCAAGGGCCACGTCGACCTGTACGTGCCCGGCGAGGGGGGCGCGCGGCCGGCCGTGGTCTTCGTGCACGGCGGGCCGGTGCCCGCCGCGGCCCGGCCCACGCCGCGCGACTGGCCGACCCTGGTGGGGTACGCCCGTCTGGCGGCCGCCGAGGGCGTGGTCGGCGCGACCCTGGACCACCGGCTGCACGACGTCGCCGACTACGAACGCGCCGCCGCGGACGTCACCGCCGCGGTGGAACTGGTGCGTGCCGATCCCCGGGTGGACGCCGACCGGATCGCCCTGTGGTTCTTCTCCGGCGGAGGCCTGCTCGCCGCGCCCTGGCTGGCGGAGCCCCCGGCCTGGCTGCGCTGCCTGGCCGCCTCCTACCCGGTCCTGGAGCCGCCGCCCGGGTGGGGGCTGGGCGACAGCCGGTTCCGGCCCGTCCGGGCGGTCGCGCACGCGGGCGCCCTGCCGGTCGTCCTTCTGCGCGCCGGGCGGGAGGCACCCGGAATCGCCGCCACGGTGGAGGCGTTCGTCGCAGCGGCGAAGGACAGCGGGGCCCGGCTGGAACTGGTGGACGTCCCCCACGGCCACCACGGCTTCGAGACCCTCGACCCCGCCGAGGAAACCGGTCCGCCCCTGCGCCACGCGATGCGGGCGGTGGTGACCCGTCTCACCGGCTGACACCCGGTCCCCGGCGGGCCGCCACCCCGGTTCCGGACCACGGTGTGCGCCGTTCCACGGCCTCGGCGAACACCGGGCCGGACAGACCGTCGAGTGCGCGGAGGCAGTACGTCACCCTCCCGGCCGACGGGCCGAAGGGCCGAAGGGCCGAAGGGCCGACGCCGTCACCCGCACGCGGGCTGTGCGGGTGACGGCGCAGGACCACCGTCCGCACCGCGTGCGGCAGTTCTCGCGCCGCGCGTCCTGCCGCCGCGCCCGTGCGCGGACCGTCCCCCATCCGTGACCGTTCCCATCCGTGCGCGGACCGTTCCCATCCGTGCGCGGGCCGTCCCCCATCCATGCGGGAACCGGCAAGGGCACGATGCCGCTCACGCCTCATTGACGCGTACGCGTCATTCTCTCTAGATTCTTTCTCGCACCGTCCGACACTTCTCTCTCGCACCATCCGGATGAACGAGGGTCGCGGAAACGGAGGACGCGGATGGGAGCCGACGCCTCCACGCGCGTCGCCGCACGGCGTCGCGTCGCGGACGAAGGACGCGACCCACGCCCGCGACCCGGATGCGCCGCTCGGCGCATCGCCCGGCACCGGCAACGCGCCGACCGCCGTCCCCGCAGCCGCAGCCGGGGCGGCCACGCCGGTAAGCGGAGACGGCACCCTCATGCCCGGTGGGGGGGCCGGTACGCACCGGGGTCACCCGGGCCCTTCCCCGCCGCTGCGGCCGGTTACCGGACCCGTGCGCGGCAGGAGTGCGCGTCCTCAACGGCAACGCGGTTCAGGACGGCGCCAAGACCGCCAGCTGCTCGCACTCAGCGGCTACTGACCCCTCCGCCACCGACCCCTCGGCGCCCGGTGGCAGCCCTCCTACCGGCCACCGCACCTTCCGCGCCCTCCGCCCGAAAGGACGATCACATGTTTCTTCCCGTCACCAGACGTCGACGGCCCGGCGGCCGTCTGGCCGTCGGCGCCGCGGCCCTGTTCGCAGCTCTCGCCCTCGCCACCCCTGCCCAGGCCTCTCCCCCGGCCGCCGACGAGCAGCCCACCCTGACCGAGGCCGTCTCCACACGCCTGCACACCGCCGCCCCCGGGACAGCCACCGTCCTCGGCTCCGACACCCGGATCGACGTCACCCGCAAACAGGGCGGTTGGGCCTTCGGCACCGCGGTACTGGCCACGCCGGCAGGCTCCGAACACCTCCCCGAGGGACGCCTCTTCCTCGCCCACCGCGACGCCACCGGCTGGAAGGTCAGCTTCGACGGCGAGTCCTCCTTCAGCCGCCTCGCCCGCACCAGCCCCGTCATGAAGGCGCCGGAGCAGCGCCTGCTCTCCGCCGGCACGGACGGCCCGCAGGCAGCGGTGGCCGGAGACTTCCGTACCGGCATGACCCTGCCGTACTCGACCGGCCAGAGCTGGACCATGGCCGGTGGCCCGCACGGCTGGTCCGGTGAGGCCGCTCCGTGGAGTTCGGTGGACCTCGCCGGCGGCGACCAGGTCGTGCGAGCCGTACGCGCCGGCACCGCGTACACCATGTGCCAGGGCTGGATCCGTGTGCTGCACGACCGGGGCTACGCCACCGACTACTACCACCTGTGGAACAACATCGGCGTCGACGGCGCCACCGTGCAGGCCGGCGCGTTCCTCGGCAACACCGGCACCGACGTCACCTGCGGCGGATCGGCACTCGGTCGCCACGTCCACCTCGCGCTCCGCCACGACGGCGCGTACATCGGCATCGCCGGACACAACCTCAGCAAGTGGGTACTGCAGAGCGGCGGCAGCGCGTACCAGGGGTCCGCTCTGCACGGCAGCCGGCAGGTAGCCGCCGGAGGCGCCCTGTACAACTACGGCGTCCTCGGCTTCACCCAGGGCGTCGTCGACACCGACGGCGGGACCACCCTCACCCGCCGGACCGGCCCCGGAACCGGCTACGCGGTGGCCGGCAGCGTCGCGGACGGGGAAACGGTGACCATCTCCTGCTCCCGCACCGGCACCAGTCACACCGGCCGCTGGGGCACCAGCGCGTGGTGGCACCGTCTGAGCGACGGCACCTGGGTCAGCGACGCCTTCGTATGGACCGGGGTCGACGGGCCGGTCAACGGGACGTGCTGAACCGGCTTCCCGGCGGACGTACGTGACGAAGCCCTGATCACCGTTCCCGGTGCGCCGCTCCGCGACCCACCCGCCGGGCGACCGCGGTCCGGAGCCCAGCGGCGCTTCCGGGGCGTCCGGCGGGGGCCCGTGCGCACCGGGCACGTCACCGGTGTCTGCGGTGCGGATGTGCACGACAGTCGGGCTGGGCGGTCGTCGGGCGGGGCGCCGCTGATCACCTCGTGGTCGGCGGCGCCCCTCGTCGTAGGACGC
Organism: Streptomyces sp. NPDC005925; assembly: GCF_040638805.1. NCBI lineage: Bacteria > Bacillati > Actinomycetota > Actinomycetes > Kitasatosporales > Streptomycetaceae > Streptomyces > Streptomyces sp. NPDC005925. The sequence continues at coordinate 130,354 of NZ_JBEXVL010000006.1, read as the reverse complement.
GGGGTCAGTAGTTGACGTACGCGGTGACCGCCCGATGGCCGGAGTACTCGCCGCCGACCATCGCCTCGGTGACGGTCGCGACGTTGCTGAAACCGCTGCCGCTCTTGGCCAGCAGGAAGTCGATCCGGTGGTTGGTGGTGGTGTTGTAGGCGGACGAGCAGATCCGGGCGCCGCACTTCTCGGAGATCGGGTCGCGGAATCCGTAGCCCTGGGACGTGGCCCACCAGTCCGCGGCCCCGGTGGTGGCATTGGTGTCGCCGGCGACGATCTTGAGGGAGCCTCCGAGGCGGTCGACCGCCAGGTTGGCCTCGTTGATGTTCTCGGCCGCGCACTCGGGACCGTGCCAGGTGTCGGTCGGCCAGTGGATCGACGCGACGGTGACGTCCTTGTTGGCGATGGTGTCGTGGAGACGTACGGCGATGTTGTGCACCCGGTCCTGGCTGGTCTTGGTGGGCTCCAGGTTCTGGCAGCCACCGGTGCCCGCCTCGGGGTCGGCGGGGGCGTCGGACCGCCAGGTGGTGGAGTCCTCGAAGGTCAGCCGGTCGGACCGGTAGACGACCGCGTTGGTCTGCTGGTTCTTCAGCTTGCCGCAGGTGCTCGTGTACCCCATGGAGCCGGGGCTGGCGATCGCGATCCTGCCCGCGTACGTACCGGGCAGTTCGTCGGACAGCCGTTTGGTCAGCGCCGCCAGCTGCGTGGAGTTGGAGATCTGCTGCACCGTGAAGACGTCGGGGCTCTTGGGCCGGGCCTTGAGGTAGTCGATCATCAGGTCGTAATCGTCGCCGTAACAGGACGGGGGCACCATGTTCTCGATGTTGTTGTCATAGACGACGAGGGTGCTCGCCGAGGTGTTCACATCGGCCTGGGCGACATGGGCGCTCCCGAGCGCCAGGGTCGTCAGGCCGGCGGTCAGGACGGTGACGGCGCAGCGGGCGAAGCCGCGTCTACGGTCGGGCATTCTCAGCTCCTCGGTATGTGGGGGCTCGCGCAGCATCGCATGACGCGGATCAGCATTCGAGGGTCCGGCGAGCTCCTCGTACCCGCGGCTGCGTCAACCCGGCCCGGGGACGGCAGGATGGACCCGTGATGACCTGAAATGCCGTGACGCCGCCGCCAGTTGACCGTGTCGGCGCCGATCGGTCGTTAGCCGCGCCGAGGGGGCAGACCCGTGTACGCGGAGAGGTGCTCCGCACCCTCGCCCGGCACCATGGGCCCCGGACCCCGGACCCCGGACCCCGGGCCCGGTGCGCGGCGTCCGGCGCGCGCCGCGCGCCCCGCGCCCGTAGTGTCCCGGTCTCGCCGGGCCGCGTTCCGGCGGACTGCCGCCGGACGCGGTGGGGGTGCCGCCGGTGCGCGGATGTCCGGCTCGTCGTCCGCGCACCGACCGGCCGAGGGGGATGACGCCGCTTCACGGGCCCCGGGGCAGGTCGGCCGTCCCCGTCTGGCCGGCCGGGCCGGGCGTCACCGGTTTGGCGTACACCACACATCCGTCAAAATGTGCGAAATGGGATGATTGGGCACAGTGGCATTGAGGAACACGGCCACCATTCCATTCACCCTGCCTGCAACGGAGCCGCAATGATCATCAAGAAGATGCACGAGATGGGCATCCGCAGCGAACACGCCTACATGGCAGCTCTGGCCTCCATCGGACTCTCGGTCGCCACCTGGGTGGCCAGCCTGAAAGCCGAGCCCGTGGGCGGTCTCGCCCGTGCCGACAGGTGGGGAATCTTCGTCGGCGAGTGGGCACCCACCTTCTTCGGCCTCGGCGTCGCCCTGTCCCACTACGAACAGCACGACGGCACCCTCACCGCCACCGTCCACGAGCTGCGCGAGCAGAAGGCAGGCTGAGGACCGGCCGAGGGCCGCCCACGCCCCCGGCCGGCCCCGGGCACCCCGCACTCGCCGGCTCCCATGCGCTCCGCGAACCCACGACACCGTCGGCAGCGGGCAGGACCCCGGACGCGGACACGTCGCCGGAGGTCTACGACGCCCGTCCACCCGGCGGACCGCACACCGGCCCTGTGCCGTGCCCCAGCCGGACACGAGGCACCCCGCGCCCCCCTGCCGCCGGACACCGGACCCCGGACCGCGGCCGGCGACCGCAGCGCGAACAGGACCCCGCCGGAAGATCCCGTACCGGCGGGGCCGACGCCGTCCCGCGCCGTCCCCGCCACGGCATTCCGCTCCCCCACCCGCACCCGCCACTCGGGGAAGAGACGTACGCCTCCTCCGCGCCCCCGTCAGCAGACCGGGCCGTCGTCACAGACGGAGTCGCTTTCGTGGGCGGGGCGGATGTCGCGACGTGGTCCGGCACGCCAACACGGTCCGGCTCGACGCCGTCATCCGCCCAGCGGCGTGATCCGGCCAGGCGCCGTGATCCGGTCGGCCACGCGCGGCCGTTCCGGTCGCAGTGCCCGACCGGCGGGGGACAATGGTGACGCCGGTTTCCACCAGCGGAAGGCAGCCGTACTTGTGAACGACATCGGTCGCGCGGGACAGCGTGGGCCGACGTCCTCCTCCATGCCCGCTCCCGCCGGCGGGCGGGGCGGCGTCGAGATCGACGGACTGTCCGCCGCGCAGCCCGAGGCCCTGCGTCACCTGGTCTGGCTGAACGAGGCGAGCGCCAAGGTCGGAACCACCCTCGACCTCCAGCGGACGGCCAAGGAGTTCGCCGACTTCACCGTCCCGCGGCTCGCCGACGGATGCGCCGTCGACCTGCTGGAATCGGTGCTGCGCGGCGAGGAGGGCACCCGCTGGTCCGCCTCGCGGCCCCCCGTCCTGCGGGCGATGGCCGTGACCCAGATCGAGCAGCTCGGCGATCTGGAACCCGATGTTGTCGGAGAGATCGCCACCAGCGACCCCACACTCGTCGGCATGCAGTGCCTCATGGCCCGCGAACCCATCCTGATCAGCCGCATCGGTCCGGACGAATACGAGCGGATCGCCGTCACCCGGAGCGCGGCCGCCGAGATGCGCAAGGCCGGGGTGCACAGCTACATGGTCATCCCGCTGATCGCCCGGGGGGTGCTGCTGGGCCTCGCGGACTTCGTCCGCTCCGCCGGCCACCCGCCGTTCACGCGCACCGACCTGGCCCTGGCGGTACAACTGGCCTCCAAGGCGGCCGTCTTCGTCGACAACGCACGGCTGTACGGGCGTGAGCGGGACCACGTCGTCAACCTGCAGCGCAGCCTGCTCCCGCGGAGCACCCCGCCCACGCCGGGGCTGGACGTCTCCACCCGCTACGAGCCGAGCTCCGATCCGAGCGGCGTGGGCGGCGACTGGTTCGACGTGGTGGCACTGCCCGGAGGGCGTACCGCCCTCGTCGTCGGCGACGTCATGTCGCACGGTCTGCCGGCCGCCGCGACGATGGGGCAGCTGCGGACGGTGGCGCGCACGCTCATGGCGCTGGACATGGCCCCGGAGCGAGTCCTGGCACGGCTGGACCTCGCCGCGCGCGACCTGGAGGAGGACCAGATCGCGACATGTCTGTGCGCGGTGCACGACCCGCTCGACAGCAGCTACACCGTGGTCCGGGCGGGTCATCCGCCGCCACTGCTGGTCACCGCGGACGGTTCGGCCCGCTACCTCGACGTACCGGCCGGTGCGCCGCTCGGCGCCGGCGTGATCCCGTACGACCCGGTGGCCGTCCCGGTGGAGCCGGGCAGCAGCCTGGTGCTGTTCACCGACGGGGTCGTCAAGACGCGGGCCGACGACATCGACACCCAGCTCCGGCGACTGCTCGAGGCAGCCGCCCGCCCGCGCCCCGGAGGGCTGGACGCGACCACCCTGATCGGCAAGTGCCCGCTCGATGAGCCCCGCTTCGACGAGGCGGTCATGGTGGTGGCGAGAAGCAGATCGCCGGAGGCGGGCCTCGACGTGAAGGAGTGGCCGCTGCCGGAAGGCGGGGCGGCGGCCGGGACGGCGCGTCGGCTGGTGCGGGAACGGCTGGAGCGCTGGAGGCTCACGGAACTGGCCGAAGTGACCGAACTGGTCGTCAGCGAACTGGTGGGCAACGCCCTGCGGTACGGCGGCGGGCCCGGCCACCTGCGGCTGCTCCGGCACGAGCGGCTCGTGGTGGAGGTGTCGGACAAGGGACCCGACCTGCCGCAGATCCAGCACACCACCCCCAGCGACGAGGGCGGGCGCGGCCTGCAACTCATCAACATGCTCTGCCGCCGGTGGGGGTCCTGTCGCACGGAGACCGGCAAGCTCGTCTGGGCCGAGCTGGACCTGCCCGACCCGCCCCGCCCGGGGTCGTGACCGGGCACCACCCGCCCGCGTTCTCCGCGGGCGGGTGGTGCCCGGCTCCGCCTGTCCCGAAGTCTCGACGGGCCGGCCGGGGCGGGTGGTCCCGGCACCACCGGCCCCCGTCGGGGTCACACGCCGTGACGGCGGTTCCGGAACGTCCGGGGACGGGACCACGCCGGTCGCTTCCGGGATGGTGTCCGGTGGCCGCCCGCGCGGTGACCGGGCGGGCCGGGCGACCGTGCCGGCGGCCGGCGGCACCCGGCAGGTGCCGGCGCTGACGAGCGGCCGTACGCACCGGGGCGCAGCGGCTCCCGGGTCAGAGGCCGAACTCCTGGGCGGACAGGCCCAGTGTCGAGCACGCCTCGCGCAGGACCTGCTCCTCGGCGGGCGCGATGAACCCGTCCGCGCCAGCGACGACGAAGCCCGTCTGTACGACCGCCCTGGCCTCCGTGGGCTTCTTCGCGGCCTTCGCGATCTCCTGCAGCGCCTCGGCCTTCCCCTGCGGGAAGTTGAGCGCCAGCTGGTCGACGTGCTTGTTGAAGCGCTGCCGCAGCTGGTCCGGCGGGAAGTTCTGCAGGACGTCGTTGTTCAGGAGCAACGACTCCACGTGCTGTCGCTCAGCCGCGTCGACCTGCCCGTCGGCGGCGGCGACCAGGGCGCACATGGCCATGCTCGCGTCACGGTAGGCGCCGCTCTTCAGCTCCGTCTTGAAGGAGGTGAGCTGCGACTTCAGGGCGCTCACCATCTGGGCCCTGCCCGCTCCCGAGGTCCCTGCTCCCGGCCGTCCGTGTCCGCCGGCACCCCGCGCGCCCTGTGCCTGCTGCTGCAGACCCTTGGCCTGGTCCTTGATCCGATCCCACATAGCCACCCGCGCCACCTCGGCTTCAGCCCGTGTCCTTGCCCTGCACGCACGTCCCGCACGTCTCCCCGACAACGCCTCCCGGCACCGGGAAGTTCCGGGCGCCGGACCGCCCGCGCGCGGGCCGTGTCGCCGGCGAGGCCGTGCGCGAGGCGGCTGATCACGCCGTTCGTGCGCCCCAGCCGCACGGCGACGGCCCGGAGGACGCTGCCCGGATCGCCGTCACGGAGGGCCCGCTCCGCCCCCCTTCCGTCCGGCCCCGCTCCCGGTCGAGGTTCCCGCTGTGGTTCCTGCCACGCGAACGGCCTACGGAGGCCCCCGCCTCCGGTACGGCCCGGCCGGAGCGCGTGATGATCGGGGCAGACACGCACACATCCGGCGGGCGACGCGCAGCCACACCCGCGGAAGGACTGAGGGGCGACGCATGCACGGCAAGGAGACCGGGCCGGGGCCGCGCCGTGCGCCGACCGGCTCCATGCGCCGCGTCAGCGGGCCGCCGACCGCGGAACCGCTCGTCGGGGCCGACGGGTGCGTTGCCCGGCCCGCTCGCCCGCGGAACTCCGTGACCACCGGAAGCGCGCCCACCGGGCTGGGCCCGGCCGGAGTCGTACGCCGAGACGGACGGAGCCGGCCATACCCGTCACCGGGGGCGGGCCGTGTCTCCGCCGATGTCCGCCGGGCCGTGCCCACGGTGTGGCGCGGGCCCCCGAGGTCACGCCCCGGAGCCCCGTGTGCGTCCCGCAACCCGGCTCACCCGTGTCACGCCGTGGTGTGCGGCGGCCCGGCCCGCACCGTCACACCGGCCGCCGCCACGGGGACGCACGCGGGGCGCCGGGCTCGCCGGGCCGTCGGCCGTCGCGTCCACCGGGCCCCGCCGGCCCGGCCCGAAGTCACCCTCGCCCGGTCACGATGTCACCTCCTGGAGTGCGCACCATGAACGTCTCGGTCGTTCTGTTCACCTCCGATCTCCGGCTGCACGACCATCCGCCGCTGCGTGCCGCCTGCGACAACCACGGCGGGCAGGTCGTGCCCCTGTTCGTGCGGGACCGGGTCGTGGACGCGGTGGGCTTCGCCGTCCCCAACCGGCTGGCGTTCCTCGCCGACTGCCTGCGGGACCTGGACACGGGCCTGCGCGAGCGCGGGGGGCGGCTCGTCGTCCGTTCCGGGGATGTCGTCGAGCAGGTGTGCCGGGTGGTGGCCGAGGCGGACGCCGGCGAGGTGCACATGGCGTCCGACGCCGGTGGCTACGCCCACCACCGCGAACAGCGGCTGAGGAGGGCCCTGGGAGCGCTGGGGTGCCGCTTCCACGTCCACGACAGGGTGACCACCGTGGTGGCCCCGGGTGGGGTGACACCGTCCGCGTCCGACCACTTCGCCGTGTTCACGCCGTACTTCCGGACGTGGTCGGGGCAGCCCCTGCGCGGTGTCCTCGACGCCCCGCGCGCGGTACGGGTCCCGGACGGTGTGGCGTCCGAGCCGCTGCCTTCGCGCGAAGACCTGTCCGGCCTGTCGGAAGGACTGGCCCCGGGCGGTGAGACGGCGGGCCGCAAACGGCTCACGGCGTGGCTGCGCACCGGCATCGCCTCCTACGAGGAACGTCACGACGACCTGGCCGGTGACGCCACCTCGCGCCTCTCGCCCCACCTGCACTTCGGCACCCTCTCCCCCGTCGAGGTCGTCCAGCGGGCACGGCGGGCCGGAGGGCCCGGCGCCGCGGCCTTCGAGCGTCAGCTGGCCTGGCGGGACTTCCACCGGCAGGTCCTCGCGGCGCGGCCCGACGCGGCCCGCGCCGACTACCGCACCCGGCACGACCACTGGCGCTCCCCGCGGGAGTCCGAGGCGGACGTGGCCGCCTGGCGGGAGGGGCGCACCGGATACCCGGTGATCGACGCGGCGATGCGCCAGATGCGCCACGAGGGCTGGATGCACAACCGTGCCCGTCTGCTCACCGCGAGCTTCCTGACCAAGACCCTGTACGTCGACTGGCGTGTCGGTGCCCGGTACTTCCTCGATCTGCTGGTCGACGGCGATCTCGCCAACAACCAGCTCAACTGGCAGTGGGTGGCGGGGACCGGCACCGACAGCCGGCCCAACCGGGTCCTCAACCCGGTTCTCCAGGCCAAGCGGTACGACCCCGACGGCGGCTACGTCCGGCGCTGGGTGCCCGAACTCGCCGATGTGGTGGGCCCCGCGGTGCACGAGCCGTGGAAACTGGTGGGTCTGGACCGCGTCGCGGCCGACTACCCCGATCCGATCGTCGATCTGGCGGACGGTCTGGCCCGTTTCCGCGAGGCCCGCGAACGCGGCTGAGGCCGCCGGCGGGCGAGCGTCGGCACGGGCCGGCGGCTGTCGGCGATCGGGTGGACCTCTGCGGTGGAGCCGAGGCCCCGTCGATCGGTACGCGCGTCTGTGTGCTGGTATGGAACGAGCGACGCGTATCCCTCGGTGTTTCCACGGATGCGCCGGCTGGGAACGCGGGGAGTCGCCCATCACGACCGGCCAGGACGAGGACGAAACCATGCAGGGCCGAGACGATGCAGCACCGGAGGGACACGCTGCCGCGGAGGGCGCGGGACCGCCGGCCGTCGGACTGAACGCGCTCGCGGCCGGTGCCTACCTGGCGGACGAGCACGGCGTCATCACGGCCGTCAATGAGGCAGCCGAGCGGCTGATCGGCCGGCCCGCCGCCGAACTCCTCGGCCGTGACTCGCACGAGCTGCTGCACCGCAACGCCGCGGGCCAGCCCGTGGCGAGGACCGAGTGCCCGATCCGGCAGGCCGCTCTGGCGGGCCACACCGCACAGGGCGCGGAATTCTGGTTCGAGCGGGGTGACGGCTCCGTGGCGCCCGTGGCCTGGCTGGTCACCTCCTGCGCGAACGGCGACCGGCAGGACATGCTGGTGCTCTTCCACCTGGTCGACAGCGAGGAACCGGGTCCGCCCCAGCAGACCCTCTCCGAGCTGCAGCGCCTGACACTGCTCGCGGAGCTGACCACTCAGCTGACCTCGACCATGGACGTCGAGGAGGCGCTGCGGCGGCTCGTGCGGCTGGTGGTGCCGCGGCTGGCGGACTGGGCGGTCATCGACCTGATCAACGAGTCCGGTCAGGTGTGGCGCCGGGCCGTCGTCCACTTCGAGAACGGCGCTCTGACGCACAAGGAGGAACTCGTCGGGCTCATGCCGGCGGTGCCGCAGAAGTCTCAGCTCCCGCTGTCCCGAGCGCTGCGGGGCGCGGCGTCGACGCTGGCGGGTCCCGAGACCTACGCGCGGGAGCCGGACTCGGACGTCGCCGTCGAACAGCAGCGGCTCTTCACCACCACCGGGATCCGCTCCGCGGTCATCGGCCCCATCCGCGGCCTGCGGGACGTACTGGGGGCCCTGACCCTGGGCCGCTCCGTGTGCCCGGCCCCTTTCACGTCGGCCGACCTTCCCCTTCTGGAGGAGATCACGCGGCGGGCCGGGGTGGCGCTGGACAACGCCCGTCTCTACCAGCGGCAGCGGAAGGTGGCGGAGACGATGCAGCAGCATCTGCTGCCGCAGCTGCCGCGGGTGCCGCGCCTGGAGATGACGGTCCGCTACGTGTCGGCTCCGGACGCCTCGCAGGTCGGCGGTGACTGGTACGACGCGTTCGCCCTGCCGGACGGGGCGACCTCGCTCGTCATCGGGGACGTCGTCGGACACGACCTGGACGCCGCGGCCGGTATGGCCCAGCTGCGGAGCATGCTGCGGGCCTACGCGTTCTCCGAGCAGAAACCCCCCAGCAAGATCGTCGAATGGATGGACCGGGCGGCGCTGCAGTTGTCCGGTACCGACATGGCCACCCTCGTCCTCGCGCGGCTCACCGATCTCGGAGCCGTGGGCTGGGAACTGACCTGGACCAACGCGGGCCACCCGCCACCCCTGCTCATCACCGAGGAGGGAGTGACCGAGTACCTCACCGCGGGGCACGGCGTTCTCCTCGGCACCGGCACCCTGGAGGGGCGTTCGGACGCGACGGCGTTCGTGCCGCCCGGTGCGACCCTGCTGTTGTACACCGACGGCCTCATCGAGGAGCCCGGCGTGTCACTCGACGACGGACTGGACCGGCTGAGCCGCCATGCCGCCGCTCTCGCGCACCGCCCCCTGGAGACGTTCACCGACCAGCTTCTCGCACGCGCCCGTCCCACGGCCAATGACGACGACGTCGCCGTCCTCGCCGTGCGCACCGGCGCCCAAACGGGTGACCCGCCGGCCGTCTCCCACGGTCCGGCCGGTCCGGCCCAGGACCGGAAGGAACGACCCGCGCCCCCGCCGTAGCGGGCCGGCCACGCGGCCCGGCCCCGGCGAGGACGCTGCGTCGACGGCCCACACCTTCACCACTCGATGCCGTGCCGCGCTCCCGTCCGGGGACGGGCCCCGCCGCCGGGCGGCCCCGGGCAGGGGCGAGAGCGGAGCAGCGGAAGGGAGCCGTGCCGGGGCCCGGCCGATGCGCCGACATCGCACCGCACCCGTCGCGCGGGACTTCAGTCGGTGATGTACCACTCGCCCTTGAGGTATTCCAGGGTGGAGTCGCCGAGTTCATTCTCGGAGAAGGTGACGGAGGCCCTGACCGATTCGACCGGCATCTCGATCTTGTCGGGTGACTGCACCACGACGCGCTGCGGGTCGACGGTCGCGGTCTGCAGGGCCTTCTTCTGCGTCGGCGAGATCATGTGGAACACGACGGCGAACGTCAGCCTGCACGGACCGAATCCCTGGTCCTCGGCCTGCTTCGCCGCGGGCCCGGCCACCTCGCACACCGTGTCGATGTCCTCACGGCCCAAGGCGTGGAGGTACTCCTCGTACCGCTCGATCGCGCCTTCCTTCGTCTTGGGCGCGGGCTGCGGCCCGGACGGCTCCGCCGGCGGCTTGTGGGCGCCCCCGCAGGGCTTTTCGGTGAAGATGCCCGCCAGTTGCCGATGCGGGTAGGGGCCGATCGGCCCGTTGAACCCGTCCACGTGCTCCTGCGCACCCCACCACCCGGCGTACCCCCACCAGGACTCCCGGTCGACGGGGCGGGCGTGGTCCCAGGTGCGCCATTCGGCGCCGCCGTCCGAGGTCCGGTCGACCGTGACAGCCACCCGGTGGTATCCGTCGGTCGGGTAGGAACCGTGCGACCCGAGCGCCGAGTACACCGTCGGATGCCCGCCGTCCAGTTTCAGGTCCGGCCACTTCACACTGCACGGGCTGCCGCCGTGCCTGGCGAACGTCACCGCCTCCGGCTTCCCGTCGCGCAACTGGACGGCGACGCGCTCCCAGTCGCCCTCGTGCCTGTTGCCCGCGGTCAGCTTGTTGTAGGCGTAGAAGAACCAGTACACGTACGCCGTGCGCCCCGGGTCGCTCTTGTGCTTGTGGTACTCCCAGTAGACGGGCGCACCGGTGCCTTCGCCCGTGCGGACCTCCTTGGGCGGGTCGAGGTAGAACCCGCCGCCGACCTTGGTCGTGGCGTGCTCTTCTCCGGTGTGCCCGGGGCAGGTCACCGGCGTCGACGACGGGCTGCGCGGGTCGACGGAGCGGTGGGTGTAGGGGGAGGCACGCAGGCCCAGTCTGCGCGGGTCGACCGGATCGGCCACCGGCCCCTCCGCGCGGCACAGGCCGTCGTGGTCGAAGCGCAGCACGGACCGCCCGGCGAACCGCTCCGCGTCCATCGGCATCAGCGACTCCTTCTCGTGGAGCCGCACCAACGGCGCGAACTGCGCGGCGGCGGCCGAGGACGCGCCCGCCGACTCCGCGCCCGTGTACTCCTTCGGCTCCTCCGGATCGCACGCCACCAGCGCCACAGAGGCCACTACCGCCAGGCTCACCATCACCCGCACCCGCATGCGCACCCGCTCCCCCTTCGGTCACCCGCCGCCTGCTGACAGCACGTCAGGTCATCACGCAGAAACCGGCCGAGTGGTTCCCTCTCCGTGTGTTCCGCGCCGGCTCTCCCGGCCCGGGCAGCCCGGTGAGGCTCACGACAGGCGGGCGGGAGGGTCGGTCGGCACCTGGACGTCGTCCGCGCCGGATCGAGGATGACGCCGCCGCCTCCCCGGCCCGCGCGTGTGGGGCGGGCCGGCGACCGGGACGGGCTCCCGCGTGCGGTCGGGCGGATCCGCGCCTCAGTCGTGCCGCCTGAGCCGTACCACCGCACTCGAGCAGTCACCGGGCGGCATGTCGGGCAGCGGCAGTCCGAAGCCGGTGAGTGTCGCTCCGGACCACTGCGCGCCGGTGTCCTCGTCCCGGTATCCGGCCGTCGCGTCGAGCCCGCGCAGCCGGAGCGGGGGGTGGGCGGAGGTGAAGGAGGTGGTCGGCCGCCAGAGGAACACCACGACGCGCTCGGCCTCGGCGTCCGCGTACTGGACGGCTGTGAGCGGCCCGTCCCCCGGCGCGAGCAGGCGGTACTGGTGGCCGTGCTGCACGAGGTCCCGGATGTCCTTGTAGAGGGTGACCAGTCGCTCCGCCTCGTGCGTCTCTTCGGGAGTCCAGCGGGTCAGGTCGCCTCCGATGCCCAGGACGCCCGCCATGGCGCAGTGGAAGCGGAAGCGCAGCGGGACCTTCCGTCCGGTCAGGGGGTTGGGGCTGTCGGTCACCCAGGCCGACATCACCGCGGCGGGATAGACCTGGCTGAAGCCGTGGTGGATGGTGAGCCGGTCCACCGCGTCGGTGTTGTCCGACGTCCACACCTGGTCGGTGCGCCGGAGGATGCTCAGGTCGATCCTGCCGCCGCCTCCCGCGCAGGATTCCACGCGCAGGTGCGGGACGTCGGCGCGCAGCCGGTCGAGCAGACGGTTCAGGCCCTCGGCGTGCTCGACGTACACCCTTCGCGCGTCGCGGCCGCCCGCGTGGACGCCCGCTTCCGTGAAGGAGCGGTTGAAGTCCCACTTGAGGAAGTCCACGTCGTTGGCGTCGACGAGTTCGCGGAGCCGTCCGTAGGCCCAGTCGGTCACGTCCTGCCGGGAGAAGTCCAGGACGAGCTGGTGCCGCAGCTCCGTGGGCGAGCGGTCGGGCAGGTGCAGTACCCAGTCGGGATGCCGGCGGTACAGGTCGCTGTCGGCGTTGACCATCTCCGGCTCCACCCACAGTCCGAACGCCATGCCCAGCCCGTGCACTTCGTCGGCGAGGGGGCGCAGTCCTCGTGGGAAGCGGCGGCGGTGCGGTGTCCAGTCGCCCAGGCCCGACCGGTCGTCGTCGCGTCCGGCGAACCAGCCGTCGTCGACGACGAACAGCTCCGCGCCGAGGGCCGCCGCCCGCCGGGCGAGGGCCCGCTGGTTCTCTTCGCTCACCTCGAAGGACGTGGCCTCCCAGGAGTTGTACAGCACGGGGCGCGTCTCATGCGGGTGGGGCAGCACGTGCCGGCGTACGTAGGTGTGGAAGGCGCGGCTCGCACCGCCGAAACCACCCGTGGCGTACGCCGCCACGCTCACGGGGGTGCGGTGCCGCTGCCCGGGTTCCAGAGAGACGCCGACGCCCTCGTGTCCTCGCGAGGCCACGACGCCGACGCGTCCTGCGGCGGTGCGCTGGATCGTGAGCCGCCAGCTGCCGCTGGTGGCGAGGGCCGTCGCCCAGACCTCCCCGTACTCCTCGCCGGTGTGACCGGGGTCGAGCATGACCCACGGGTTGGCGTGGTGACCGGTGTGGCCGCGTCTGCTGGTGAGCGTGGTCTCGCCGACGGCCGGGACGCTCCGCTCCAGACGGCTCTCCGAGGACCAGCCGCCGTGCACGGACGACAGCCGCCATGCGTGGCGCGGCGGCATCGGCCAGTGCGCGGAGGCGCATCGCAGGACCAGCAGCGCCGGCGCGTCCGGCCCGGCCGTGTGGGTGAGTTCCGTCCAGCGTTCGATCACGTCGGCGCCGGGCGGCACGCGGTAGTGCAGTTCCCAGGCCAGTGGCCGTGCGCGGTCCCGCAGCGAGACGGCGAGGTGTCCCTCGTCCACGATTCTCACGCCCTCGACCTGCGGTTCCACCGGGCTGCTGCCGTCGGCGAAGCGGACTTCGAGCGCCGGGGTGCCGAACCGGGCGCCGCCCTCCACCGGGTACTCCTCCACCCCGTCGAGACGTCCGGCGAAGCTGTTGTCGTGGTCGGCCCAGTCCGGCAGTCTCGCGGCGTCGGCCAGCGGAAGGGGCGCCCCCCAGTGGATGTGGCGCACGGTGCCCGCCGCGGTGTCCAGGCGCAGGACGTAGCAGGAGGCGGCGGTGCGCAGCAGCACGGTGCCGCTGGGATGGTCGATCTCCACCGTCTCGTACCGGGGTGGTGGAGTCTGCGGGGCGGACATGCGGGCGCTCCTCACTGGGCGGGGGACGCCGCGCAGGGGTGGGGCGGCGGCGGGTGGTTAGGGACGGCTCGGGGGCGGGGGCGTGGTTTCGCGCAGGACGGTCACGCCCCCGGCGGGGATGTCCGTGCCGGGGCCGTCTTCCTCGGTGCCCGGCTGTCCGGTGGCGCCGACCGTCACCGTGACGTCGTTGTCGGTGTGGTTGATGAGGAACAGGAAGGAGCCGCCGGGGCCGGTGCGGCGCACCGCCTCGACGCCGTCGGGGGTGTCGGCGACGGGCGTGACGCCGGCCTTCTCGGTGACCCGGCGGAGCAGTTCGCGCAGGGTGCCGGACGAGGGGCGGGTGGCCAGGTACCAGGCGGTTCCGCCGCCGTAGTTGTGGCGGGTGAGGGCCGGCCCGCCGCGGGCGGGGCCGCCCTGCGGGGTGTTCGCGAAGTGGAGGAGCGGGATGCAGCCCTCCGGTTCGACCCGTTCGGCCCACAGCCCGGCCGGCGCCCCGTCGCTGAGGCGGACGGTGTCGTCCGGCCGGAGCGGAAGGTACTCGTCGACCCGGAGTCCGAGTACGTCGCGCAGCGGGCCCGGGTGGGCGCCCGCGTGCACCCGGTCATGGGTGTCCACCACGCCGCTGAAGCAGCCGACCGCCAGGTGTCCGCCCTCGCGGACGTACCGGGTGAGCCGGTCGGCGTGCCGGTCGGTGAGGAGGTACAGGTTGGGCGCGACGACCGCCTTGTACGGGGTCAGGTCGGTGCCGGGCGCGACGAGGTCGCAGGTGATGTTCGACGTCCACAGTGCCTCGTACCATTCGCGCACCATGTCGAGGTAGCGCATCAGGCCGGAGGGGCGGGCCTCCAGTTCGAGCGCCCACCAGTTGTGCCAGTCGAAGAGCATCGCGACGTCCGCCCGGACCCGTGTGCCCGCCACGTCGGCGAGCTGCGCCAGGTCGGCGCCCAGCGTGCGTACCTCGCGCCAGATGCGGGTGCCGGTGCCGCCGTGCGGAAGCATGGCGGAGTGCCACTTCTCGGCGCCGGCGCGGGACTGGCGCCACTGGAAGAACATGATGCCGTCCGCGCCGCGGGCCAGGTGTGTGAGGCTGTTGCGCCGCATCTCGCCGGGGCGTTTGGCGACGTTGACGGGCTGCCAGTTGACGGCGGAGGTGGAGTGCTCCATGAGCAGCCAGGGGCGGCCGTCGGCCATGCCCCGGGTGAGGTCCGCGTTGAGTGCCAGGTCGATGTGGCCGTCCGGGTCTGCGGCGGGCAGGTAGTGGTCCAGGGAGACGATGTCGCACTCGGCGGCGAGGGCGTGGGCGTCGGTCTTCTTCTCCAGTGTTCCCAGGTGGTTGGTGGTCAGGGGGACGCCGGGTGCGTGGCGGCGCAGCAGGTCCGCCTCGGCGCGGTGGCGGGCCAGCAGGGCGTCGGAGGAGAAGCGGCGGTAGTCCAGGTCCTGTCCGGGGTTGCGGAACGCCGTGGTGTCGCGGGGCGCGTCGATTTCCTCCCAGTCGCCGTAGCGCTGGCCCCAGAAGTCCGTTCCCCATGCCTCGTTGAGGGCGTCGAGCGTCGTGTACCGCTCCTCCAGCCACGTCCGGAAGGCCGCCGCGCTGGTGTCGCAGTAGCACAGGGCGTTGTGGTTGCCCCATTCGTTGTGGACGTGCCACAGGGCGAGGGCGGGGTGGCGCCCGTAGCGTGCGGCGAGCCGGGTGACGAGGGCGTCGGCCGCTTCGGCGTAGGCGGGGTGGCTGGGGCAGAAGACCTGTCGGCTGCCGTGGGCCAGGCGGTTGCCGGCGCGGGTGACCGGGCGGGCGTCGGGGTGCTGCCGGGTGAACCACGGCGGTGGGGCCGCGGTGGAGGTGGCGAGGTCGACGGCGATGCCGTGTTCGTGCAGCAGGTCGAGGACCTCGTCGAGGAGGCTCCAGTCGTAGGTGCCGGGGCGGGGCTGGAGGCGGGACCAGGAGAACACGCCGACGGTGACGAGGTTGACGCCTGCCTCGCGCATCAGGCGTACGTCCTCGTGCCACACCTCGCGCGGCCACTGCTCGGGGTTGTAGTCGCCGCCGTAGGCGATGCCGCCGAGCCGTCGGTTGAGTGCGGTGAGGGGGTGGGTCACGACTTCACGGCTCCGGCGGCGAGTCCGGCGCGCCAGTGGCGCTGCAGGAGGAGGAAGGTGAGCACGATGGGTACGACGGAGATCAGCGCTCCCACGATGGTGAGGGTCTGCAGTTCGGGCAGGCGGCTGGTCTGCGACTGCCAGGTGAACAGGCCGAGGGTGACGGGGTAGAGGCGGTCGTCCTGCAGCATCACCAGGGGCAGCAGGAAGTTGTTCCAGATGACGACGAACTGGAACAGGAAGACGGTCACCAGGGCGGGTGCCATGAGGCGCAGCGCGATGGTGCGGAAGATGCGGAGCTCCCCGGCCCCGTCCATGCGGGCGGCTTCCATCACCTCGTCCGGCACGGACGCGGCGGCGAAGATGCGGGAGAGGTAGACGCCGAAGGGGCTGACGATGCTGGGCAGGAACACCGACCAGAACGTGTTGGTGGCGTCGGCCTGCGCGAACAGCAGGAACAGCGGCAGGGCGAGGGCGGTCGCCGGTACGAGGACACCGCCGAGGACGACGGAGAAGACGGTCTCGCGCCCGCGGAAGGTGTACTTGGCGAGGGCGTAACCGGCCGCGGCGGCCAGCACCGTGGCGACGCCCGCGCCGGCACCCGCGTACAGGAGGCTGTTGAGCAGCCAGCGGGCGAAGACACCGTCCTGCTGGGAGAAGAGCGAGGCCAGGTTGTCGCCGAGGTGCCACTCGGCGGGCAGCAGGCCCTGCGTGGTGACGAGGTCGCTCTGGCTCTTGGTGGAGGAGATGAGCAGCCAGTAGACCGGCAGCAGCATGTAGCAGGCGACGACGGTCATGAAGGTCACGGCGGCCACGGTCGACGCGCTGACACGGCGTCGGCGGCCGGCCGGGGCGGGGGCCGCGTGGGCGCCTTCGGTGCGGGTGAGGAAGCTCACGCCTGCCTCCTGGAGGTGAAGCGGAGGAACAGGAAGGACAGCAGGAACGTCACCACGGCCAGCAGGACCGACAGGGCGGCCGCACCGCTGTAGTCGTCGCCGGAGGCGAGCGAGTAGGCGGCGAGGTTGGGGGTGTAGGTGCTGGTCACGCTCGTGGATATGGAGCGGAAGACCTGCGGCTCGGTGAACAGCTGGAAGGAGCCGATGATGGAGAACACGCCGGTCAGGACGAGGGCGGGCCGGATCATCGGGAGTTTGATGCGCAGGGCTATGGTCCAGCCGCTCGCCCCGTCCATCCGGGCGGCCTCTTCGACGTCGGAGGGGACGGCCTGCAAGGCGGCGTACAGGATCAGCATGTTGTAGCCGGTGTAGGTCCAGGTCACCACGTTGCCGATGGACCACAGGATCGCGCCGGGCCCCAGCAGGTCGACGTGCGCGCCGGCGGAGTCGAGGAGGTCGACGACCGGGGAGAGCCGCGGGTCGTACAGGAAGGCCCACATGAGGGCCGCCACCACGCCGGGGATGCCGTACGGCACGAAGTAGACCAGGCGGAAGAAGCGCTTGGCGCGGGCCACGGCCGAGTCCAGGAGCAGGGCGAGGACCAGTGCCAGCAGCAGCATGACGGGGATCTGGACGAGGGCGAAGCCGGCGACGCGCAGCACGCTCTGGGTGAAGAAGGGCGCGTCGAGGATGTCGGCGTACTGCTCGAATCCGGCGAACACCGACCGGGTGCGGCCGAAGGTGCCGCCCGTGCGTTCGGTCTTGTGCAGGCTCTGCCAGAACGCGTAGCCGACCGGGACGAGGGTGAACAGGACGAAGGGGATGAGGAAGGGGGCGAGGAACGCGTAGGGCGCGACGGTGCGGCGCGGGCGCCGGCGTTTCGCGGGTGGGGCGGTGATGGGGGTCACGGGAGGCCTTTGCGGGTGCTGTTCCCCGCCGCGCGGGCGGCGGGGAGTGGCAGGGCGGACGACCGGTCAGTCGCTGACGTCGAGCGCCTGCTTGCGCAGGGATGCGGCGCTCTGGGTGTCGGTCTGCTTCAGCACGTCGGCGAGGGTGTTCTTGCCGCCGATCACGCTCGCGGTGCCGTCACTGAGGTAGCGGTAGGTGTCGGTCATGGTCGGCCCCCAGGTGAAGCCGGTGTCCACGTTCGCGGAGGCCCGGGCGAAGACGTCAAAGATCTTCTGCTTGCCGTAGAAGCCGACGGGCTGCTGGAGCGCGGGCAGGTCGAGTCCGGCCTTGGCCGCCGGGTAGAGCCCGCCCTCGCGGTTGAGGATGGCCAGCGCCTCGGGGTCGGTGTTCAGCCACAGGGCGAACTCGGCCGCTTCCGCCGGGTGCTTGCTCCCGCCGAGCACCGCCGTGGTCGACCCGCCCCAGTTGCCGGCCTGCCTGCCGCCGTTCTCCCACTGCGGCATGGGTGCCACCGCCCACTTGCCGTCGGTGGACTTGGCGTTGTCGCGGATGGTGCTGTAGCCCCAGGCGGCGCTGATCCAGGTGACCACCTCGCCCGAGTTCCACGCCTTGTAGAGCGCCGGTGAGAAGCCCTGCAGGTCGGTGGCGACGAGCTTGTCGTCGATCATCTTCTGCCAGTAGTCGGCCACTCGGCGGCTCTCGGGCCGGTCGACGGTGACCTTCCAGGCGTCGCCCTCGCGCTCGAACATGGTGGCCTTGTTCTGCCACAGCAGTCCGGTGAACCAGTTGGGGTCGGTCTGGGAGAAGTGGGTGATGTACTTGCCCGCCTTCTTCAGCTCGCGGGCCTGGTCCGCGTACTCGTCCCACGTGCCGGGGGCCTCGAGGCCGAGCTTGTCGTAGATGTCCTTGCGGTAGTAGAGCGCCATGGGCCCGGTGTCCTGGGGCACGGCCCACACGCCGTCCTCGCCGCCGGCGCCGAACTCCACCTGGGACCAGGTCCAGTCGGCGAAGCTGCTGCCCGCAGCGTCCACTCCGGGGCAGGAGGAGATGTCGCGCAGGCCGTCCTTGAGACGGAAGCTGGCCAGCGAGTCGTACTCGATCTGGCCGAGGTCGGGGGCCTTGCCGGCCTTCAACGCGTTGGACAGGTTCTGGTAGGTGCCCGCGTTGCCCGCGGGGGTCGTCTTCAGCTTCACCCGGACGTCGGGGTTCTCCTTGTTCCAGACGTCCACCGCCTTCTGCATCCCCGGCACCCAGGACCAGTACTGCAGGGTGACCTTGCCCGAGGACTTCTCGCAGGACGTGTCCGCTCCGGCGTCGTCCGTGCCGCCACCGCCGCAGCCGGTGGCCGCGGTGAGAGCCACGGCCAGCGCGCCGATCACGCAGCGTCTGGCCAGGGATGAAGTGCGATCACGCGTCGCCATGAGGGTGCTCCTTGCGCCGAGGTCCCGCCCCGTTGAAGCGGTGGCCGCAACCTTCACAACAGGAATCCACAGAAGTCAACAGGGTTGACGGGATTCCTGGGTTTCGAGGTCACTTCGTGACCCTCGACCCGGCGGGCGTCAGCTACCAAATCTCCACGCTGACCTGGCATTTCGCTTTCACATGCCGCCCATCCGCGCTTGGGGTCTCGCCATACGGAATCGATTACGCTACGGTGCTTGTCCGGATGGCGTGGTTCCGGATTGGGTGACATTGCTATGGTTTGAGAGCTGTGGGCACGGCAGTTGCTCCCGCTGGGGCTCCGATCCTGACTCCCGGCCGGCGCTGTCGCGTTAACGTCGGGGGGTGATCACCGAGAGCACCTCCGTACTGGTCGACATCCGGAAGTACGACGGCCGCCTGAGCGCGCGGTGGACGGCCGACCGGCTCGGCGAAGACGAGCACGGCGTGTGGTTGGGCACGGCGCGGGGGGTCGCCGTGCGTTCGGCCGCGGGAGGCTGGACGACCCGGTTCGCGTACGTGGTGCTGGTGCCGCGGGACGAGTGGTGGACCGCCACGTTCTGCGCGGATCCGGGTCCCGAGATGTACTGCGACGTGTGCACGGTGCCCGAGTGGAACGCGGACGGGACCGTCCTGCGCATGGTCGACCTCGACCTGGATGTCGTGCGCTCTCCCGGCGGCGAAGCATGGATCAAGGACGAGGACGAGTTCGCCGAACACCGGGTGACGTACGGCTATCCCGACAGCCTCGTCGGCAAGGCCCTGCAGACCTGCGGGTGGTTGATGGAGGCGGGCCGTCGCGGCGGCAACGGCACCGAGCCCTTCGCCTCGGCGTACCGTCACTGGCTCGGCCTCATCAGCTGACCAGGGGCGCGGCCGCCCCGCACGCGGTGGGGCGGCGGTGCTCCCGCCAGGGATCAGCCTCGAGCGCCGACGGGCGGGCCGGGACGACGCGTGGATCAGGCCGAATCCCGGGCGACGAACTCCGCCTCCACGTGGACGGTCCGATGCACGGGCCGACCGTCCAGCCTTTCCCTCAGCAACCGGGCGGCGGCCCGGCCGACGCTGTCCGCGGGATAGCGGATGGTCGTCAGTTGCGGGTGCACCAGGGAGGCGAAGGCGGCGTCGTCGTGGCCCACCAGCGCCACCTCACCGGGAATGTCGATACCGAGCTCCCGGGCCTTGTCCATGGCGCCGATCGCGATCACGTCGTTGGCGCAGAACACGGCGTCCGGCCGGTAGCGCCGGTCCATCAGCCGGGCGAATCCGGCGGCTCCCGCCTCACGCGTGTGCTCACCACGGATCACCAGCTCCCGCGGCAGGGCGGTGCCGAACTGCCCGGCCAGGGACCGGAGCAGTTCCAGGCGCGGGTCACCGCCCGTCGCGTCCCGCGGACCCGCGATCATCGCGATCCGCCGCCGCTGTGCCGCCGTCACCCGCTCCAGCGCACGCCGGGTCGCGGTCCGGGCGTCGGGGGTGACCAGATCCACGGGGCCGAAGGGGACGTCCGCGCTGACGACCGCCGGGATGCCGGCGGCGGTGAGCGTCTCCATGTCACGGGGCAGCAGCCGGAACGGCGTGATCACGACACCGGTGAAGCGCTGCTGCACGGCCTCGGCGAGCAGCGCGCGCTCCTCGTCCCGGCGGGCACGGGTGTTGCAGACGACCACGTGGATCCCCATGCCGCGCAGCTCCTCCTGGAGGGTTGCCGCGAGCTGGGCGAAGAAGGGGTTGGCGATGTCGGGCACGATCAGCGCCACGAGGCTGGAGCGGCCCGTACGCAGGCTGCGCGCCGCCGTGTTCACCGTGAAGCCCAGCTCGGCGATGGCGCTCTCGACGGCCGCCCGCGTCTGCGGGGCCACGGCGCGTTTGCCGGACAGGACGTAGGAGACGGTGGCGGAGGAGACTCCGGCCGCTCGGGCGACGTCCGCCATGGTGACCCGCTCTTGCACTGCTCACGCTCCCTTCGCGCCGTCACCCTACTTCACCGGCCGATCTGCGCAGAGGCGCGCTTCGATGCCGCGGACTCCGGCGTGTACCCAGGTCAGGGCGGTGCGGACGGTGCGGCGGACAGGCCCGCGCGACGAACGTCCCGGCCGGTCGCCGGTGCGCGCGGGAACCGGCCGGCCCACATCGACGACCCGAGGCATTGACGCTCTGACATTTCATGCATAGATTGTCAGCATGTCCGCCGATGAACGCGTCGCCCTCATCCTCGACGCCGCCTACACCTGTTTCACCCGGCACGGCGTCCGCCGCACCACGATGGACGACATCGCCCGTGCCGCCGACATGTCCCGGCCTGCCGTCTACCAGCACGTACGCAACAAGGAGGACGCCTTCCGTCGGCTCGTGGAGCGCATGCTCCAAGACGCCCTCGACGCCTCCCGCGAGGCACTCGCGCAGGACGGCGACCTGGCCACGCGGCTGACCGGCGCGCTGCGCGCCAAGCTGGGGATGGTCATGCGGGTCTGGCGCGACAGCCCGGCGCACGCCGCGGAACTGCTCGCGGTCGACGCCCGGGTGTCCGCCGACCTCGTCGCGCGCTACGACGAGTCGATGCGGGCGCTGCTGCGGGACGCCCTCCAGCGGTCCGGACACGGACCGCCGGCGGCGAGCGTCGCAGAACTCATGATGGCGCTCACGCGCGGCCTCGAAGCGGACCTCACCGACCCCGACACCCCCCTCGACCTGCTCCGCCGGGGCGTCGAGCTGATGATCGCCGGCCTGTCCGGCCGTCCGGAGGAACTCTCATGACCGCATCCGTTCTGATCACCGGCGCGTCCTCCGGCATCGGCCGCGCCACCGCCAGGCACCTCGCGCGACGCGAGGACCTCACGGTCTACGCCACCGCCCGCCGCCCCGAGACCCTCGAGCCGGCGGGACCGGGCATCCACCCGCTCGCGCTGGACGTGACGGACGAGGAGTCGATGCGCGCCGCCGTGAAGCACATCGAGGAACGCCACGGCTCCGTCGGCGCCCTCGTCAACAACGCCGGGTACGGCCAGTACGGCACCGTCGAAGAGACCGACATGCAGGCCGTGCGGCGCCAGTTCGAGACCAACGTCTTCGGGCCGGCGCGCCTCGCACAACTGGTCCTGCCCGGCATGCGGAGGGCCGGCGGCGGACGGATCGTCAACATCGGCTCCATGGGCGGACGT
Source organism: Streptomyces sp. NPDC005925 (assembly GCF_040638805.1). Classification (NCBI taxonomy): domain Bacteria; kingdom Bacillati; phylum Actinomycetota; class Actinomycetes; order Kitasatosporales; family Streptomycetaceae; genus Streptomyces; species Streptomyces sp. NPDC005925. The sequence continues at coordinate 108,470 of NZ_JBEXVL010000006.1, read as the reverse complement.
CTCGTCTTCCCCGTGGGCGGCTACTACCACGCCAGCAAGTACGCCGTGGAAGCCCTCAGCGACGCCCTCCGCTTCGAGGCCGCTCCCTTCGGAGTCAAGGTGTCCCTGGTGGAACCGGGGCTGATCCGCACCGGTTTCGAGGACACCGCCTCCGGCACCCTCGCCGACTCCGCAGGCGACGACAGCGTGTACGCCGCGCTCAACGAGGCGGTCGGCCGCCGGATGGCGGACTCCTACCGGTCGCGGCTCCTCGCCGTCGGCCCGGACGCCGTGGCCACCGTCGTGAAGCGGGCCGTCACGGCAAGGCGCCCCCGCACCCGTTATGTCGTGACACCGGCCGCCGTGGCCCTGGTGCACACACGTCGCCTGCTCGGCGGACGCGCCTTCGACGCGTACCTGCGCCTGCAGTTCGGCAAGGTCTGAGCGGGCACGGCCGCCCACCCGGCCGGACCGCGGCGTCAGCCGCGCACGCGAGTCGCCCGGGACCTCGCCGGCACACCCCTGGCCGGAACTTTCCGGCGCACAGCGGGCGCTCGGCGGCACGGGCGAGCCGGAATCGTCGACTGTCCGGCATGAGGGCGCGCGAGATGGGCTGTTCGCGCCTTCCGTACTACCGTCGTGCGACTTGTCCCCACGGGGCGAGAGGTCAATCCTGACTCTTCCGGACAATGCACAAGGCGGTCACCGTGACGACGAGCAGTACCGACGACGACTCGGCACCCACCCCCGAACCCGCGACGCCACCGTCCACGGACACGGGCACGGGCACGGGCACGGGCACGGGCACGGGCGGGAACGCGGGTGCGGATGCGGATGCGGACCGGAGCACGGAGGGACACGCGAACGCGGACCGGAGCACGGAGGGGCTCGCGACCGTGGACGCGGACGCGGATCGGGACGCGGACGCGGACGCGGATCGGGGCGACAGGCGCAACGGCGCGGCGGTGCTGGCCGTTGCGCTGGCTGTCATCAGCGCCGTGGTGACGGCCCTGGTGACTCCCCTCGGGGACCAGCTGACACACGCGTTCTTCGACGAGCCGACCTGTCCGGGTGAGGCCTGCGACGGGAAGAACCCCCAGAACCAGGGGTGCAACGAGGACGCACGCACCTTCAAGCCCGGTGGCGGCAACCCGGCCGTCCTGCAGCTCCGCTACAGCGAGAACTGCCGGGCCGTGTGGGCGAAGATCGAGCGGGGGAGCCCGGGGGACCTGGTCACGGTCCACGTCACCGGCCGCGCCGAACGCACGGCCGAGATCAATTACGGCCACGACCAGTTCACCGGCATGGTGGGCGTGAAGGAGGGCGACTTCCAGGTCACGGCCTGCGCGATCCCGAAAACCGGGGGCGACAGCACGTACGAGAAGTACTGCATCCACGGGAGCGAGGCCACCGCCTGGCGATGACGGAGGGGGCGGGGCCGCCCGGGGGCAGGGCCGATGCCGTACGACCTGGGCGTCGGCGAACCCTGGGGCGTGGGTCTGGCGCGCTCCCCGCCGGGCGGCCCGGCGTCACCGTCACGGGGCCGCCGCGTAGCAGTGAACGGTCACGAGCCGGGACGGGCTCCACCGTTGTTCGAGGGTGGCGAGCCGTTCCCAGCCCAGCCGTTCGTACAGGGCTGCCGCGGCGGTGTCGGAGGCGACGACGTCCAGCACCGGGTGCAGGCCGCGGCCTCGTGCTTCCGCCACGGCCCGGCCGATGAGCAGCGCACCGATCCCGTGCCCCCTGGCCCACGGGGCGACGAACAGCCGGCTGACCACGGCGGTCAGGGTCTCGCGCGTCCCGTTCCGCCCGCTCCACAGGCCGGGGGCGAGGTCCCCTTCACCGGCGCGGGACAGGCTGACGTGGCCGACGACCCGGCCGTCGAGTTCGGCCACCCAGGCTTTGAGCCCGGAGTCCTGCGACAGCCACGCGGCGGGCCGGTCGGGCCAGTTCACCGGGTAGCCGTCGCGCCGGTGGACTTCCGCGAGCACGCGCACGCAGTTCTCGACGTCACCGTCCGTCCTGCACCGTATGCGGCGGTCCGGCCCCTTCACGGCAGCCCCGGGGTCCTCGGTATCCACTCCGGCATGAGAACACAGGTCACGGGGACACGGACATGTCCCTGTGTCCGGCACGTGCCGCAGTGGGCTTCGACAACCCCGAGAATCCGCCGGGCCGCGCCTCGGCCGCGTCCTTCAGCGGCCGTCGGTCCCCGCCTTCGGCTCCCGGTTCAGGCAGGTCAGGGCCGCTGTCGTCAGGGCCGTCGTCGCCGTGGGGAGGGCGATCGGGAGGTGCGGGGCGAACTCGGGCGAGTGGTTGGGGGGCAGCGCGGCCAGGCGTTCCGCGGCGTTGGCGCCCGGGGTGGCGGCCCACTGGCGCGGGCCGGTCGTCCCGAACATCCAGTAGCCCAGGGCGATGCCCGTACCGCCGTGGATGTCCCGGCCGGCGTCGCCGTAGAGGGCGAAGTCCTCGGTCGCCATGGACGGCGCCCAGGCCATGACGCGTTGCGGGCCGAGGTGTTCGCGGTGCGCGGCCGACAGCGCGGTGGTGAGCTCCGGGTCCGGGAGGACGGCCGGGGAGCGGGCGGTCACGGTGATGTCGGGGTCGCGGGGGCAGCCGGAGGCGGCGGCCTCGGCGCGTACGACCCGTTCGACGGCCGCCACGGCGCGGTCCAGGGACGCCGGGGACAGGGCGCGCACGGTGACGCCGAGGGAGGCGGTGTCCGGTACGACGTTGCTGCGGGTGCCCGCCCGGAGGAAACCGACCGTCAGTGCGGTCTGCTCGGCGGGCGCGCACTCGCGGGCGACGATCCCCTGGAGCCGCATCACGACCGCGGCCGCCGCGAGCACGGGGTCCACCGTCAGGTGCGGTGTACCGGCGTGTCCGCCCCGGCCGTGCAGGGTGATGGCCAGGTCGGCGCCGCCCGCCAGCACGGGTTGGCCGTAGCCGTGCGCCACCATGCCGGCCAGCAGGGGCGCCGAGTGCTGGGCGAGGACGGTGTCGGGGCGGCCGAAGCGGTCGTAGAGGCCGTCCTCCAGCATGGCCCGTGCGCCGGTGAGCGTCTCCTCGGCCGGCTGCCCGACGACGACCACGGTGCCCCGCCAGTGCTCGCGCGCCCTCGCGAGCAGGGAGGCGGCGCCGAGGAGCGCGGCGGTGTGCAGGTCGTGGCCGCAGGCGTGCATGAGGGCGCCCTCGGCGGCGTAGGGCAGGCCGGTCCGTTCCTCGACCGGCAGGGCGTCCAGTTCGGCCCGCAGGTACACGCGCGGTCCGTCGCCGTTGGTGAGGACGCCGACGACGCCGTGTCCACCGATGCCGGACGTCACCGCGTAGTCCTCGGCGGCGAGGGAGGTGCCGAGCCCGGCCGCCGTGCGGACTTCCCCGCCGGACGCCTCCGGGTGCATGTGGAGGTCGATGGCGAACTCGGTCAGCGGGCGCAGCAGGGCGTCCAGGTGCCGCAGGACGGGCGCGTGCCTGCCGGAGAGGGCCGTCGCCTTGGTACTCACCCGGTCATGATCCGCCGCCGTGCCGTCGCTCCGCTGGCAGGCCGCTGGCACAGCGCTGGCATCCGGGTGCCGCGGCGGCGGTGGTGTTCTGCCGCGAAACGCCAGTGACCTGTCAGCGCGCGGCAGTCGATGCGTCAGTGGCCACCGGTCCAATGAAGGGGACCGAACACGCCGGGACCCGCCCGGGGTGTGCCGACGTCAGGAGTGATCATGGCTGACAAGAACTCCCTCGCCGCCCTCGCCGACGAGATCCTGGAGCTGGAGTCGGAGACCTTCGAGATCTCGGACTACTCGGACGCCAGCGAGGTCGTGCTCGCCGGTTCCACGAGCTGCTCCTCGACCTCGACGTGCTCCTCCACCACCAGCACCACCTCCTGCAGCGCCTGATCCACCGGGCCCGGCAGCACCCTCGGTCTCCGGTACTGCCGGACGCCGAACGGCCGGATGCCGCTTCACCCCCTCCGGGGTGAGCCGCGGCATCCGGCCGTCCCGCGTTCCCGGGCCCGTGTCCTAGGGGAACGGGTGCGGGACCCGTCGGATCTCGTGCTCCGCCAGGTCCGTGTCGCGCAGGCCGCCCCGGTGGGCCGCGGTGCGCAGCCGGGGCATGCGCAGGGCGCGCTGACGGGACCAGCCGAAGTCGATCGGCAGCAGGCCGGGGGCCAGGACGCAGACCGTGCGCAGGCCCATGCGCTCCTGCTCGGGCGTCGTCTGATCGACGACGATCACGTCGAGACCGGCCCTGACCAGTTCGTCGCGGCACAGCGCCACGTCGTCCGCGAGATCGCCGGTGCGCGGACGTCCCGACGATTCCCAGGACGCGTACGTCTGCGCCATCGGGCGGACCGACGTGGGCCGGTGGTACGGGGTCACGTGCTCGGCCATGGCGGGCAGGCCGTACAGCTGGGCGTGGTCCTTGAGGTGCAGGACCTTGCCGAAGTCGGCCGCCATCGCCTCCAGTTCCCCCTGCCGCTCCTCGACCTGGCCGGGCAGGTGCGGGATGTACGTGAGGACCTCCGACAGGGCGCCCTCCAGGGCCGCCGACGGGTCCAGTGAGGCGCCGGCGCCGAAGGAGTACAGGCCGGGGCCCCCGTCACGGCGGACCGCGAGACCCGTCACCACGGGCACGGCCAGGTCGACGCGGTTGTCGAAGGCGTGCACGTCGTAGCCCTGGAGGGAGGCCCGGTCGATCATGGCGCGGACGGTGGGGTCGCCGATCGTGCCGAGGTCGATCTCGGGCAGGCGGGTGCCTCCGTACCAGGCGAGCAGGAAGGCGTCCCGTTCGACGAGTTCCAGCAGCGCGCCGAGGACCGCCTCCTCCAGGCATCCGCCGATGGCGCAGCCGTTGGAGCATTCGAAGACGAAGTTGTCGGCGGCCAGCCCGGCGCTGTAGTGCACGAGCCGGGCCGGGACCAGCACGGGGCGTTCGTCGCGCAGGGAGTACCCCCACACCCAGGGGATGGGCCGGTCGGGGTCGAAGGGGTCGACGAGCGGGTCGTCGCGGTAGGTCTCGGGCGCGTAGAAGCCGCAGTCGGCCGGGTCGAGGGCGTCCTCGCCGAGGCTGCGGTACGACGCCGTGAGCAGGGACGTGCCCCGTCTGCGGTGCGTCCCGGCGTAGCGCTCCAGGCCCTCGAGGAAGGCCAGGTCGCGGCTGGCGGTGAAGCCGTTGGCCTGGCCGCTCCAGGTCACGTCGGTCAGTCCGGCGTAGCCGCGCATGAAGACACTGCCCGCGACGGGTGCGGTAGTGGGCGAGGTGACGTTGAGCCAGGTCCCGGCGCCGAGCAGGCCGGTGACCGGGTTCGCCAGCGCGGCCGGTGCCAGCGGGTAGGAGGAGGCCGGTCGCAGCCGGTAGGTGTCCGGGGCCGGTTTGGGCCTGCTCGCCAGGGCGAGGGGCGTCGCGGTGTCCGTGCCGGCCGGTCCGCAGTGCGGGCACAGCGGGTCGGCGTACAGCGGGTACGTCCGCACCGTCAGGGTCGCCATGTCCAGGCACGACACCTGCGGCAGCGACCGGTCCGCCACGGTGTCGCCCGGCGGCACCGGCCCCTCGCGCACGGCCTCGCACAGCGCGTGCACGGCGTCGATCACGAACTCCGGCAGTGCGGGCCACCGCGGTGCGAAGCTCCAGGGCGTGCCCGTCTCCAGGGCGTCCCGCTCGGTGCGCGACCGCAGCCGCTGCCAGCGCATGGCCAGGCAGGTCCCGCACGCGCGCGCGTCCTCGTCGCCGCCCCACGGGCCCACCAGTACGGCCCGGGACGTCAGGTGCACCAGGGCGGTCGGACGGGTCGCGGCGTCCGGGTCGTCCTTCACGCGGCGCGCCCCGAGGGGGACGACCTCCGGCGCCCGGCCGGGCCCGGACCGTTCGGCCAGCGCGGACCGCAGCCGCTGCCGGGCCGCCTCCAGCGGCACGCTCTCTCCCACCACGGTCGTCGTCATGCGCGGTTGCTCCAGCGGAAGGTCTTCAGGCCGATCAGCGCGAAGACGACGGTGAAGGCGACCAGGGCGCCGCAGCCTCCGGCGATGTCGCCGAGGTCGCCACTGCCGGACAGGGCCGCGGAGACGGCGTCGTTGAAGTAGCGCAGCGGCAGCGCCAGGGACACGGTCTGCAGCCAGCCCGGCATCATGTCCAGCGGCAGGAACGAGCCGGACAGGAACGCCATCGGCACCATCAGGAAGTTCGCGATGGCGGCGACCGCCTCGGGGGTGTCGGCGTAACTGCCGATGATGACGCCGATGGACAGGAACGCGGTGATGCCGAGCAGCAGCACGGGCAGGGCGAGCGGCCAGCGGGACGCCGGTTCCAGGCCGAACGGCGGCAGCAGCGCCACCGCGACGAACACCACGGCCTGGACGACGCCGACGGCGAGCGCCAGCACGTAGCGGGAGGCGAGGACGGTGGGCAGGCTGGTGGGTGTCATGCGGATCAGGCGCAGCAGGTCGTCCCGGCGCCACTGCATCAGGGTGAACGCGATGCCGAAGACGGCGGCGTTGCCCACGCCCCAGGACATCACTCCGGGTGCGATGTAGGAGATGTAGGGGCGGCCGGTCTCCTCCACGTCCTGACCGCTGAAGATCAGCCCGAAGACGACCAGGAAGACCAGGGGGAAGGCGAAGGTGAAGAAGAGGGTGGCCGCGTCCCGGACCTGGGCCCGGTAGCCGGCGGCCGTCAGTGCCCCGTAGGCGCTCATGGGCGGTGCTCCGTGTTCTGGGTGTCGTGGGGGGTGCGGTCGTCGGCCTCGGCGGTGAGCCGCAGGTAGACGTCCTCCAGGGAGGCCGCGCGGGTCTGAACGCCGTCCAGGCCGCCCCGGGCGTCGAGCGCGGACAGCACCTGTCCGGAGACGCGGGTTTCCAGGACGAGGCTGCCGCCGCGCAGTTCGGCGCGGTCCACGCCCGGGACGGACTCCGCCTCGGCGACGGTCATGCGCTCGGGCGGCAGGAGGACGGAGAGGGGCGCGCCGGCCGCGTCGACGAGGGCGCGCGGCGAGTCCAGCGCCGCGACGCGGCCCCGTACCAGGATGGCGACGCGGTCGCAGAGGGCTTCCGCCTCGTCCAGGTGGTGGGTGGTGTAGACGATGGTGCGCCCCGCCGCCTTCAGGCCGCGCAGGACGTCCCACAGGTCGCGGCGTGCCTGCGGGTCGAGGGCGGCCGTGGGTTCGTCGAGGAAGATCAGCTCGGGGTCGTGGACCAGCGCCGAGGCGATGGCCAGGCGCTGGCGCTGGCCGCCCGACAGGTTCTCCACCCGGGTGTCCCGCTGCTCCGTGAGGGACACGGCGGACAGGGTCCGCTCGGCCGCCGCCCGGCCCGCGCCGTAGAGCGCGGCGACGGTCGTCAGGTGCTCGTGCGCGGTCTGGCGTACGAAGAACGCCGAGGACTGGGTCTGGACGCCGATCCGGGGCAGCAGCGCCACGTCACGCGGCCAGGGGGCGTGGCCCAGGACGGTGACGGCACCGGAGTCCGCCTGCCGCAGCCCTTCCATGATCTCCACCAGGGTGGTCTTCCCGGCGCCGTTGGGTCCGAGCAGGCCGAAGAACTCGCCGCGGGAGACGCGCAGGGACACCGCGTCCAGGGCCTGGTGGTCGCCGTAGCGCTTGCTCACCGCCTCGACGTGGAGGGCCGCGTCCGTCTCGGGGTCGCCGGGATCCGCCGGCACGGTTTCCGTCTTGGTCATGAACAGCCTTTCAGAACAGGCCCCTCGGGGTCGGAACGGGCCCCGTGGGGGCCCGGACAGGTCCGTCGGGGGGTGAGCAGGCGCCCGTCAGGAGGTGAGCAGAACGATCGCGGCCGTGACCGCGGCGGCCACGAGCAGACAGACCAGGACGGACGAGCCGATCCCGTATGCCGTGTAGAGGATCCGCGCCCGGCGCGGGTAGCGGGCGGCGGCCTCCCGGTCGCTCATCCGCAGCCTCAGATACGTGCCGCTCGCGGGCGCGTACGCGGACACGCCGAGGGCGTGGCCGAGCATGGTGTAGCCGTCGAGCGGCGGCAGGGGCAGGAGGTTGACGAGGGCCTGGACGCTGCCCAGCAGGAGCAGGCCCGACAGTGTCCTGCGGGTGGGGTCGCCGGTCTCCAGCAGCCCCCACCAGAGGGTGAACGGCAGCAGGAACAGCAGGTTGGCGAAGGCTCCGGCCGCGCCGATGACGAGCTGGTGTCCGCGGCGCCGCAGGAAGCGGTAGTTGTCGACCCGGCAGTACATGATCATGGCGGGCAGGCGCCAGCGCAGGCCGATCTCGCTGACCGTGCCGCCGTAGTGCCGGGCGGCGATGCCGTGCGCCAGTTCGTGTCCCGCGGTGCTCAGCCACAGCAGCGTGAACACGGCCACCAGGGCGACCGGTTGACGCAGCAGCCATCCGGTGTCGTCGAGCAGGGTGCCGAGGCCGGCGGCCAGGACGCTCTCCGCGGCCAGGCACAGTGCCAGCAGCGGCAGGATGACCGTCCGGCGCAGCAGGGGGCGCAGGATGCGGTGCAGGCGTCCGGTGGTGGCTTCGGCGTCTGCGACCAGGCGGAGGGTGCCCCGGTAGAGGTTGCCGTTCAGGGCGGGGGTGTGCGGCGTGGCGGGTGTCCGGGGGACGGGCGCACCGACGAGCAGCCCCTTGGTGCCGAGCAGGCCCAGCAGTTGTCGCCAGTTGGCGGGGCCGAGTCTGCGGCCGAAGGCGGCGGCGTACTCGTCGCCGATCTCCTCCAGGCTCCGGGTGCCGTCCAGCCGGGAGATGAGGAAGTGTTCCTTCGGCCCGACTTCGAACGACGCGCCGCCGACCGGGTCCTTGATCAGGTGGACGGTGGCCGGGCCGCGCAGCAGGGCCCGGCTGAGCAGGATGTCCGGCCGCAGGCGGGGGCGGTGCGTGGAGACGTCGGGGTGCATCACACGGCCTCCGCCCCGGACACGGGGTCGCCGCGCAGGACCCGTCCGAGGATGTGGGACAGGTAGGCCTCGTCGCGGATCGTCACATGCAGCCGGTTGTTGGTCATGTGCATGTACGGCGAGAGCAGCAGCGGCAGGGCGACGGCGGGATCGGTGACCTGCTCGTCGCGGGTGCCGTCCCAGGAGCGGAAGACCAGGTCGCCGGCCTCGGCCAGGGCTACGGCCCTCTCCCGCAGTTCGAGGCAGTGGGCCGCCCAGCCGCGCAGGAACACCGGCAGCCGGTCGAGCCGGTCGCCGGCCAGGGCCGCGCGGATCTCGGCGAAACGGCGTCCCAGCGGCGGCGCCGTCTCCAGGTAGTTGCGGTCGTACTCCTTCGACCCGATGAAGCCGGTGTCCGGGAAGGCACGGTGCCAGAACTCGTAGTAGCTCTCGAGGTAGCCGGCGAGTTCGTCGTCGTCGGGCAGGAAGCAGCCCGCCATGACCATCATCAGCTGCGCCGAGGTGCCCAGGAGTACGGTCCGCAGGTGCAGGTTCATCGTGGACAGCGCGTCGATGACGAGATCGCTGGAGTGCGCGAAGTGCCACTCGGCCAGCGCGATCCCGGCCTCTCCCCCGTACTTGCCGTACTCGGGCTCGTACGGCTCGTAGGAGCGCGAGTTGTTGGGGCGCAGCCGCATGCGGCCGTCCTCGCCCATGAAGTCCCCGCGGTCGCCCTCGGGGAACTCGATCTGGAACAGGGTGTTGTAGAACTCGTTGAGGAAGCCGGAGTCGACCTCGTAGAGGGCGGGCCGGGTGCGCAGGAACGTGTCGACGGCCTCTTCGGCCCGGCGGCGCACCTCGTCCGTCGCCTCCTGGGACGACGGCTTCAGACGCAGCCGCACATGCGGGCCCTCCAGCCAGTAGTTGATGAAGAAGTGCCCGGCGAGCAGCCCGTCGTCGCGCAGCCCCGCGACCAGCGGGCCGACGCAGTTCACCAGCAGGGGCTGCGGGTTGGCGGCGTAGAAGATGTGCATGGCCTGCCACGCACCGGGGGGCGGGGTCAGCTGGGACACGGTGCGTTCTCCTCGGGGCGTCGGGTGGTGAAGGTCTCGACGGACAGTTCGGCGACGTGGCTGCCCCGCTCGGAGTGGACGTGCAGACCGTTCTCGGCGGGGAGCATCTCACGCAGCTCGATCCGGTCGTCCGGGGACTTCACCAGTGAGGTGAAGGCCGCGAGCGAGAGGGGGCTGTCGAAGTCGACGTACTGCGGTTTGGCGCCCGCGCCGCCCCGGGGACCGCTGGAGACGGTGGCGAAGACCCGGGCGGGCAGGCCGTGCGCGTGGCGCCAGCGCCGCCAGGCCAGGAAGACGTCGGTCTCCCGGGAGTGCGCCGCGGGCGCCGGCAGACGGGCCGCGGTCGTGGACCAGCCGCGCCGGGCCAGGACGAGGTTGCCGTGCCGGACGCGTGGGCGACGGGTGACGCCGTCGTGCGACGGGCCGTGCGGGACACCGGCCCACACGTCGAGGGGGGCCATGGACGTCGGGGAGAGCAGGAGCAGCGTCCGCGGGGTTTCGGGCAGGGCGAGGGGCACCAGGTAGCCGAGGTAGACCGGGACGACCTCGCGGTCCAGGCGTCCGGACCACAGCACGAGCCGGTCCTCCGCCTCGTCGTGCCGCAGGTGCAGGTCGTCCAGGTGGATACGGCTCTCCTCGGGGACGCTGCTGGCCTCCCCCGGGCACACGATCTGGTAGTCAGTGAGCCGCCCGTGCAGGTTGAGGTTGCTGGTGACGGGGCCGCCGGTCAGTTCGGCGAGGACGGCGCCGGGCGGAGTGAGCCGCGCGGCGTCCTCCCGCAGCCGGTCGGACAGCCCCGGGCCCGCGGTCGCGTCGTCCCACACGTGGGTGAAACGGCTGAAGGGGAAGGACAGTCCGCCGTACGAGCGGTTGAGGACCATCAGCGGTTCGCCGCCCTCGCGGGTCAGCTGCAGATGGTGGCTCTGCGGGGTGAACGGCGTCCCGAGCCCGTCCAGGGCGTCCGCTACCTCGTCGAGGTGGTCGTCGTCCAGGACGAGATCGCCCTCGCCGTCGTACGCCTCCCACTGGGCGCGCATGCGGTCGATGAACGTCCGTCGTCCCTGGTCCAGGGCCCGCAGCTCGGCCAGACCCAGCCAGTTCTCCTCCGGGACGTACTCGCCCCGCGCGTCGAACGGGGTGCGGCGGGAGGCGAAGGACAGGTACTGGTCGAAGAAGTCCTCGTGGAAGTCGTGCACCAGACCCAGCAGGTCGTCGCAGCGGCCGCCGCGTCCGTAGCGGGCCAGGAAGAAGCCCTTGAACGTCACCCGCTGGGGCAGCGTCAGGTCGAAGGCGGGCAGGACGCGCTCCACCGAGCGGAGCGCGCCGCCGTCCGTGCCGGTCCAGGCGCCCAGGCCGCACGACACGTCGTCGCCCGCGTCGGCGTCCTCGTACAGCAGCGTCTGCGGCAGCGACACGTTCTCCGCGCCCAGCAGCCGCTGCGCCGCGCCGAGGCAGGCGCGCAGCCCGCGCAGCAGTTTCGCCCGGCCCGCGGTGTCCGCGGACGGGTACTCCTCGATCAGCGCGGCGGCCTCGCCCAGCTCGGCGGCCACCTCCCCGGCCCACGCGCGGTCCAGGGAACGCAGGGCGTGGCGGAAGGAGGCGAGCGGGTCGGCGGCGTGCACGTCGGTGTCCAGGCTGGGCACGCGGATCATGCCGAGTTGCAGCAGCGCGGCGACGTACGTCTCGCACAGGCCGGCGTCGGCGTCCGTGCCGTACTCGGCGCGCAGCCAGTCGACCACCTCCCCGTACCGCAGGTCGCGTTCGCTGAGCAGGGCGACGATCCGGTCGAGGGTGCCGCTGCGGCGCAGGAAGAACAGCCGGTCCTTGACCGCGTCGAAGGTGACGGCCGCGTCGTCGTCGCCCGCGGTCACCCAGCGGCGCACGTACCGCACCCGGTGCTCGTCCCGGCCCCAGCCGGAGGCGAGCCGCACGGGCAGGTCGGCGCGCAGCGCGGGCGAGGCGAGGATCTGCTCCGCGAAACGCGCCAGCACGACCACGTTGAGGCGCACCCGTCCCCGCCACTCCTCGCGGACCGTCACCAGCGGGCTGTCACCGGCGTCGAACGTGCCGAGGGCGACGCCCGTGAAGGTGCTGAAGGGGCTCGTCTTGCAGACCGTCCGGTACAGGTACGACAGCACCGAACGCTCCACCTTGCGCAGCCGCTTGTCCGGCGTCCGGCCCGCCTCGAGCCGCGTGTACGGCTCCAGGCGGCCCTCGAGCGTCGGCGAGGCGAGCAGCAGGCCGTGCCGCAGCCGGTCCTCGTCGAGCAGCCCGCGCAGCACGGCACGCGTGTCCGCCAGCTCACGGCTCATCAGCGCGGTTCCACGGGCGAGGAGTTCGTCGAGTGCGCGGCGGTCCTCCACCCACTGGTGCGTGCGCCGCGCCACGGCCGGGTCCAGTGCGGTGACCAGGTCGAGGGCGGTGTCCGGACGTGCGGGCAGCCGGTTGTTGAACACGTCGCGGCGCAGGGCGAGCAGCCGGCGGCGCGGTCCGCCGCCGTCGTCGGGGAAGGCCCGGTCGGCGGCCGGGACGAGGGTGTGGAGTACGTCGCTCAGTTCGGCGCCCCGTGCCAGGAGGTCGCGTTCGGCCGAGATGACGTCGTCGGCCCAGCGGGCGGTGTCGGGGCAGCGCAGGTCACGGACGGTGTCGATGGGCAGTCCGGCGACCCGCAGGAGGAAGCGGCGTCCGGGCTGCCAGTCGGTGGTGGATGTCATGGCGGTCACGGCGGCCCCTGTCAGGCGATCGCGGAGCGGAAGTCGGCGGGGTGGGGACGCTCGTTGCCGAGCAGCATGATCAGCAGCGGCGCTTCCCCGGTGTCTTCCAGCCGGAGCTTCTCGATGTAGGAGATGTTGTCGAATCCGAGTGCCACACCGGCCCCGAGGCCCAGGGCGGCCGAGGCGGTGTAGAAGGTCTGGGCGATGGCGCCGACGGTGGCGTTGACCAGGCGGTATCCGCGGTCGCCGACGGCGTCGAGGATCGCGGCGGTGCGCAGCGTGGGGACGATGACGGCGCCGGTCTGTTCGAGGTTGTAGTTGGACAGGAAGTAGTTCTCCTGCAGGAAACCGCCCGGCGCGCCCGGCGCCACCAGGTGCAGGGTGTGCGTGTCGGGTTCGTAGGCGTAGGCGCCCGGTTCGATGCCGTCGACGTGGTTGACGAAGGCGTACAGCCGGGTCTGGCGCGGGGTGCCGGGGGGCTCGGCGTCGCTGTCCAGCCGGGTGGCCGCGCAGGCGGCGAGCGTGGTGGCCAGCTGGGCCGGGGTCGTCGGGACGGACGCGTCGAACCGGCCGAAGCTGCTGCGCCGCGTGCGCAGCGCCTCGCGCACGCTCACTTCGGGGAACTCGGCTCGCGGCAGGGGGACCGGCTCGGCGGACGTGGCAGGTGCGGCGGGCCCGGTGTCGTGGAGGGCGCCGGGCGCCGGGCGTGCGGTGGCGTGCTCGGCGGTGGCGCGGTGGATGCGCAGCAGTGTCCCGAACTCGAGGACGGTCCGGGAGCGTTCCTGGTCGCGGTGGGGTACGGCGGCGCCGGTCGGCTCGCCCACCGGGGCGGAGGACACCGGGGCGGAGGACACCGGGGCGGAGGACACCGGGGCGGAGGCAGCGGGCACGGGGGACGCGGGGCGCTGCCCGTCCCAGTGCAGCGGGACGACGGCGAACAGTCCCTCCTCGTCCTCTCCCAGGCCCAGCAGCCGGGCCAGTCGCGCCTCGTCGAACCAGAGTGCCGGGGCCAGCCGGAGCCCGCGGGCGCGCGCCCACATCTGCCATGTCTGCAGCAGCGCTCCGACGTCCATGCTCACGGCGTGGAAGGAGAAGCTGTTGTACTTGAACGCGTTCTGCCAGTACTTCACGCCCAGCACCAGGTACTGGTCCGTCGTCTCGCCGTGCGCTCCGAGAGCCGCCCGCATCTCCCCCGTCACGTCTCCGGCGAGGAGCCGCACCATGGAGTGCCGGGGCGGCGAGTAGTGGTGCACGCCAGGCGTGAGGGGTCCCGAGGGGCCGGAGACCCAGTAGACGCTCACCGGGTAGAGGCCGCCGCCGGACGCGGTGCCGCGGGACCAGTTGGCCTGTGTGTAGTGCGGCAGGGCCGCCAGGTCGGTGTTGGCCTGGACGCCCAGGCGCCGGCCGGTCAGCCCGTAGGAGTCGAGCAGCATGCCGGACAGCAGGGGCAGCGTGAAGGCCGTGCCGGGGGCCTCGCCGGACCCCGTGCGGAGGTGGGAGCCGGGGCCGGCGTCCGGCAGGCAGCCCGCCGTGATCGTCGCCGAACCGGGGTAGCCGCCGTCGGGCAGCGGGACGGACTCCGCGCCGGGGTAGTACTTGGCCTTGCGCGGGCGGTCCGCCCAGTCGGGCACGAAGTCGGCCGGCTCCATGGGGATCCGGCCCCGGTGCAGGATGGCCGTCGCGTATTCATGGGCGTAGCCCATGGGCATCTCCTTGGTGTGCGTGCGGGCTCGGTGGGGCCGGTCGTCAGGGGAAGGGGTGCGGGGCCGGGTTGAGGTCGGCCGGCGTCAGGTCGTGCGTGCGCAGCCCCGCCTCGCGCAGTGCCGTGCGCAGGCGCGGCATGCCGAGGGCGCGCTGACGCGACCAGCCGAAGTCGATCGGCAGGAGACCGGGGACGAGGACGCTGAAGGTGTGCAGTCCCAGCCGCCGCTGTTCCGGCAGGGTCTGGTCGACCACCACCACGTCGAAGCCGGCGGCGGTGACCTCGGCGACACACCGTTCCAGGTCCTCCCGCAGGTCCGGGGAGGCGGTCGCGCCCGAGGCGTCGGGCCAGGCGAGGTCGGCGACCGCGAGCGGCGGCGTCGCCGCCCCGGCGCGCAGCAGGAAGTCGGCGTGGACGCCCATCTCGGGGACGCCGTAGACGAGGGGGTGGTCGTGCAGGGCGGTGACCCTGGAGAAGTCCTCGGCCATGGCCCGCAGCCGCGGCTCGTCCCGTTCGGTCCTGCCCTGGAGGTTGACGGCGTCGGTGGCGATCTCGCACAGGGCGGCGTCGAGCGCGGACTCCGGGTCGAGGCCGGCGCCCGCGCCGAAGCACATCCGGCCCGGGCCGCCGTCCATGCGTTCGGCGACCGCCGTGACGACGGGGACGCGGAAGCTGATCCGGGTGTCGAAGAACCGTGCCCGGTACCCGTACATGGCGAGCCGGTCCACCATGTGCCGCGTGGCGGGACGCGCGCTGGTGCGCGGGTCGATCTCGGGCAGCGGCTGCCGCCCGTACCAGGCGAGCAGGAACGCGTCCCGTTCGACGACCTCCATCAGGCCGAAGTAGACGGCCTCCTCCACGCAGCCCCCGGAGGCGCAGCCGTTGGAGGACTCCTGCACGAACCGGTTCTCCAGACCGGGTGCGTGGTAGTACGTCAGCACCTCGGGCACCAGCCGCGGCGCGGCGTCGCGCAGCGACCAGCCCCACACCCACGGGATCGCCCGGTCGGGGGCGAACCGCGTGACGTGCGGGTTGTCCCGGTAGAAGGCGTCCGCGTAGAGACCCACCTCCCGCGGGTCGACCGCGTCCGCGCGGAACTCCTCCAGGCTGCCGGTCACCACGGTCCGCTTCGCGCGCGCCCGCATGCCCGCGTACCGCTCGAGCCCTTCCAGGACCCCGATGCGTCCGCTGGTGCCGAAGGAACCCGCGTGCCCGCCCCAGAACGTCTCGCGCAGATACTCCCCGGAGCGCATCGAGAAGCAGCCGATGGTCGCCGACGTGGACGTGGACGACACGTCCTGCACGAGCGACGGGCCGAGCGCCCCGCACACCGGGTTCGCGAAGGCGGCCACGTCGATGTCGTACGCGTCGATGCCACGCAGCCGGAACGTTCCCGGCGCGTGCTTGGGCGCGGCGGCCAGGGTGACGGTGGCGCCCTCGGGCGTGTCCGCCTCCGGCCGGGCGCACACCGGGCACTGCGGGTCGGGCACGAGGGCGTAGCTGCGCACCGTCAGGGACTCGAGGTCCAGCAGGTGGACGTCCGGGAAGGGCGCGCCGGGGGGCCGGGCGTGGGCGCGGATCACCAGGGTGGCGAGCGCGTCCACGGCGAACGGCACGGCGTAGGGCCAGGTACCCGACTCGTGCGTGGGACCTCCCAGTTCGAGGGCGTCTCGCAGCGCCACCGACCGGACCGCCTGCCAGCGGCGGCGCAGGCAGTGCGGGCAGGGAGCACCGGGGCCCGTACCCGTGCCGGCGAGGGGGCCGACGATCGCGTGCCGCGTGTACACGTGCACGGGAATCGCGCCGTCCGGGGCATGCGGGGCGTCGGTCTCGCTGAACGCGTCGCCGAAGCCGAGCGCCCGCACCGAGACGTCGAGGTCGCCGCGGCCGAGCCGGTCCAGCGCCGCCCGCAGCGGTTCCGCCGTGAGCCGCGCGGGCCCGGGCTGCGCGGCGGGAGGGGCGGCGGTCGGGCTAGCCGGCATGCCGGGCCTCCGAGGTCAGCAGGACGCGGACCACGTGGATTCCGGCGCGCCGCAGGTCCGCCGAGCCCGTGCGGACGGCCAGGGCGTCCCGGCCGTGTTCGCCGAGCCGGCGCAGCACGTCCGGCCAGGAGGCGGTGGCCGCCGGGTCGGCGGCCGTGGTGCCGGTGACGGTGAGGGTGCGCGGGTCGAGGCCGCGCAGCTCCGGGTCCCCGAAGGAGGTGTCGGCCGCCAGTCCCTGCTGCTCCAGCTGGACGCCCGCCAGCAGGTCGCGCAGGGCCGCGGACGCCGCCGCCGGGTACGACAGTTCGGCGGCCAGGGTCCAGCGGGCGCCGGCCCTGGCCAGCACCACCGCGACGCCGCTCTCACCTCGTGCGCCGAGGTCGAGCAGTTCGGCCTCGACGCCGAGGTTGGCGGCGGAACGCAGCAGGAAGGTGAGTTCGGGGCCGGGGTCCTCGGGCAGGGTCAGGACTGTCGCGCGGCCGGCCCAGACCGCGTCCCGCAGCGCGTCGTGGGCGAGTGCGGACAGTACGCCCCGGGCCGCCGCGTCGGCGTCGCTCGCGCCCGCCCGCATCCCGGCGCCGGTCGCCTCGAACAGCCGGTCGCGGTTGTCGGCGCCGAAGGGCCGTACCGCCTCCGCCGGGACCAGGAAGGGTTCCTTGGTGAGCAGGGACGTCGCCGGCAGCCAGTGGCGTACGTCCGCCTCGGCGCCGTCGATTCCGCTGCTGGTGGCCAGCTCGTTCGGCGGGATGCGGACGGCGGACCCGGGGCCGGCGGCGCGGGTGGGCGGGACGACGTGTTCGGCGTAGGTCTCGGCGGCGCGGTGCAGCGCGCGCAGCCGGGCGCCCGCCACGTGGTGGACGTCGGCGGCGGCCACCCTGCGGGTGCGTCCGTGGCCGAGGGCCAGTTCCACGACGCTGAGCTTGAGCGGGGTCTGGGTGATGTCCTCGTCGTCGTAGCGGCGGAACACCCCGGTGTACGGGCGCAGCAGGACCGACCGGTGGTTGAGCTCCTCGACGAGGGCGTCGGCGTCGCGCGCGGTGTCCACGGTGGGCAGGGCGAGCGCGTCGGTGTCCGCGGAACCGAGGTCGATCGGGGAGAGGTCGTCCGTGGTGTGGTCGGCACACCACGGGCAGCGGGGGTGGGCGAGCAGGGGTTCGGTGGTGACGTCCAGGGACTCGGTGTCCTGGATGATCACCTGGCCCAGGGTCTCGGCGGGCAGCGCGCCCGTCGTCAGGCGGAACACCTCGTAGCCGAGGAGGTTGCCGAGCATCGCCGACAGCGGC
Organism: Streptomyces sp. NPDC005925; assembly: GCF_040638805.1. NCBI lineage: Bacteria > Bacillati > Actinomycetota > Actinomycetes > Kitasatosporales > Streptomycetaceae > Streptomyces > Streptomyces sp. NPDC005925. The sequence continues at coordinate 90,902 of NZ_JBEXVL010000006.1, read as the reverse complement.
CCGCCGGGGTGTGCCTCCGGGTCGGCGGTGGTGAACGGCAGGTCCAGGGCGAGGGAACTCCACAGGTCGGCGGCGTGTGCCGCCCCGTCACCGGCGCCCAGCCGCAGCACGGCGCAGGCCCAGCAGCCGCTGGTCTGCGCGGAGGTGGCCGGGCCGACGACGGCGTGCCGGCCGTAGGACCAGGCCGGTATGAGGGTGCAGCCCGCCGGCACGCCCTGGCGCAGCAGGGGGAGGAGGGTGCGGGGCGCCTCGGGCCCGCCGGTGACCACGACCACGTCGTAGCCCTGGAGGTCGTCCCAGGTGAGCGGCCCGTTCGTGGTGGCGACCACCTCGTGCACGTCGACGGGGCAGCCGTCGGCGGCGGCCGCGGCGGCCTCCTTGCGGATGTCGTCCCGGTGGAGTCCGGGCAGCACCCCGATGGCGCGCCCGCCGTTGCGGACGAGGCTGAGGACGCACCACTGGGCGACGCCGTCGTCGCCGACGACGGCCACGCGGGTGTCCCGGAAGCGCTGGAAGCGCCGGGCCGCGTCGTCCGCGTAGTGGTCGACGTAGGCGATCTGGGCCTCGTGGCGCCGGGCCACCTCCGGGGACGGCCCGGGCGCGGCGGACGCGTCCTCGTCCGGGGCGGGTACGTCGCGGGCGAAGCCGCGTTCGTAGAGCGTGCCGACGAGTTCGCCGACCATGGCGCGCTGCCGGTCCCCGAAGGCCGCGCAGATCTCGGCGACGGTGTGGTCCCCGTTGAGGTGCGGCACGAGCAGGGTGGCGAAGCGGTACGCCGATTTCGCCGACAGACGGAAGCCGCCGTCGGCGTTGTGGAAGAGGACACCGTCGGGTGTCTCGGTGAACAGGACGTCCCGCCGGATGCGCGGGCGGGTCGCGGCGACGGCTTCGTACCGTGCGGAAAGCATGCTGATGTCACCTCTGGTGGAGGGCTGGGGTGGGGTGGCCGAGCGGTCGGCCGGGTGGTTCGTGGTGCTGGGCACCGGGGTCCGGTGGTTCTGGCTCCCGGGTGCGGTGCGGGTCAGTCCGGTACGAGTTCGGTGCCGGGCCGGGCGGGGCCGGTGGCAGGGCGCAAACGTGCCGGTGGCAGGGCGGCGCGGTGCCGACGCGCGTAGACGTGGAGCAGTTCGTGGATCCGGTAGGGCTTGGGCGGGCCTTCCTCGATGAAGCCGGCGTCCGCCAGCCGCTCGAGGACTTCGTCGGGCGGCGGCGGGGGTGGGCCGTCGGCGTTCCGGCCGCGGGCGGCGAGCAGCAGGAAGGCCGCCCGCAGGTCGGGGTCGAGGCGTCGCAGGGCGGCGTCGAACACGCGGGGTACGGACATGCGCGGCTCGTCGGCGAGGGCGAGCCGGTCCGGCAGGTCGTCGGCCAGCCAGTCGACGCCCTCACCGATACCGAGGTCGGGCCGGGTCAGGAGGCGGGCCGTCGCGATCCGCAGGGCCAGCGGGAAGTGACCGCAGATCGCGGCGAGTCGGCAGGAGGCGTCGGGTTCCGCGGCCACCCGTTCGGCGCCGAGGGCGGCGACGAGGAACTGGTGCGACTCCTCCTCGTCGAAGGTGTCGAGGCGGTGCACGGTCCCGCCGTGCGTGGCCACCAGACCGGCCAGGCCCCGCCTGCTGGTGACCACCGCGACGCCGTCGGCGGACGGGGGAAGCAGCGGCCGGACCTGTTCGGCGCTCACCGCGTCGTCGAGGACGATCAGCCGGCGTCCGGGCCCGGCCGGGGGCGGCACCGCGATCGGCTCCTCAGCGGTGCCGAGCGGTTCGCCCTGCGGGCCGGTCAGGGCGAGGACGCAGCTTCCGCCGGGGAAGGCGTCCCGTGTCAGGTGGGCCGCCTGCAGGGCGAGGGCGGTCTTGCCGATCCCGGGCGCGCCGGAGAGCACGACCAGTCCGGTCCCGGCGCCCTCGGCGGTCAACGCCCGCCGCATGGCGGCGAGTTGCGGGACGCGGCCGGTGAAACCGGGTACCGGAGCCGACGCGGAGACGGAGGTGGCGGCAGCGGCGGAGGGCGTGGCGAACACCGGCGGCCGGGCCGCCGAGGGCGGTAAGGGCGCCGCGTCCGGTCGTACGGATTCCCCGCCGGCCGGGTCGGCCGGCGGCGCGGGCGGGGCGGACGCCGGCAGCGCCTTCGGTGGGGCGACGCGTCCCTCGATGGCTCGGACGGCGGTGCGGTCCGCCGGAATGTCCAGCGCCTCACCGCGCAGGATCGCCATCTCCAGGCGCTGGAGCGGCGCGCCGGGGTCGATTCCGAACTCCTCCTTCAGCCGCTCCTTGACGTCCCTGATCTGCACGAGGGCCTCGGTCTGGCGGCCGGTACGGTAGAGCGCCTCGATCAACTGTTCGGAGAATCGTTCCCTCTCCGGATGCTGCCGGGCCGCGTCCCACACCTCCGCCAGCACCTCGTGGCATCGGCCGCGCGCGAGCTCGATGTCGCACAGTCGCTCCAGCACCCGCAGGCGCTGCTCGGTCAGCCGGGGTGCCTCGTCCCGGTGGAGCCGCTGCGACGAGACGTTCGCCAGCACCGGGCCGTGCCAGAGGGCGAGCGCCTCCCGCAGGACGCACACCTCGGTGTCGATGCCGGGCGCGGCAGCGGCCGTCCGTACCAGCTCACGGAAGTGGAGCAGGTCCAGGGTGTCCCTGTTCATCCGCATGCGGTATCCGCCCGGGACGGCTTCGATCGTGTCGTTCGCTATCCCGTACTTGGCGAAGATGCGGCGCAGACGCAACACGCAGCTCTGCAGTGCCGCCCTCGCGGTGGCCGGTGGCTCCGTGTCCCAGACGGCGCGCAGTAGATAGTCGGTGGAAACCGTCGTGCCGCTGTGAATGAGCAGCGCGGCGAGCAGGCTGGTCGGCCTGGACGGCTGCAGCACGGCGACCTGGTCACCGTCACTGATACTGAGTAGCCCCAACAGCTGGAACCGCATCCCCCATGTGCTCCATTGCGTGTACCGCCGGTCGGCGAACGGGCTGGTCGGGCTCGCTCGCTGGGACCTGCGAAGACGGATGGGCAAAAGCGCCGAGTGCGGACGCCGGGTTTCGGCGATTTTCGGACGGGCCGTCCGCATCCCAATTCCGGGACGTCTCAGTCCCGTGAACCATTGGCCACCATAGTGACGTTCGGGGAGTACGTCGATCCCCGATTCAGCAAGTTCTCAGACACAGAGACCGGGGCACTTGCGGGCGAGTAGCCACTCTCGACCGTTATGCGCGTCCGTTCGCTCCCGGTCCGCCTTTCGCGCGGAGACAGTTCCCGAATGGAAAGCCCCCGCACCGCGTCCTGGAATAACCCGCACCGTCACCACGCACCGAATGCGACCCGCAATCGATTCACCGCATGAGCGAAAAACTCGGGACTGCACCTTTTTTCTGCGGCTACGTATTTCGTTGCGGAGCGGTGTCGTACGACCGCCGGCGGGCCCGCCGTGCGGTGTACGTGATCACGGCCCGGCCCCTTCCTGTCCGGTACCGAGGTGACAGGTCCACAGGTGCCGGGCGGGTTGCCGCCCCTCGTGCCGCGCGACCCGCCGAGGCACGACACAGCACGTACCGGACTGCGAATTCCGGACCGCACCGCCGACCGGGTGTTCTCACAGGGGCGTTGGCGTCATCACTTCATCCGGACCGGTCCGGCTGACGGCCTCGCACGGCACCGTACGGTCGCACCGGCGTCGCGGGGGCGTGCCGTGGCCGATGGCGGGCGTGCCGGTGCCGGTGGTGGCGCGGCAGCGCACGCTCGTACCCCGGGTCCTCGCCTTCTGGTCTGCGACGAGACGACGGCGATGCTCGACGCCTCCACCACGGCCGCCCCGGTGGCCGCGGTGGGAGCAGCGGCCGGGGTCCCCGGAGACCCGGGCTGCCGGAAGACGACACGCAGGGCGGTGCGCAGTTCGCGTGGGGCGCGGCGGCACGTGACGTCCGGGTACGGGTGCCGGCTCCCGGCCGGGTCGGACCACGCGGGAGGACAGTGGTTCACCCGCTCGATGCACGTGCCGTGTGCCGCCCCGCGCCCTGTGCGACGTTGGCGGTGCGGCCCGTGCACCGACGGCACCGGCGTGCCTCTCCCACCCGCGGCGCGCGGCGTTCCCGGGCGTCACCCCCCGGGCGGCGCGAGCCGCGCGGAGCGGGCCCTGGACGGGGACCGACGCGCCGGGCGGCAGCCGACCGGCAGTCGGTGCGTCAGCGGCAGTCCGAACCCACCGGAGGAACGGCATCCATGGAATCCAAGCCCTTGAAGCAGGCAGCGCAGAAGCTCGCAGAAACGATCCAGGGCGGCGTCCCCGGCCCGGAGGAGGGCATTCCGGGGAAGCCGGGGGCCGAGTCGCCGTCTCTGGCGGAGCCCACCGAGCCGCGCGAGCCGCTGCCGCCCAAGCCCGACCAGAGCGGCCCCGCCACCATGTCGCCCACCGGCCGGGCGACCGGCGCGGACCAGGCCCGGGTGGCTCAGGCGGGCAGCTACCTGACCACGGCACAGGGCGCCCGGCTGTACGACACGGACCACTCGCTCAAGGCCGGCCCGCGAGGTCCGGTGCTGCTCCAGGACCATCACCTGCGCGAGAAGGTCATGCACTTCGACCACGAGCGCATCCCGGAGCGCGTGGTGCACGCCCGCGGCGCGGCGGCCCACGGCGTCTTCCGGAGCTACGGCACGGCGGAGAGCGTCACGAAGGCGGCGTTCCTCGCCACGGACGTCGAGACTCCGGTCTTCGTCCGCTTCTCCACGGTGCTGGGCTCGCGCGGCTCGTCGGACACGGTGCGGGACACCCGGGGCTTCGCGACGAAGTTCTACACCGGTGAGGGCGTCTTCGACCTGGTCGGGAACAACATGCCGGTCTTCTTCATCCAGGACGCCGTCAAGTTCCCGGACGTCATCCACGCGGCCAAGCCCCACCCGGACCGGGAGATCCCGCAGGCACAGAGCGCGCACGACACCTTCTGGGACTTCGTCACCCTGCACACCGAGGCCTCCCACCACACCCTGTGGAACATGTCCGACCGCGGTATTCCGCGCTCCTACCGCACGATGGAGGGCTTCGGCGTCCACACGTTCCGGCTGGTCGACGCGGCGGGCGGGACGACCCTGGTGAAGTTCCACTGGAAACCCACCCTGGGCGTGCACTCCCTGGTGTGGGAGGAGGCACAGCTCCTCAACGGCGTCGACCCGGACTTCCACCGCCGGGACCTCGCCGACGCGATCGAGGCCGGGGCCCACCCCCAGTGGGAACTGGGCATCCAGACCTTCCCGGACACCCCGGAGCAGACCTTCGAGGGCATCGACCTGCTCGACCCGACGAACCTCGTGCCCGAGGAACTGGCGCCGGTACGGCCGATCGGGATCCTCACCCTCGACCGCAACCCGTCGAACTTCTTCGCCGAGACGGAACAGGTCGCCTTCCACGTCGGCCATCTGGTGCCCGGCATCGACCTCACCGACGACCCGCTGCTCGCCGGGCGGCTGTTCTCGTACCTGGACACCCAGATCACGCGCCTCGGCGGCCCGAACTTCCCGCAGCTGCCCGTCAACCGCCCGCACGCCCCGGTGAACGACATGCTGCGCGACGGCATGCACCAGACGGCCGTGCACCGCGGGGTGGCGCCCTACCGGCCCAACTCCCTCGACGGCGGCTGCCCCTTCACCGCCGGCGCGGACACCGAGGCGTACATCGAGACGCCGGTACGGATCCCGGAGGCCACGAAGGTGCGAAAGGCGCCCGAGTCCTTCGCCGACCACTTCAGCCAGCCCCGCAGGTTCTGGCTCAGCATGAGCCCCGTGGAGCGCGAGCACATCATCGGCGCGTACACCTTCGAGCTGGGCAAGTGCTACGAGCAGGCCGTCAAGGAACGCGGGCTGCGGGTCCTCGCGAACATCGACACGGAGCTGTGCGCGCAGGTCGCCGCCGGTCTCGGCCTGCCCGCGCCGGAGCCGACCGTACCCCTGGCGGACGTCGAGCCGAGCCCCGCGCTGTCCCAGGTCGGGCGGACCTGGCCCACGGACGGCCGCGTCGTCGGCATCGTCACCGACACAAACGGCGACCTGGACGGCGTGCGGGCCGTGCGGGAGGCCGTCCTGGACGCCGGCATGGTTCCGCTGGTGGTCGCGCCGACCGGCGGCACCCTCGGTTCGGGCGAGGCCGCGCTGACCGTCCAGCGCACGTATGTGACGGCGCGGAGCGTGGAGTTCGACGCGGTGCTGCTGGCCGGGGCGCCCGGGGTGAGCCGTGACGCGCGAAGCGCCCGCGACGCCAAGGTGCCACCGGGCGGCGCGGGGTCGGCCGCGCACGATCCGCGCGTGACACTGCTGCTGGCCGAGGCGTACCGGCACGGCAAGGCCATCGGCGCCTGGGCGGGCGGCGACGCCGCGCTCGGGACGGCGGGCGTGCCGGCCGTCGCACCGGGCGTGGTGGTGGCCGACAGCGGCACGGCGGTACTGGAGCAGATCACCGGTCTGCTCGGCGCCCACCGCGTGTGGGAGCGGTTCACGGCCGGAGCCTGAACGGCCCGCCCGGCATCCGCGGCCACGGCCGGGGGGATCGCCCGGGACAACGACGACGGGCCGTGACGTCGCGCCGGAAGGAGGCGCGCCGCCACGGCCCGGCCGGGCCCTCGGGGAGGACCCGCGGCAGCGATCAGCAGGTGCGGCCGGTGTAGTGCGCGCCCTGGATCCTGGTCACTCTCACGTGTCCGTCCTCGGCTCCTGCGGTGGGGACGGCCGGGGCAGCACTCGGTAGGTCAGGTGGGTGACCAGGCTCGCCGGACGCGACGTCACCTGCTCCAGTCGCAACGGCGGGACGCCCTCGAAGACGCGCGTGCCGGCGCCGAGCGTGAACGGCACGATGTGCAGGCGCAGCTCGTCGACGAGTCCGGCGGCGAGGTACTGATTGACGGTGGTCGCGCCTCCCGTGATCAGGACATCGCCGTCTCCGGCCGCGGCGCGAGCCTGTTCCAGCGCGGACGCGATGCCCTCGGTGACGAAGTGGTACGTGGTGCCGCCGTCCATCGGCTGCGGTTCGCGCGGGTGGTGGGTGAGGACGAACACCGGTGCGTGGAAGGGCGGGTCGTCACCCCACCAGCCGTTCCACCGCCGGTCCCACTCGCCCCGCACGGGGCCGAACATGTTGCGCCCCATGACGAATGCGCCGGCGGCGCCCAGCCGGTCGATCTCGGCACGGTTCTCGTCGGGCGTGTCGAACATCCAGGCGTGCAGTGTGCCGCCCGTGCCGTCGCCGCCGTCGTCACCGAACGGGCGCTCCTCGGTCTGGTCGAGCCCGGCCGCGTAGCCGTCGGCCGTGATCGTGATGTCGCAGATCACCCGGCCCGATCGCTGGGTCAATGCGCTCGCCTCCTCGACGGGCCCCCGCACTCCTGCCCCCATGCTCGCCCGCCGGGGGAGGGCTGTCGACTCGCGCGGCCCGTCCGCGGCACGGTGGCCCGCACCCGGGCACGCGCCCTGGACCGTCTGCGCCGCCGCATGACCCCATGAGCCCTGCCGACCGGTGCACCCGGGCGATCCCGGTGTCAGCCCCCGCGCTTGTACGACACCGCCAGCTCGAAGAGGTGACGCTTCGTCACCCGGCCCGCGTACCGCCCGTCGATGAGCCCCGCGATGCACGCCATCAGCCCGTCGCGCGCCGGCTTCGGCAGGGCCCTGTGGCCGGAGTAGGTGTGCAGCAGGTCCAGGTACTCCGACGTGGTGTACGTCAGGTCCTGCTGGTGGCGGCGGAAGACCGTGGGGCCGAACCGTCCGCTTCGCGCCACCTCCTCCGCGTGGTCCGAGCCGTGGACGCCCGCGGCGTCAGGAAGCCGCAGCCCGGGCGGCGTGTCCGGGTCGAAGCGCTCGTAGCAGCGCTGGACCTCGACGAAGAACTTCTCCGTGCCGCCCCTGACGTGCTGGGTGCGCACCACGGCGAGGGCCCCGCCCGGACGCAGCGCGTCGGCGGCCCTGTCCATCCGCACCGCCGGGTCGATCCAGTGGAATGCCGTCGCCGCGACGACCGCGTCGAACGGCTCCGCCGGCAGCGGCCAGCTCTCGAAGTCCGCCGTCACGATTTCCGCCACGGCCGACCGGGCCCCGGCGCCCGCTCCCGTTCCCGCTTCCGCTTCCGCTTCCGCCAGGTTGCGGCGGGCGACCGCGGCCATGTTCCGTCCCGCCTCGACGGCCGTGATCCGGCAGCCCCGCGCAGCGAGGGGCACCGTGGCCCGGCCCGTCCCGCAGCCCACCTCCAGGACCCGGCTGCCGGGGCCGGCACCCGCGAGCTCCGCGAGGTCGTCGAAGAGCCCCGGCGGATATCCGGGCCGGGCCCGGTCGTACAGCTCCGCGTCCTCGTCGAAGGTCCGGCTCAGCCGCGCCCGCCGGGGCTCCTCGGGCCTGTCGTCGCGTCGTACGCGCGTGGTGTCGGGCATGGGGAGCAGACTAGGCAACGGCCGCCCGCCCGCACTCCCGGCTCGGGACCACGCGCGAGGACCGCGCCCGCCCTTCAGCCGGCCTCGTCCCTACCGGTGCCGTCACCATCACCGGTGCCGACACCATCACCGGTGCCGTCACCATCACCGTTGTCGTCACCAATCACCGTTGTCGTCACTGTCACCATCGCCGTTGCCGTGGCCGTGGCTGTCGCCGTCGAGGACGCGGTCGTTCCGGTGCGCGCCGTAGTACGCGCTCTGCCGGGCCATGACGTCGCGCATCGGGGTGTCGCGGGGGACGCCGTACACCGTGCCCGGGAAGTCCAGTTCCCACTGGACCTCCCAGAGTTCCTCGTGCTGTCCCGGGGCGAAGAGCCGGGCCGGGTCGCCCGCCGCGATCCAGCCGATGGGCAGCACCGTGCCGGGCTCGAGCCGCGAGTTGGCGTGCAGGACGCTGTTGACGCGCAACTCGGCGCGGGCACCCGCCACCGAGCCCGGGAAGAGCGAGGCACCGGTGGCGACGAAGACCTCGTCCCGCACCGTCGCCCCGTTGACGTGGGCGTGCGGGCCGATCAGCACGGCATCGCCGATCACCGCCGGGTACTGGGCCCGCCCGCGGACGAGCGCGTTCTCCATCACGACCGTGTGCCTCCCGATGCGGATCTCCCCGTCCTCGGCGGTGAGGACGGCGCCGTGCAGCACACGCGCGCCCTCACCGAGTACGACGGCGCCACAGAGGGTGGCGGAGGGTGCGACGTGGGCGGAGTCCGGGACGACGGGTCGGTGCCCGCGGTGTTCGATCAGCATGTACGTCTCCCTGCCCGTCGGGGTGGCGGAGGCGGGCGTCAGCTCGGCGTGGCCCGCTCGATGAGAGTCTGCAGGTACAGGCCGCGGCGGGCGTCGAGTTCGGTCGGGGTGTCGGTGCGCACCGCGGTGGCGAAGTCGCGGCGGAGGACGGGCCAGCACTCCTCGTGGTCGATTTCGGCGGTGTCGTAGACGACGGGCGGGTGCGTGCCGAAGAGTTCGACGCGGGTCTGGGCCCGCGGGACGCTCACCGAGCCGGACAGCGACGCCTGGCTCACGGCGCCGTTGGCGTGTTCGCAGGTCAACTCGATCCAGTGGCGCGGGTCGCCCGTGCCGCGGATGTCGACGACCGGGCCGATCGCGGCGTCGAGGAGGTCGAGGAGGTGCGGCCCGAGGTCGAGGAGCGCACCGTGCTCCAGGCGCCAGCCGGTGGCGAGGTCACCGCCGAGGAACGCGCCGTGCAGGTAGCAGCCGCGGGCGCCCCGTACGTCCACCGTACGGGCGGCGGCGAGGAACGCGCGCGTGGTGGGGTGGTACCGCTTGGTGAGGACGAGCTGGGAGACGACTCCGGCGTCGGCGACGGCGTCCGCGAGCCGTCGTGCCGCCGGCAGGTCCGGGCCGAGGGGTTTCTCCAGGAGGAGGGCCTTGCCCTGTCGCGCGGCGAGCGGGGCCAGTTCGGCCTGGACGGCGGGCGGTACGGCGAAGGCGACGGCCTCGCAGTTGTCGAGCAGTTCCCCGAAGCTGCCCGCCGCGCGCGCCCCGTAGGGCGACGCGGTCTGCTGTGCGGCTTCGGGGCGACGGGCCCAGACGGCGGCCAGCCTGGTCTCGGGGCCCGCGGCGAGCATGCGGGCGTGCATGGCCCGGGCCCAGGGGCCGGCGCCGACGAGTCCGACGTCCACGGGCCGGTGGGACCAGATGGCGGGGGTGGAGGTGGGGGTCACGGTGTTCCTGTCTGCGTACGGAGGCCTGCGACGGGGCACCCGGCGGTGAGCTGTGACGGTGGCGCCCGGTCAGGTGGCGCCCCGGGTCACGTGGCGCCCGGTCAGGGGCGAGGCGTTCGAGGCGGGCAGCGGACCGGGCCGGTGAGTAGAGGGACTCCACAACCGTGGCGGCGGCGCCGGTCACCGTTTCAGGCGCCGCCCGACGGTGGACCGGGACAGTCCCGTGGCGCGTCGCCGGCCGGCGCGGGTGCCGGCCGCGCCGCCGCGGATCAGCCGCGGCGGGTCGCCCGCACCGGCCCGCGCCATCGGTGTGCTCCCTGGCGTCAGCTCTTGTCGGCGCCGCTGGTCAGCCCCTCGGTGAGGAGCCGTTCGGCGGCGAAGAACAGCACGACGACCGGGATCGTCAGTACCACGGAACCCGCCATGAGGACCGTCTTGGGCACCTCGATGCCGTTGGACAGCTGGGCCAGACCCAGTGACACGGTCCATGCGTCCGGGTCGGCGGCCAGGAACAGCAGGGCGAACAGAAACTCGTTCCACGCGATCATGAAGACGTACAGCCCGGTCGCCATGATGGAGGGCATGGCGAGCGGCAGGATCACCTTGCGCACGGTCTGCAGGCGGGAGCAGCCGTCGAGCGCGGCGGCCTCCTCGATCGAGTAGGGGATGGTGACGAGGTAGTTGCGCAGCATGTAGATCGACACCGGGACGGTCTGCGCGACGTAGACCACGGCGAGTCCGACGAGGCTGGACGACAGGCCCATCCTGGCGAAGATCACGAACAGCGGGACGGCCAGCAGGGTCGCCGGGAACAGGTAGACGGCCAGGAAGAGGGCGCTGACCTGGCGGTGGCCGACGAACTTCAGGCGGCTGACGGCGTAGGCGCCGGGCACCGCGGCAAGCAGGGTCAGCGCGACCGTGCCGAGGGACACGAGGGCGGAGTTGACCAGGAATTTCGTGAAGCCCTGGCCGCCGTCCCCGGTGGACCGCAGCACGTCCTGGTAGGTGCTCAGGGTGAAGTCCTTGGCCGAGATCCACAGGGATCCCGGTTCGAGGAGCAGCGCGTCGATGGGTTTCAGCGACAGCAGCACCATGTAGTAGAAGGGCAGCAGGGTGATCACTGCGAGGAACGCGATGACGATCCACCGCAGGACGCCGAAGAGCCTGTCCTCGACCTGGGCCCGGGTCAGGGCCGCCTTGCGGGTCGTCACGATTCCTCCTGGACCTTGTTGGCGAAGAACTTGAAGTAGAAGCCCAGCAGGATCATCAGCGAGAGGGCCAGGACGAGCGCCTGGGCGGCCGCCGCTCCGACGTCGTAGCGGGCGGTCAGGAAGTCGTAGACCCGGACGGCGGCGACGTCGGTGCCGGCGCCGCCGCCGGTCAGCAGGTACACGTCGTCGAACTTGTTGAACGTCATGATGAACCGCAGGACGCAGAGCAGCGCCATGACCGGCATCAGCTGGGGCAGCAGGATGTGCCGGAACCGCTGCGAGGGGGTGGCGCCGTCGACCATGGCGGCCTCCTCCAGCCCGTCCGGGACCGCCTGCAGCCGGGCGAGGATGAACAGGAACGCGAAGGGGAAGTAGCGCCAGCACTCGAAGACGATCACCGTGAGCAGGGCCAGCGGGACGTCGAAGTGCAGGCCGAGGAGGTCGACTTCGTACGCGCGGGTGGAGAGGAAGGCGATGGGGTCGTCCCAGCCGAACAGGCGCCGTCCCCAGTCGTTGACGACGCCGTACTGCGGGCTGAGCGCGACCTCCCACACGAACGCCACGGCCACCACGGGAGCGACGTACGGCAGCAGCATCGCGGCACGCAGCAGGCCGCGGCCGGGGAAGGGCTTGCGCAGGGCGAGCGCGGCGATCAGCCCGAGGAGGATCGAGCCGACGGTGGAGCCGGCGGTGTAGAGGAGGGTGGTGCCGAGGCTGGACCAGAATCCGGCCGAGTCGAAGACCTGGTCGAAGTTGTCCAGGGACCAGTTGCCGAACAGGCCCATGCCCTGGATGTCGACGAGCTTGGCGTCCTGGAACGCCAGTAGCACGGTCCACAGGATGGGCAGGATGACCACCACGAGGACCACGACGAAGGTGGGCGAGACGAACGCGATCCCCGCGCGGTTGGCGCGTCGGCGGGCGGTCGTCGGACGTGGGCCGACGGTGTCCGGCCGGTCCGCGGACCTGGGGTCGGTGTCCCGGCGCTGCGGCGCGCCGGCGGGTGCTGTGGGCATGAGGGGACCTTCGTGACGAGCAGGCGGGCGGCTACTGCAGGGACTTCTGGAGGGCGGCGACTTCGTCGTCGGCTTCGCGGGCCGCCTCGGCGGGCGAGAGCTGTCCGCCGGTCATCGCGCCGATGGCCTTGGGCACGGGCAGTTCGCCGTTGGTGGCGCCCACGAGGGCTCCTTCGCCCTGGGTGATGCCCCAGCGGCCCATGTTGCTGACGCCGTCGGCGAGCTGGTTGAGCAGGCTCGCGGGGAAGACCTGGTCGAAGGGTTTCTTGGTGTCGACGCCGATCTCGCTGTGGCGCCAGGCCTCCAGGTAGCGGTCGGGCTGGCCGGCGGTGCCCCTGCGGACGGGGATCTTGCCCTCGGGGGCCATGCCGAACCAGGACTCGTAGCCGGAGCCCATCACGTACTCGACGAATGCGCGGGAGGCGTCTTGCTCCGCGGTCTTGGTGGTGACCCAGGAGGTGATCTCGCCGAACTGGGCGGCCTCCGTGGCGTCCGGGCCCTTCATGGCGGTGACGATGCCGCTCTTGCCCGACAGGTACCGCGGGTCGCCCTTGCACGCGGGGCAGCTGGGCAGGGCGTCCTTGCGCAGGCCGGCGAGCTCGTCGAGCAGGAACGACGACCAGATGATCATGGAGGAGCGGCCGGCGAAGTAGGTCGCGCGGGTGGAGTCCACGGTCTGGGTTCCGGGGGCGCCGTGGGCGCGGGCGAGCTGGTCGTAGGTGCGGAACGCCCTCGCGCAGCGCGGGGACTCGAGGGCCACCCGGTGCCGGTCGTCGACGAGTTCGCAGCCATTGGCGAGGGCGAGGCTCTCGAAGCTCTGCGAGGTGAAGACGTCGCCGGGGTCGGTGGCGGCCGAGATGCCGTCGTTGCCCCTGGCGTCGAGGGCCTTCGCGGCGGTCAGGGCCCTGGCGTAGGTGTCGGGGGCCGCGAGGTGCTTCGCGTCGAACTGGTCCTTGCGGTAGACGAGCAGCTGGAGCCAGGCGTCGGAGGGCACGCCCAGGCTGGTGCCGCCGTCGGACGTCAGGTCCAGCGCGTTGGTGTTGAAGGTGTCGCGGCCGAGGCCCGCGATGATCTCCTCAGGGATGTCGGTGTTGAGCAGCCCGTTGGTGTACATCTGCCAGACCTGGCCCATGGGGGCGGCGCCGATGACGTCCGGCAGCGTGCCCGAGGCGGCGGCGGACATGATCAGCTGGGGCATCTGACCCTCGTCGACCCCGACGAGCTTGACCTTGATCCCGGTCTTCTTCTCGAACCCGTCGACGATCTTCCGTGTCGCGGCGATGCGGTCGGGCAGGTTCTCCTGCGACCACACCGTGATCTCGCGGTCCGGCCTGCCGGGCCCGGTACTGCCGGCGCAGCTCGTGAGCAGCCCTGATGCCAGGGCTGCCGTGATGCCCACCGCGGTCATCCTCGACCGCCGGCTCTTGGTGTGCATGGCGTTTCCTCGTTCCGGCTTACGTCTGCTGGGCACGCATCTCAGCATTAGTTTTGCGTGTTGACAAGACATAAGTTGGGGTTATTGTCGACGCAACCGCACTGCCAAACCTTTCCGGAGCCATCCGTTGGAACGCGTCGTACAGTTCACCGGTCCACGCCAGGTGGAGCTCGCCCAGCACGCCACAGCCGATCTGCCGCCCGGCCATCTGAGAGTGCGCACCCGCTACTCGGGCATCTCGGCGGGCACGGAGCTGACCGCCTACCGCGGGACGAACCCGTATCTGACGCGGACCTGGGACCCCGGGGCGCGGCTGTTCCGCGAGGGCGCCGCCGGGATCGCCTACCCGGTGGCCGGCTGGGGCTACTCGGAGGTCGGCGAGGTCGTCGAGGTCTCCCCAGAGCTGGCCGGAACCCCGGGGCTGCCCGCCCCCGGCGACCTGGTGTGGGGTATCTGGGGCCACCGCAGCGAGGGCATCGTCCCCGTCGAGCGCATGATCGGCCACACGCTGCCCGCCGGTCTGGAGCCGCTGGCCGGGGCCTTCGCCCGGGTCGGCGCCATCGCGTACAACGCGGTCCTGGCGGGCGACATCCACCTCGGTGAGGACGTCGCCGTGTTCGGGCAGGGCGTCATCGGCCTGCTCACCACCCGTCTCGCCCGGCTCAGCGGCGCCCGCGTCACCGCCGTCGACGCCCTCGACGACCGCCTGGAGACCGCCAGGGCCTACGGCGCGCACCACACCCTCAACGCCCGCACCGACGCCGTCGCCGAACGCATCCGGGAGACGACCGGCGGGCTCGGCGCCGACCTCGCCATCGAGATCAGCGGCGCCTACCCGGCGCTGCACGAGGCCCTGCGCGCGGTCGCCGCCGGAGGCCGGGTGGTGGCCTCCGGCTTCTACCAGGGCGACGGGGTCGGGCTGCGGCTGGGAGACGAGTTCCACCACAACCGGGTCCAGCTCATCTGCTCGCAGATCGGCTCGGTCCCCCCGCAGCTGTCGCACCGCTGGACCGTCGAGCGGCTCCAGCAGACCTTCCTGCGGCTGGTCGCCGAGGGCCAGGTGGACGTCGCCTCCCTGGTGAGCCACGTGGTCCCGGCCGACGAAGCCGCCGACGCCTACGTACTGCTGGACGAGCGTCCCGCACAGGCGCTGCAGGTCGTCCTGGAATTCTGAGAGTCCCGAAAGGCCCTTCCTCCTCATGCTCAAGACCGCCGTTCAGGAACAACTCCTGCCCGGAGACACCCTGCAGGCCAAGTGGGACTTCGCCCAGCGGGCCGGCTACGACGCCATCGAACTGCGCGGCAAGGGCGACCTGCACTTCGCCTCCCGCCTCGACGAGCTCAGGCAGGCGCGCAGGGACGGTGTCGTCATGCCGACCGTGTGCGTGGAGATGCTGCACTTCTTCGGCGCCTTCGACGACGACCTGCGCCGCGACGCCGTCGCGCAGATGAAGTCGCAGCTCACCGTGATCGCCGAGATCGGCGGCGTCGGCGCGCAGACCCCGGCGTCGTACGGGATGTTCTCGCGCCGTCTGCCGCCCTTCGAGGCGCCGCGCAGCGAGGCGAAGGACCGCGAGGTCCTGCTCGCCGGGCTGTCCGAACTCGGTGAGCACGCCCGCAGGGAAGGCGTCACGCTCTTCCTGGAGCCGCTCAACCGGTACGAGGACCACATGGTGAACCGGCTGGACCAGGCGGCCGACCTGATCCGTGCCGTCGGCCTCGACTCGGTGCGGATCGGCATCGACAGCTACCACATGAACATCGAGGAGAGCGACCCCGCCGCCGCGATCCTCGCCCACGCCGACCTGATCGGCCACGCCCAGGTGTCCGACTCCAACCGCTTCCAGCCCGGCGCCGGGCACCTCGACTGGCCCGCCTGGCTCGGCGCCCTGCACACCATCGGCTACGACGGCCACCTGGCGATGGAGTGCCGTCTGACCGGCGATCCCGTCCAGGCCGTCCGGTCCGTCCCCGGCTTCCTCAAGAGGTCGGGCGCGTGAAGTCACTCGTCGGCCCTCCGGTCCGGCCCGCGTCCACCGCCGCCGCAGACCTGACACTGCGCCGGGGTGCGGCGCGGGTCCTCCTCGACAACTGGACCGGCACCTCCACCGTCCCCTCCCGCACCCTGTACCCGCACCAGTGGAGCTGGGACTCCGCGTTCGTCGCGGTCGGGCTGCGCCATCTGTCGGTGCGGCGGGCGCAGCGGGAACTGGAGTCGCTGCTGGCCTCCCAGTGGGCGGACGGACGTATTCCGCACATTGTGTTCAACTCGGGTGTGCCGCACGACGCGTACTTCCCGAGCCCCGACTTCTGGCAGTCGTCCGGGGCCGGGAAGGCGGCGGGCGCGCCCCCGGCCCCCGAGACGTCCGGGATCGTGCAGCCGCCGGTGCACGCCCTGGCGGCCTGGCTCGTGCACCGCAGCGACCCCGCGGAATCGCGGCGCCGGGGCTTCCTCGCCCGCGTCCAGCCCCGGCTCACCGCCTGGCACGACTACCTCCTCAACCGTCGTGACCTGGGCGGCGGCGGCCTCGCGGCGGTCGTCCACCCGTGGGAGCCGGGCATGGACAACAGTCCCTGCTGGGACCGGGCGCTGCGGCGTGTCGAGCCCGCGCCGCCCTCCGGCTTCCGGCGCGCCGACCTCGACCACGGGCACCCCGCCGACCGGCCCACGGACCTGGACTACGGCCGCTACGTGCGGCTCGCCGGTGCATACCGCGAGGCGGGCTACGACGACCGTGTCGTCCGGCACGGCTTCGCGATGGAAGACCCCTGCTTCAACGCGCTGCTGATCGTCAGTGAGCTGGCCCTCGCCGCCATGGCCCGCGAACTGCGCCTGCCCGACGCGCCCTACACCCTGCGCGCCGAGGCCCTCACACGGCGCCTGGTAACCCGGCTGTGGGACGCGTCGGCGGGCCTGTTCCGGGTGCGTGACCTGCACACCGACACCCTCGTCGACGAGCGCGGCGTCTCCGGCCTCGTCCCGCTGATCGTGCCCCACCTGCCTTCCGACGTCGTCGGCAAGCTGCACGCCACGCTCACCGGCCCCCGTTTTCGCGCCCCGGCCACGCGGCTGGTCCCCAGCTACGACCTCACCGGCCCCTCCTTCGACCCACAGCGCTACTGGCGCGGCCCGGCCTGGTTCAACACGGCATGGCTGCTCCACCGCGGACTGCGCGCCCACGGCCTGACGCAGGACGCCGAACGCCTCCGGCAGGGCTTCCTCACGCAGGCGGGACAGTCCGAGTTCGCCGAGTACGTCGACCCCGTCACCGGGGAGGGCCGCGGCACCCGCCGCTTCTCCTGGACCGCCGCCCTCACCCTCGACCTGCTGTGCGCCGACCACGCGGAGGCACCCTCATGACCCCGGCCGACGCGGTCGTGCAGCTGGTGCGCGACGCCACGTTCGCCCGCCTCGCACCCGACGGCGGCATCACGGGCACCCGCGGCACCGCGCCCGACGGGCTGTTCGTGCAGGACGCCCGCCACCTCAGCCTCTGGCAGCTCACGGTCGACGGCGCCGCCCCGGTCCCGCTGCTGCCCGCCGCGGCGGAGACCGGCCACACCGCCACCAGCGCCCTGACCCCCCGGGGCACCCGGGACGACCCGCCCGCCTACACGGTCTTCCGGGAACAGACGGTCGCCGCGGGCACGTTGACCGAGCATCTGCGCCTGGTCAACAACCGCCCCGAGCCGGTGACCGCGCACCTCGACCTCGCCGTCGACGCCGACTTCGCCGACCTGTTCGAGCTGCGCTCCGACGGTCGCCGCTACGCCAGGCCCGACAGCCGTTACGAGACCCGGGCCACCGGCGGCGGCGTCGAGTTCGGCTTCCGGCGGGCCGAGTGGCACGCGCGGACCACCCTCGGCTGCCGCCCCGCGCCGGACGTCGTCGGCGACGCGCCGTCCGCTCCGCGGCCCACCGCGCGCACCCTCGGCTGGCGCCTCGAGATCGGCCCGCACGCGGAGGCAGAACTCCACCTGACGGTCCGCGCCCACCCGCACGGGTACCCGGCCGCCCCGCCGGCCGTGCCGCACGCCGGGCCGGCGACCGCGACCCACGGGTACCCGGCGATCACGACCGCGCCGCACGCCCGGCTTGCGACCGCGACCGCGCGGGACGACCTCACCCGCGCCTGCGAGCGGGGGCTGGCAGACGTCGGCCTGCTGACCATCCCGGTCACCGGTGTCGACGGCGACGAGGTGTACGTCCCCGCCGCCGGCATCCCCTGGTTCCTCACCCTGTTCGGCCGGGACTCCCTGCTGACGTCGTACTTCCTGCTCCCGTACCGTCCGGAGCCGGCCGCCGCCACGCTGAGCGCGCTCGCCGCGTCGCAGGGCCGGCGCCACGACGCGTTCAGCGGCGAGCAGCCGGGGCGCATCGTCCACGAGACCCGGCACGGCGAACTCGCCCACTTCCGGCAGGTCCCCTACGGCCGCTACTACGGCACCGTCGACGCCACGCCCCTCTTCCTGGTCCTGCTCCACGCCCACCACGCGACGACCGGCGACCCTGCACCGGCCCGGCGCCTGGAGCAGCACGCCCGGCGGGCGGTGGACTGGATGTTCACCGACGGCGGCCTGGACGAGCACGGCTACCTCGTCTACACGCCCGACCCGGGCGGCCTGATCAACCAGAGCTGGAAGGACTCGGCCGACGCCATCTGCTTCTCCGACGGCACCCGGGCGGCGGGCCCCGTCGCCGTGTCGGAAGTCCAGGGCTACGCCTACGACGCCCTGGTGCGCACGGCCGCCCTGGCCAGGGACGTCTGGCACGACGAGCCGTACGCGCGCCGCCTCGCCGAGGCCGCAGACGGGCTGCGCGGCAGGTTCCTGACGGACTTCTGGATGACCGGCGGCGACTTCCCGGCCCTCGCTCTGGACGGCGCGGGGCGGCAGGTCGACGCCCTGGCGTCGGACGCGGGACACCTGCTGTGGTCCGGCATCCTCGACGCGGACCGGGGGCGCCGGGTCGGGCGGCGGCTGCTGGAGCCGGACTTCTTCTCCGGGTGGGCGATCCGCACCCTGGCGGCCGGCCAGAAGCCGTACCACCCGTTGTCGTACCACTGCGGCAGCGCATGGCCGCACGACAACGCCGTCATCGCGCTGGGGCTCGCCCGCTACGGCCTGGCCGAGGAGGTCGAGGCCGTCGCCGAGGGCCTGGTCGCGGCGGCGGCGCGGAACGGCCACCGACTGCCCGAGGTCATCGCCGGCTACCCCCGTTCCGCGACCGGCGGCCCCGTCCCCTACGCCCACGCCTGCTCGCCCCAGGCCTGGGCGGCGGCGACGCCGCTCGCCCTGCGCACGGCGCTGCGGCAGCGGGGAGGGGACGACCGGGCCGTGCCCCAGTAGCTGTCGCCGCCTTCGGTGTCCCGGGGGGCGGCGAGGGTGGCGGTACGGCTTCGGCGACCCCGGCCGGGCACGTCGGGCCGGGCACGGCGGGGCCGGTCGCGCGCGGTACGGCGGCACCGCTGACGACGGCCACCCCTGGCTCCCCTGGCTCCCCTCGAGACCTGTCCGCGGCGTGGCCCACCGGGCGGCGGCCGTCCGGGGACAGCCGCGCCCCGACAGGTCGGTCACCGAGCCGGCCTCGATCCGTCGTGCCCGGCTCGCCGACCAACCCGACCGGGTGAACTCGTCCGCCGTTCGGCCGAGCAAAGGCGCACGTCCGGCCCTGTCGGCGTGACCGGAAGGACTACTTTCCGCTGGGCTGGCTCCGCACGCACCGCACGACGGCGGACGGCCGGGGCGTTCGTCCGCCTCCCGCTGCCAGCGTCCACGCACCGCCTGCTGCCGATCGAGGGGTCCGATGGCGACACACACGACTGAGCCGATGTCCGCGGAACCGGCGGCCGAGGAGCGCCTCAGCCGGGGCAAAGTGATCATCTCCTGGCTGACCACCACCGACCACAAGAAGATCGGCCACCTCTATCTGATCACGTCGTTCGGCTTCTTCCTGATCGCCGGGGCGCTGGCCATGGTGATCCGTGCCGAGCTGGCGCGGCCGGGGCTGCAGCTCATCTCCAGCGAGCAGTACAACCAGTCGTTCACGATGCACGGCACGGTCATGCTGCTGCTGTTCGCCACCCCGACGTTCGCCGGGTTCGCCAACGCGATCATGCCGCTGCAGATCGGCTCGCCCGATGTCGCCTTCCCCCGGCTGAACATGTTCTCGTACTGGCTGTTCCTCTTCGGCGGCCTGATCGTGCTCTCGAGCCTCCTCACCCCGCAGGGAGCGGCCGACTTCGGCTGGACCGCCTACACGCCGCTGAGCGGCCCGATCCGTTCCGGTTACATCGGCGCCGACCTGTGGACCATGGGGCTCGCGCTGTCCGGGTTCGGCACCATCCTGGGCGCGGTCAACTTCATCACCACCATCATCTGCATGCGCGCCCCCGGCATGACCATGTTCCGGATGCCGATCTTCACGTGGAACGTGCTGCTGACCTCGCTGCTGGTGCTGCTCGCCTTCCCCGTCCTGGCGGCCGCGTTGCTCGCGCTGGAGACGGACCGGCGCTTCGGCTCGCACATCTTCTCCCCGGAGAACGGCGGGCCGATCCTGTGGCAGCACCTGTTCTGGTTCTTCGGCCACCCCGAGGTGTACATCCTGGCCCTGCCGTTCTTCGGGGTGATCAGCGAGATCATCCCGGTGTTCGCCCGCAAACCGATCTTCGGCTACACCGGCCTGGTCGGCGCCACCATCACCATCACCGGCCTGTCCGTGACCGTGTGGGCCCACCACATGTTCGCCACCGGCGCCGTGCTGCTGCCGTTCTTCTCCTTCATGAGTTTCCTGATCGCCATGCCCACCGGGGTGAAGTTCTTCAACTGGATCGGCACGATGTGGAAGGGATCGCTGTCGTTCGAGCCGCCGATGCTGTGGGCGGCAGGCTTCCTCGTCACGTTCCTCTTCGGCGGTCTGACCGGCGTGCTCCTGGCCTCGCCGCCGATGGACTTCCACGTCCACGACAGCTACTTCGTCGTCGCGCACTTCCACTACGTGCTGTTCGGCACCATCGTCTTCGCGATGTTCGGCGGGTTCAGTTTCTGGTGGCCGAAGATGACCGGCACCATGCTCGACCACCGCCTGGAGAAGATCCACTTCTGGACCCTCTTCGCCGGCTTCCACACCACCTTCCTCATCCAGCACTGGCTCGGCGCGGAGGGCATGCCCCGCCGCTACGCCGACTACCTCGCCGCCGACGGCTTCACGGTCCTCAACACCGTGTCCTCCATCGGCGCGTTCCTCCTGGGCCTGTCCACCCTCCCCTTCCTCTACAACGTGTGGAAAACCGCCCGCCTGGGCAAACGGGTCACGGTCGACGACCCCTGGGGGTACGGGCGTTCCCTGGAGTGGGCCACCTCCTGCCCGCCGCCCCGTCACAACTTCGTCACCCTGCCGAGGATCCGCTCCGAGTCGCCGGCGTTCGACCTGCACCACCCGTACCTGGCCGAGCTCGACGAGAAGGAGAACGTCGGCAAACGCGACGTCATCGACGCGGCCGGTCACGAAAGCGACCGCTCGTGAGGAAGTCCGGGCGCCGCCCTCCGGACACCGGCGACGCCGCGGCCCTCGTCGCGGAGGCCGAGGGCCACCTCATGGCGCGGGCCCACCGGGACCAGGCGCTCCGCGAGGCCGAGGAACTGCGCGCCGGCCTGCCGTGGCTGACCGGCGTCCAGGCGGAGGACCTCACCCGCCAGTACGTCCACCACCGCCTCGACTTCACCCGCCGCATGCTCCAGGACACCGTCCGGCGGGCCGCCGAACTGCGCCAAGAGTACGAGGCCCGGTACGCCGCCCTCCGCCGCGCCCTGCTCAGACGGCACACCGTGTGCGCCTGCCTGGTCCTCGCCTGCGGATTCGGCCTGGGCGTCCTGGGGAACGTGCTCGGCGCACGCTGACGGACGGCGGTGGCGATCCCCCGGACGAGGGGCGGGCGGGCCTTGCCGTTGGGGGGTGGCGGTGTCGTCGGCCTGCCGGGCGGTCATCCGTCGCGTCCCCGAGCGGGCCCGCGTCATGGCGGTTCACCACTGCCGTCGCTCTCGACGGCACGGGCGAACACGCGGAGACTCCGCTCTGCCGTGCGGGCGGCGGCCGGCGCCCTTCCCCCGTGCCGGCCTCAGGGGTGCAGGAGGTGGAGACGGCCGGGCAGGGCCTCGATGCGCAGGGGGGCGCGTACGTCGCGGGAGGGTACGCCGTCCACTTCCAGCCGGTAGGCGCCCCAGGCGCGTTCGAAGCGCAGGCGGCGGATGCGGCGCAGACCGAAGGAGTCGCCGCGTGCCTCCAGCAGGCCCTCGTCGGTCAGGGTCAAGCACAGGGGCCGGTCGCCCGGGGCGGTGATCTTCTCGTTGTCGAGGATGAGGCGGGCATGGCCCGGGTGCGGCTGCAGCGAGACCAGGACGGCCTCGCGTACCGCCACCGCGAAGCCGCCGTCGGCGAGATGGATGCCGGCCACTGCCCTGCGATGCGTGTCCGCCGTGTCGGGATCGCTGCCGCTCCGGCGTCCCGCCGGACGGTCGAGGAGCAGCGGCAGGTCCCACAGGGCGGCGGCCCGCATGGCCTGCTCCGGCTGGGATCCCCCGGCGTACACGAGCAGGTCGACCGGCGGGCGGGGGCCGCGCCCCCGGCCGTCACGCCGGCCCGCCTCGGCCACGGGGTTCAACTCCGTGCTGCGGACGTGCCGTTCGTCGAGACCGATGCGCAACTGCCGGGCCCGTTCCCGCTCGCCGCGGCTCCAGCCGCGCACGATGCCCAGCGTGGGGCGGGCGGCCCGCAGGGTGCCGACGTGGCGTAACGCGGCGTCCAGGAGGTCGTCGGTCTCCGGCGCGACGCGGGTGGCTGCGTCGGGGGACGAGGTCGAGGGCGGCATGCGGGCTCCTTGCGCGCTCGGTACGGGCGGACGACGTCAGGGCTGCGCCGGGGTCCTGGGGGCCCGCGAGACCCGCTGTCGGGGAGGAGACGGCCTCGCGGGCCGCGGCCGGCGGCCGCTGGGGAACGACGCCGCCGAGGTACCGGCGCGGGAGCTCCCCGGCCGCTGTGGCCCGAGGCGGGGCCGACGGCGGAGGTCCAGCCCTTGATCTCCAACCTAACGCGAGAGTCCCGCCGCGAGAAGCCGGTTCCGTGCGGCGTGGACGGCCTTTCGAGTTCGCGTGGAGGCAGGGTCGCCGGGCGACGCAGCACGCCGGAGTCCGTGGCCGCGGACGGTGGACGCGGCCCGGTCCGGCACCAGTCGTGAACGCCGGTGGCGGCGTGATGCGTATGCCGGTAATGGATCACCCGGCGGCCCTCCGGTAGCGTCACGGTATGAGTCACCCGCATCCCGGCCTGAAGCCCGCCCCGCCACTGCCCGCCGGAGGCTTGAGGGTCGTCGCCCTGGGCGGCCTCGGCGAGATCGGCCGCAACATGACCGT
This sequence comes from Streptomyces sp. NPDC005925, assembly GCF_040638805.1. Lineage (NCBI taxonomy): Bacteria > Bacillati > Actinomycetota > Actinomycetes > Kitasatosporales > Streptomycetaceae > Streptomyces > Streptomyces sp. NPDC005925. The sequence goes on along the minus strand of NZ_JBEXVL010000006.1, from coordinate 67,694 downwards.
CTTCGAGCACGCCGGCAAACTGCTCGTCATCGACTGTGGCGTGCTGTTCCCCGAAGAGACACAGCCCGGCGTGGACGTGATCCTTCCCGACTTCACCTCCATCCGGGACCGTCTGGACGACATCGTGGCCGTGGTGCTGACCCACGGCCACGAGGATCACATCGGCGCCGTCCCGTACCTGCTGCGGGAGCGGTCGGACATTCCCGTCGTCGGTTCGAAGCTCACCCTTGCGTTCCTGGAGGCCAAGCTCAAGGAGCACGGCATCCGGCCCCGGACGGTGCGGGTGAAGGAGAACGACCGGCGCACCTTCGGGCCGTTCGACTGCGAGTTCGTCGCCGTGAACCACTCCATCCCGGACAGTCTCGCCGTGGCCGTCCGCACCGCTGCCGGACTGGTCCTGCACACCGGTGACTTCAAGATGGACCAGTTCCCGCTGGACGACCGCATCACCGACCTGCGGGCGTTCGCGCGGCTCGGCGAGGAGGGCGTGGACCTTTTCCTCACGGACTCCACCAACGCCGAGGTGCCCGGGTTCACCACTTCCGAGCGGGAGTTGAACCCGGCGATCGAGCAGGTGATGCGGACCGCGCCGCGCCGCGTCATCGTCTCCAGCTTCGCCAGCCATGTGCACCGCATCCAGCAGGTCCTGGACGCCGCGCACCAGCACGGCCGCAAGGTCGCGTTCGTGGGCCGCTCGATGGTCCGCAACATGGGCATCGCCCGCGAGCTGGGCTACCTGAAGGTGCCGTCCGGACTGGTCGTGTCCACCAAGGAGCTGGAGAAGCTGCCCGACCACCGGGTGACCCTGGTCTGCACGGGCTCCCAGGGCGAGCCGATGGCGGCGCTGTCACGGATGGCCAACCGCGACCACATGATCCGGATCGGCGAGGGCGACACCGTCCTGCTCGCCAGCTCCCTCATCCCCGGCAACGAGAACGCCATCTACCGGGTGATCAACGGGCTGACCCGGTGGGGCGCCCACGTCGTCCACAAGGGCAACGCCAAGGTGCACGTCTCGGGGCACGCCAGCGCCGGGGAGCTCGTCTACTGCTACAACATCGTCAAGCCCCGCAACGTCATGCCGGTGCACGGCGAGTGGCGCCATCTACGGGCCAACGGCGACCTGGCCATCCGTACGGGTGTCGACCCGGAGCGGGTCGTCATCGCCGAGGACGGTGTCGTGGTCGACCTCGTGAACGGGCGCGCCACCATCACCGGCAAGGTGCCCGCGGGCAACGTCTACGTGGACGGCATGGAGGTGGGCGGCGCCACCGAGGCCTCCCTCAAGGACCGTCTGACCCTGGCCTCCGAGGGCGTGGTCACGGTCGTGGCGATCGTGGACGCCGACACGGGTGCGCTTGCCGAGCCGCCCGACTTCCTGGCCCGGGGCTTCGTGCACGACGAGTCCACGTTCGAGTCGGTGATCCCCGTCATCAAGAAGACGCTGGCCACCGCCGCCGAGGAAGGTGTCGGCGACGCGCACCAGCTGGAGCAGCTCATCGCCCGCGCGGTGGCCAACTGGGCGTTCCGCACCCATCGCCGCAGGCCGCTCATCATTCCCGTCATCATCGACGCCTGAGGGCCGGCCGGGCCGCCGCCGACCATCCTGAAAGCCCCGGCCCCGGCCGGGGCGGAGACGAGGAACACCCGTGAGTGCGCGCTTCGAGGAGATCGACTGGCGCCCGACCCGGCTGGGCGACCTCAGCCTGCGGCGCCGCCGCTCCCCCGGCTCGGACGACGACGTCTACGAGGTGAAACTCGGCGACGAGTTCCTGATGTCCAGCCTGTTCACCGCCGGGGAGGTCGAGCTGACCCGGCTGGGCCTCGCGGAGCTGCCGGGGGCCGAGGGGGCCGGGGCGGAGCTGTCCGGTGCTGTCGGTGAGCTGGACGTCGTGGTCGGCGGGCTCGGCCTCGGATACACCGCCGTGGCCGCGCTCGACGACCCGCGGGTGCGGTCGCTGGTCGTCGTGGAGGCGCTCGGTGAGGTGATCGACTGGCACGAGCGGCATCTCGTGCCGCTCGGCGCACGCGTGGCCGACGATCCCCGCTGCCGCCTGGTGCACGCCGACTTCTTCGAGGCCGTCGGCGACCCGGCGGGCCTGGACCCGCGGACACCGGGACGGCGTTTTCACGCCGTCCTGCTGGACATCGACCACTCACCGCGTCATGTGCTCAACCCCCGGCACGCCGCGCTCTACCGCCCCGAGGGGCTGCGGGCGCTCGGGCGGCACCTGCTGCCCGGCGGGGTCTTCGCGCTGTGGTCCAACGACCCGCCGGACGAGCAGTTCACGGCCGTCCTGGCCGACGTCTTCGCCACGGCCGAGGCCCACATCGTGGACTTCGACAACCCGCTCCAGGGCGGCACGTCGACCAACACCGTGTACGTGACGCGTACATAGTTCCTGGAGAGGGCGGTACCGGCCCGTGTCAGACCGGTGCCGGGAGCCCCGGGATCAGGCCGGTGCTGTATGGCGTGATCATGCCGGTCGGTCCGTGGCCCGCGCCGGACGCGTGACCTCCGCCTCCGGTGCGGCGGAGGGTTCCCGGGGGCCCGTCGCCCGCGCGCAGGCCTGTCCCGGCCCCTGTCCGACGACCGTCAGCCGGGCCGGGCCGGCCTGCCGTCCACGGGCGCGTGCCCCGGCTCCGCGGCTCGGCGGCGGACCCAGCCGAGCAGTGCCACCGAGCACACGGCGGCGACGGCGCACCAGGTGGACACGAACTCCAGCCGCCACAGCGACCAGCTCAGCAGTGCCCCGGCGCCGAGCACGATCCCCAGGACCAGCAGCCCGCGGTCGCCGGAGAGCAGCAGCGAGCCGACCGTGGCCAGCAGGTAGCCGGCGACCAGGAGGCGGGGGTGGTGCAGGTCCAGGACGTAGCCCACGGTGTGGCCGCGGACATCGGCCGTGACCGGGCTTTCGGCCAGGGCGAGGCCGAGTGCCGCCGCCGTCGCGGCGCCGACCGCGAGCAGCGGGATCAGCCGGCGCCGGGCATGTCGCGGCGCGGCGCACAGCACACCCGCCGGCACCCACACGGCGAGCAGGGGCAGAGCGAGGACGGCCCAGGCGAGGGTGGCCGGCCCCGTGCCCCCGTCGGAGGTCCATACGGCCGCCTCGATGATCTGATGGGCCCCGAGCAGCAATGGCAGCGTGGCCAGCGGCAGGTCTCGGCGCCGTCGGACGCGGGTCAGGCAGGCCGCGCCCGCGGCGGCGACGGCGGCGCCCGCCACGAGGTCGGCCTTCGCGCTCCAGCACATGGCACCACCACGGATCGGTCCAGCACGGTCGGCCTGCGCCATCGACCCCACGGTACGTCCCGTGCCCGCCGGCCGCGGGGCGACGCGTCGGCGGCCCCCCTCGTCCTCACCCGCGCACAGGGACGCGCACGCGCGCGACCGTCGCGCGGGAGAGGACGTGTGCCGTACGGCCTACGGGAGCTGGACGAACGGTGACAGGAAAGCCCGCGCGCCGGGCGTGTCCAGGCGGTAGGTGACATTCGTGGCGTAGCACGGGGTGTCGCCGGTGATGGTGGTGGCCGCGAGGATGCGCCTGCCCCCGATGAGGGCGAAGTTGGGCCCGCCGGAGTCGCCGTAGCAGGCGCCGCCGTTGCCCTGGGGGGCGGTCATGGCCAGGCGTGCCCAGGCGTCGTTGAGGGCGTCGAAGGTCACCGGGGCCTTCCTGCGGACGCCGCCGCCCGGGTGGGTCCGGCCGCCCGGTCCGTTCACCGCTTCCCGGGTGCCGTATCCGGCGACGGTCCAGTCGGTGGAGTTGAGCTTCTGCGGGCCGAGGGCGCTCAGTTGGCCGGCGGTGGGCAGGGTGGCCGGGGTGAAGGACCAGCGCGTTTTCGTCTTCGTGGCGGGTAGTTCGACGACGGCGATGTCGTGCGGGTCGGAGGCAGGGCCCGGATAGTCGGGGTGGGTGTGCGCCCGCCCCTGCACGGCGACGGCGTTCGCCTGGGCGGCCGGGTCGCCGGGGTATCTCTTCTCGGCGGCGTCCAGCCCGGCCTGCACGTCCTGGTCGAGCGACACGTAGAAGCGGACGTTGTCGGGCCAGTCCGTAGTGCAGTGGGACGCGGTCAGGAAGGTGTCCGCGTCGATCATCGTGCCGGTGCACACCCAGTCGACGCGTCGTTGTCCCAGGTTGCCACCAGCGCACCGACCTCGGTGCCTACCGGGGCGGGTGTCGCGTTGTACGAGTTGGGGTTGAGTGGACCGGTGCGTACAAAAAAAGAACGAGGAGATGGATCTCCTCGCCACTACCAAGCTATAGCGCACCGGGGGGCTTGCGGCAAGGCCCCGGTCGTGCTCCAGGATGGGCGGCCGAAGCCGGGACCAGGGAAAACGGGGTTGTGTCATGCGTGTGCTGTTGTCGACGTGGGGATCGCGCGGGGACGTCGAGCCGCTTGCGGCGCTCGCGGTGCGAGTGCGGGAACTCGGTGCGGAGGTAGGGGTGTGCGCGCCGCCGGACGAGGAGTTCGCGGCGCTGCTGGCCGGGGTCGGCGTGCCGCTGGTACCGCTCGGTCCGACGGTGCGCTCGGTGGTGTCCCGGGAGAGGCCGCCCACGACGGAGGACGCGTTCCGGCTGGCTGCCGACCTGGTGAACGCGCGGTTCGACACGCTCACCGCGGCGGCGGCCGAGGGATGCGATGTGCTGCTGGCGACCGGCCTGATGCCGGCCGGCGTGCGCTCGGTGGCCGAACACCTGGGCGTTCCCTGCCTGTTCGCGTGCTTCCACACCTTCGGCCTGCCGTCCCCGCACTTCCCGCCGGGACGGCGGCCGGGACGGCAGTCCTCGCCGGAGGAGACCGACCTGGAGGTGCTGTGGGAGGAGGACGCCCAGCGTGTGAACGCGATGTACGCCGAGCCCCTCAACACCCGCCGGGCGGCGCTCGGTCTGCCGCCGGTGGACGACGTGCGCGCCCATGTCCACGGTGGCCGGGCGTTGCTGGCGGCCGACCCGGTCCTGGCGCCGTGGGCGGACCTGACGCATCTCGACCTGGTGCAGACCGGGGCGTGGCTCCTGCCGGACGAACGTCCGCTCCCCGCAGACCTGGAGGCGTTCCTGGCGGCCGGTGAGCCGCCGGTGTACGTGGGCTTCGGCAGCATGGCCATGCGTTCCTCCCCCGGCCTCGCCCGCGTGGTCACCGAAGCGGTCCGCGCACGGGGCCGCCGGGTCCTGCTCGCCCGCGGCTGGGCGGACCTGGCCCGGACGGACGAGGGGGACGACTGCTTCGTCGTCGGCGAGGTCAGTCACCGGGCGCTGTTCGGGAGGGTGGCCGCCGTCGTGCATCACGGTGGCGCGGGCACCACGACGACGGCGACCGCGGCCGGTGCCCCGCAGGTGGTGGTGCCGCAGATCGCGGACCAGCCGTACTGGGCGGCGAGGGTGGCCGAGTTGGGCATCGGCGCGGCACACGACGGGCCGACGCCGACCCTCGGCTCCCTGTCGGCCGCGCTCGCCACGGCCCTGGCGCCCGGGACCCGTGCGCGGGCGGCGGCCGTGGCCGGCACGATCCGCACGGACGGGGCGGCGGTGGCCGCGAAACTGCTGCTAGAGACGGCCGCCCGGGAGCGGCAGCCGCGCTGACGTCGGGCCCGGTCGGCCATCCGCAACCCGGGTGGCCGACCGGGTCGGGGGCCTGGTGCGCTACATTTTGCGTCACCTTGACCGCGATCATTCAACGATCCCTTACGTTATGGAGCCGGGCACCCCATGAGCGACATCGTCAACGGACTCGGACGGGCCACCACGTACGGCGCGCTCGGCCTCGTCCTGCTGGTCCTCGGCATCGTGCTGGTCGACGTGCTCACCCCCGGCAAGCTGGGCAAGCAGATCTGGGAGGAGCGCAACCGCAACGCCTCCCTGGTGCTCAGCTCCGCGCTGCTCGGCATCGGCGGCATCGTGTTCACGTCGATCTGGACGACGTACGAGGACTTCGGCAAGGGCCTCGCGTCGACCGCGGCGTTCGGGCTGCTGGGGCTGGTGATGATGGCGTTGGCGTTCCTGGTGGTGGACCTGATCACGCCGGGGCGGCTGGGCGCGACGCTGGTCGAGCCCGAGCCCCACCCCGCGGTGTGGGTGACGGCGTCCTGCAACCTCGCCGTGTCCGCCGTCATCTCCGCGTCGATCGCCTGACGGCACCCTCCCGGCATCGGCGCACCGACATGTCGGGGTACGCCCGTGGCCGTGCGGGCGGGCTCCGGAACCGTGTCGCTGCCGGTCTCGGTCCTGGGCCTGCGGGCGGGGTCCGGCGCCGTGTCCGCCGTGCGTGCGGAGTCCCGGACCGGTCCGTCGCGCGGGCGGGCTCCGGAACCGTGACGGCCGGACCCCGCCCCGGCGCCCCGCGCGACGAGGCCGGGCGCCCGGCCTCAGTCGGCCAGTGCCCCAAGGACGACGCCCCGGGCCTCCTCCTGGACCTGCCGGAGGTGGTCGGGGCCCCGGAACGACTCCGCGTAGATCTTGTAGACGTCCTCCGTGCCGGACGGGCGGGCCGCGAACCAGGCGTTCTCCGTGGCCACCTTGAGGCCGCCGATGGGCGCGCCGTTGCCCGGTGCCTCGGTCAGCACGGACGTGACCGGCTCCCCGGCGAGGGTGTCGGCGGTGACCCGGGCCGGGGACAGTGCGGCGAGGCGGGCCTTCTCCTCGCGGGTCGCGGGCGCGTCGATGCGGGCGTAGGCGGGCGCCCCGAAGCGGGCGGTGAGAGCGGCGTAGTGCTCGGAGGGGGTCTTGCCGGTGACGGCGGTGATCTCGGAGGCGAGCAGGGCCAGGACGATGCCGTCCTTGTCGGTGGTCCACACCGATCCGTCGCGGCGCAGGAACGATGCGCCCGCGGATTCCTCGCCGCCGAAGCCGAGCGAGCCGTCGGCCAGCCCGTCCACGAACCACTTGAATCCGACGGGGACTTCGACCAGGCGGCGGCCGAGGCCCGCGGCGACGCGGTCGATCATGCCGGAGGAGACGAGCGTCTTGCCCACGCCCGCGTCGGCGGGCCAGCCGGTGCGGTGGGCGTAGAGATAGGAGATGGCGGCGGCGAGATAGTGGTTGGGGTTCATCAGCCCGGCGTCCGGGGTGACGATGCCGTGCCGGTCGGCGTCGGCGTCGTTGCCGGTGGCGATCCGGAACCCGTCGCGCTGCTCGATGAGCGAGGCCATCGCGTACGGCGACGAGCAGTCCATGCGGATCCTGCCGTCCCAGTCCAGCGTCATGAACCGCCAGGTGGGGTCGGTGCGCGGGTTGACCACGGTCAGGTCGAGGCGGTGCTGTTCGGCGATGCGGCCCCAGTAGTCGACGGACGCGCCGCCCAGCGGGTCGGCGCCGATGCGCACGCCGGCCGCCCGGACCGCGTCGAGGTCCAGCACGGCGGGCAGGTCCGAGACGTACGCGCCCAGGAAGTCGTGACGGCCGGTGCCGGGAGCGGCGAGCGCCCTGGCGTACGGGACGCGCCGTACGTCCTTCAGGCCTTCGGTGATGATGTCGTTGGCGCGGTTCTGGATCCACGCGGTGGCCTCCGAGCCGGCCGGACCGCCGTGGGGCGGGTTGTACTTGAAGCCGCCGTCGGCGGGCGGGTTGTGCGAGGGGGTGACGACCACGCCGTCCGCGAGGCCCGGGCCACGGCCCCGGTTGTGGGTGAGGATGGCGTGGGAGACCGCGGGTGTGGGGGTGTAGCCGTCCGCGGTGTCGATCAGGGTCGTCACGTCGTTGGCGGCGAACACCTCCAGCGCGGTGACCCTCGCCGGCTCGGACAGGGCGTGCGTGTCCGCGCCGAGGAACAGCGGCCCGTCGGTGCCCTGCGCCGCCCGGTACTCGCAGATGGCCTGGCTGGTGGCGGCGATGTGGTCCTCGTTGAAGGAGACCGCCAGGGACGATCCGCGGTGGCCGGACGTGCCGAACGCCACCCGTTGGCCGGGGTCCGCCGGATCGGGGTGCAGTGCGTAGTACGCCGTCACCAGGCGGGCGACGTCGATCAGGTCCTCGGGGTCGGCCGGCCGGCCCGCTCGCTCGTGCTGCATGCGCCTGCTCCTTCACATCGGGTCCGCTCGATCGCCCACCCATCTTCCCCCGCACGCCCGGACGATCCGGTACGGAGGGGTGCGCGGCGGGTACGAACCGGCCGTTGTGCCACGGGGTGGGTGCGGGCCGGGCGTTCCGGCGCGGCGCCGCGGCGGTGGGTACGGACCGGCCGCCGCCCCGCGGCACCGGCGTGGCGGGGACGAACCGGCCGCGTCCTCGGAGAGCGGGAGCGGCGGGGGCGGGGCGGGCGCGCGGGCGCGGCGTGGCGTCTCGCGTCGGTGAGCGGGCCGGTGTCAGGGTGGCGCGGATGACTTCCCACCCGCGCGCGGGGGCGCCGTCCTGGTGGCCCGCCGCCCTGGACACGCCTCGGCTGCTGCTGCGTCCGGTGGCGGCGGCGGACCTGCCGTCGATCGAGCGGCTGTGGCGGGACGAACGGGCACGCCTTTTTCTCGGCGGGCCGGTGAGCGAGGACAGGATCGCGATCCGGCGCTCGCGTCTGCCGGGCACACCCGGGGCGTTCGCGGTGGAGTTGCGGGAGACGTCCGCGGTGGTCGGGCTGGTCACCGTCGAGCCGGGTTCTCCCCGGGGCGGGACGGAGGTCTCGTACACACTTCTTCCGGAGGTGTGGGGGTGCGGCCTGGGGCGCGAGGCGGTCGCCGAGGTGATCCGCTGGGCCCGGGGCCTGCCGGGCGCGCAGGCGGTGGTGGCCGTCACGCAGAACGCGAACGTGTCTTCCCGAAGCCTCCTTGAGGCCGTCGGCATGCTGCCCGGCGACGAGCTGGTCGAGTACGGGCAGCGGCGGACGGTCTACCGCCTGCCCGTGTGACCGGGGCCGGGGCCCGCGTCAGTCGGTTCGTTCGCGGGCGCGGAGGTAGGCGTCCAGTTCCGCCGCGCCCGCGAGCATCGCCCGCGCGCGGGCGGACAGCCGGCCGCGCCAGTCGCGCAGGGCGGACTCCAACGGCTGCGGGCCACCGGCCGAACGCACCTGGTCGATCAGCGGGGCGATCTGCTCCAGCAGGTAGCCGCCGCGCCTCAGTTGGTGGGTGAGCCGGGCATCCCGGACGTCCGACTCGTCGTAGACGCGGTAACCGGTCCGCGGGTCACGGCGGGGGCGTACCAGCCCGGCACGCTCCCAGGTGCGCAACGTGGCGGGCCTGATGCCGAGCCGGCCGGCCAGGGGGCCGATGAACGTGTCGGCCACCGTGCGCGCGGTGCCCGCGCCGCGCGCGCCGGCGGCGCGGGGCTCCGGCACCGCCCCGGACTCCAGGTCGCGCAGGGCGCCCTCCACGGCTTGGAGCGTCCGGCGGTCGTCGAGGAGCTGGGCGTGGCTCTCGTCGACGAGGCGGAACGCCTCCTCGGTCGTGCCCTCGTTCACCGCCCGCATGATCGACGTCGCCGCGGGGTGGCCGTGGCCCGGCACCAGGGCGAGGAAGGCGCGCAGGGCGTGCGCGTGCAGCGGCGTGTAGGTGCGGTAGCCGTGGGGTGTGCGAGCGGCGGGCGGCAGGATGCCGGCGTCCTCGTAGTTCCTGACCGCCTGTGTGGACAGGCCGTGTCCGCGCGCCAGGTCGATCGGCCGGAGCCGTACACCGCTTTGAAGGTTTTCTGCCATGAGACCGCCGTATAGCTGCTGTCTTCGCGAAAAAGTTTCCACCGAAGCTTCAACGATAGCGTGGAGACCATGATCGCAGACATCAGGAACGACGCCCTTCCCGTCGATGCCGCCGCCGTCATGGGGCTGCTGCCGGCCCGGCCCCGGCTGCTCGCCCTGGGCGAGCCCACGCACGGCGAGGACACACTGCTCGACGTACGGAACGGCCTCTTCCGGCAGTTGGCCGAGCAGGAGGGCTACCGGTCGATCGTGATCGAGAGCGACTGTGTGGCGGGCCTCGTCGTGGACGACTACGTCACCTCGGGCGCCGGCACCCTCGACGAGGTCATGGAGCGCGGGTTCAGCCACGGGTGGGGTGCGTCCGACGCCAATCGCGAACTGGTGCGCTGGATGCGCGCGTACAACGACGGCCGGCCCACGTCCGAGCAGGTCCGCTTCGCCGGTTTCGACGGCCCGCTGGAGATCACGGAAGCCGCGAGTCCCCGCCGCGTCCTCACCGCGCTGCACGACTACCTCTCCTTGCGGGTCGACCCGGACCTGCTCCCCTGCACCGCGGGAACGCTCGACCGCCTGCTCGGCAGCGACGACCGGTGGACCGACCGGGCCGCGATGACGGACCCGTCGCGATCCGTGGGGCGGTCGGCGGAAGCCGGGGAGCTGCGGCTGCTCGCCGACGACCTGGCGGAACTGCTGGACGAGCAGACCCCGCACCTGCTGACGACGACCTCACGGGAGGACTTCGACCGGGCGCGCCTGTACGCGCGTACCGCCACCGGTCTGCTGCGCTACCACCACTGGATGGCCGACACCTCGCCCGCCCGCCTGACGCGGCTGGTGGGCGTGCGGGACCGGATGATGGCCGACAACCTCCTCGCGGTCGCCGAACGGGGCCCGGCACTGGTCCACGCCCACAACACCCATCTCCAGCGGCACAGGAGCACGATGCGGATGGGCGGCCGGCCGCTGGAGTGGTGGGGTGCCGGCGCGATCGTCAGCACCCGCCTGGGAAAGGACTACGCCTTCCTGGCCACGGCCCTCGGCACGATCCGGCACCAGGGCGTGGACACCCCGCCGCCGGACACCCTCGAAGGGTTCCTGTACGCCCTCCCGGGGGACGCCTGCGTCATCGACCCGCGCCGGCTGGCCGCCGCCCTGGGCGATCCCCGCCCCCTCCCCCGCGTGTCCCCCTGGTTCGGCTACGCCCCCTTCGACCCGGCCCGCCTGACCGACGCCGACGCGCTCGTGTTCGTCAGGGACCTCCCGCGGGGCGGGCAGCGCTAGCGGGCCGTCCTCGCGGCGGGGCGACGCGCGGCGGGCGGGCGGCCGATGTGTCGCTTTCAGGCCACCCGAGTCACGAACGCGGCGCGCCCGTCGGCACGTCGACCGCGACCCCGTGAACGAGCACGACCATGAGGTAGGTGCACCATGGCCGCACATGTACCGGTATGCGCGTTCTCCATGCCACCTACCGAACACGCTCATGAATGTTCACGACTACCGCAGCCACCGGCCCACCGCGCCTCGACCCTTCACGGATTGCGGGCCCGCGGGGCGACCGACGCCGCCCCGCCGAAATGCAGTCACCCGTCAAGGACCCCGGCCTTTCCTTACTCTCGGACGACTTTGTTACCCCCGGTAACTTGTCTTGTTCCATTCCAAGCCGAGTATTGCGATCCGCGCTTCCCGGCCCTTAAATTCCAGGCAGTGCTCGATCGGTCGGCCGGCGAATCCGGCTGACGTTTCCGTTACGTTTGCCACGTCTGCGGTTGCCGCCCGATCGGGGACGGTTTCCGCGGGCGCGGCAACCCCGCAGAAGGGAACCGGAACCATGCACCGCGTCACCCGCACGGTCCTCACCGCTGCCGCCCTCAGCGGCGCGGCCCTCGGCCTCACCGTCGCCCCCAGCTCGGCCGCCGCACAGGCCACCTGGACCGTGTCGCCGGGCGGCAGCTTCACCGGACACGCCGACAACCCGGGCTTGGTGACGGACTCCGGCACGCACTCCTGCACCTCCGCCGACGTCGCCGGCTCCGTCAAAAGCGGCTCGGGCCTGTCCGGCACGGGCATCGGCCAGCTCAACACGATGTCGTTCACCGGCTGCTCGGCGCTCGGGCTCAGCGTCACCATCACCGCCTCGGACACGCCGTACGCCATCGACGTCACCGGTGTGGACGCCACCGACCCGGACCGGGTGAACGGCGAGGTCGTCGGCGTCAAGGCCCACGTCTCCGGCTTCGCCTGCTCGGCCGACTTCACGGGCACGGTCCACGGCTACTTCGACAACGCGGCCGGCACCCTGGTGGCCGACGGGACGAGCCGGGACCTCGTGGCGTCCGACGCCAGTTGCCTGGGGATCATCAGCAACGGCGACACCGCGGCCCTCCAGGCCGTGATCAAGCTCAACCCGGCGTCGAGGATCACGCTGGACTGACAGGTCGGGCCGCGCGGCGAGAAGCGATTCGCCGCGCGGCCCGTTCATTTCCCTTTTCCCTCCCTTTCCTTCCCCGCGGCCGGTCCCTGACGGCGGGGAAGAAAAGAAAAGGGTCCTGCTCAGCAGTCCGGAATCACATTCCCGCTGTTGTCGCGCGCCTCGTCATTGCCCCAGCGGGACAGATAGTAGGCGGAGACGTACTGGCCGCCCGGGCCGACGTCCAGGTCGGTCTTCAGCCACCAGTGGTTGAAGCTCCCGGAGCCGTCGCGGATCTCACGGCCCCACGCCTTGCAGAACACGTAGTTGGTGCCCGCGTTGAGGGTGCCGGTCTGGGTGGTGCTGGTCGGCGAGGCGTACCCCGGCGCGTTGGCGAACGTGTCCACCCAGTACTTGCCGCCACCGCCACCGCAGCCGTTGTCGCTGGTCAGGTACTTCTGGTTGTACGAGCCCGGGTACGGGGCCAGCGAGGCGCCGTTGATGTGGATGGTCTGACCCACACCGTTGTAGAGCTGCTCGTAGTGGTTGTGCGCGCCGGAGCTGTTGCCGGTGGAACCGGTGTAGCCGATCGTCTGGCCCTGGGCCACGCCCTGTCCGTGGCTGATCGCGTAGGACGACAGGTGGAAGTAGTACGTCTTCCAGCCGCCGCCGTGGTCGATGACGACGTAGTTCCCGGCGCCGTTCGCCTCGTAGTAGCGGTAGGCGGTGCCCGAGGCGGACGCCAGCACCGGGGTGCCCGCGGTGGCGCCGCCGTCGGCCCGGACGAAGTCCAGCGCGAGTCTGACCTCCGCCGAGTGGTGGCTGTAGGTCCACTTCTGACCGCACGGGTAGGGCGCCTTGAAGTTGGGTGCCGCCTGCGCCGACGGGGCGGTGACCAGGCCGACGAGGAGCGCGCCCAGGACCATCATGATGATCCGGAGATGACGCATCGAACCTCCTGAGAGTGGGGTTTGCCAACAGGCAGAAACACGACGGCGGTCCGGAAGGACGATGCCGTCGCTGTCACACGTGCGCCCGGCGGCCGCACCGGCGGGCCGGAGTCCTACGGCGAGCCGTGGGCGCCACGGCCGTGCCTCACGGGAGGGTGCCGCCCGGGCCGTCGTGACGGTTGCCGTACGGCACGTCGACAAGCCGCATGCACAACTCCACTTCGCTGGTCATCCGCGCTGGGCGGGCGAGGCCGATCCGATCGTGCTCATGACAGACGATACCGACCAAGTCGACCGCGAAACAGGGGCGTCGGGCTAGACCGGCTGCCGCCACCTGCAATCGAGTTTTCCTCGACCGCGCGGCGGTGCGGGGTGGAGAACAGCGGTCACCCGCCGACGCCGGGCCGCGCGTCGGCCGCGCGCGTCGGCAGGTAAGGGCGTCAGCGGCGCGAGCGCAGCCGGGCCAGGAGTTGCCGGGCCTGGGCGCGGCGACGGGGATCGGACGCGGCACGCCGCGCCTGGTCGACGGTGCGCCGCCCCTGCGGGCTCCGCGCGAACCGCTTGATTCGTTCGATCAGACCGGGCATGACACTTCCTTCGCTGGGTCCGGCCGGGTTCGGCACCCCGGCTGTCGTACCGGGCCGAGGGCCGGAGGGTCGTACCGGGTCCGGACCCGGAGGTCGTACCGGGTCCGGCACCCCGCTCTCATGTGACCCCGTCTACCCGGTACCCGCAGGTCCATCCCGGCGGACGGAGGGCCTCCTCACCCGTTCGGCCCGGGCCGTGCCCCCGCGGCGCACGCCACGCGCCCGTCACCGCGACGCCCGCGAACGGGGCGACGGCGCGCGGACCCGATCCGGCCTCCACTTGATAGGCAAGTCACTACTTGCCTATGGTGGGGTCATGGCTGAGGATGTTTTCAAGGCCCTGGCCGACCCGACCCGTAGGCGCATCCTCGACGAACTGGTGGAGCGGGACGGCCAGACCCTGTTCGAGATCTGCACCCGGCTGGTGACGAAACACGGCCTGGGGCTGTCCCGGCAGGCCATCAGCCAGCACCTGGCCGTGCTGGAAGCCGCCGGCCTGGTCGTGTCACGGCGCCAGGGCCGCTACAAGTTCCACGACCTGAACACCGCACCGCTTGAGCGCATCGCCACCCGCTGGCTCAGGCCCCACAGACCGGAGAGCACATCATGAGGATCCACCTGTCGAGCGTTTTCGTGGACGACCAGGAGAAGGCCCTCCGCTTCTACACGGACGTCCTGGGCTTCGTGAAGAAGCACGACGTCCCGCTGGGCGAGGACCGGTGGCTGACCGTGGTCTCGCCCGAGGACCCGGAGGGGACCGAGCTGCTGCTGGAGCCCTCCGGTCACCCCGCGGTGCAGCCGTACAAGACGGCGCTGGTCGAGGACGGCATCCCGGCCACCTCGTTCGCCGTGGACGACGTGAGCGCGGAGTTCGACCGGCTGCGCGGGCTCGGGGTTCGGTTCACCCAGGAGCCGCTGGAGATGGGCCCGGTCACCACCGCCGTGCTGGACGACACCTGCGGCAACCTGATCCAGATCGTGCACAGCAAGTAAGAGACCGTACGGGCGGACGGACAGCCGCCTGCCCGTACGGCCGGGCCGGTCGCCGATCCCGTTCCCGGTCCGGGGCATTCCCGCGGAGTCCCGGGCGGCGGGCGGCCCGTGGGCACGGCTGCCCCGCGGGGTCGCCCCGACCGCCGACGCCGAGGAACCGCGGCCATGGCCGCTCCCCTGGACGCGCCGGCCCCGCCACCGGGTCCTGGTCCGCAGCCCCGCACGTGCCGCTCCCGCGCACCGCACGTGCGAGTGACAGTCCTGACGGTACTCGCGCTGTAAGCAGTGGACCCGGGTCGGCCGTCTCCGTCGCATCCGTCCGCCCTCGGGCCGCTCGGCGGGACGGTGCAAGGCGTCGGCGGGGGGCAGAGGCGGAGGACGGTGGCGAACGGCCGGGTAACCTGGGCCCGTCGTACCCCACATCACGACTCATCGTAGGATTTCGGGGCGGTGCGGGGTCCTGGTGTCGCGACGATGTGGGGTGGGCGGGCAGTGCTCTTGGCGGATCGCTACCGACTGCACGGGCTGCTGGGGCGCGGCTCCGTGGGCGAGGTGTGGCAGGCCACCGACGAGGTCCTCGGACGCCGGGTCGCGGTCAAGCTGCTGCGCACCGAGGAAGCGACGGACGTCGAGCGGTTCCGCATGGAGGCACTGACCGCCGCCCGTCTCAACCATCCGCACGTGGTGAGCGTGTACGACTTCGGTTCCGACCGGGGCCAGTTGTATCTGGTGATGGAGTGCGTCGACGGCTGGAGTCTGGCCCAGGAGCGGTCCCTGCGCGGCGTCCTGCCCCCGCGGGAAGCGGCCGTACTCGCGGCGCAGGTGGCCGCCGGTCTGTCCGCGGCGCATCAGCACGGCGTGATCCACCGGGACATCAAGCCCGCCAACATCATGCTCGGCGCCGACCGCACCGCAAAGATCACGGACTTCGGGATCGCACGCTTCGCCGACCAGGCCGACTGCTCCCTCACCGCCACCGGCAAGATCGTGGGAACCGCCGACCACCTCGCCCCCGAGCGCGCCCTGGGCCGGCCCGCCCGCCCACCGGCCGACGTCTATTCGCTGGGCTGCGTGCTGTACCAGCTCCTCACCGGCCGGGCGCCGTTCCAGGGAGCGACGTCCCTCGCCGTGGTGCGCCAGCACGTCGACGCCGTGCCGATCCCCCCGGCCCGGCTGCGTCCGGACATTCCGCCGGCCCTGTCCGACTACGTACTGCGCCTGCTCGCCAAGGACCCCACGCAGCGGCCCACCGCCGACGAGACGGCCGACTGGCTCAACGCCGGGCGCTGGGCGCTGCCGCCGCTGCCGGACCCGGCCCCGGCAGCGGCGGAGTCGGCCGGCGACAGGACCGCCGCCGGGTTCGCGCCACCGCCGTCGAGCGTCACCACGCCTTCGCCGCTCCACCCAACCGCCCCTGCCCGCTCCCGGGTCCGCAGTCGCGGCGTGCCGGCCTCGAAGGTGGTGCTGGGTGCTGCCGCCGCCCTCCTGTTCGCCGGGGCCGCGGCCGTGGGCGCGTCGATGAACTCCGGCGACGAGAGCCCCGTACCGCCGGCATCGTCGCCCACGCCGACGGCCGCCGCGTCCGCACCGTAGACCGGTCGCCTTGCCAGCCTGCCCGCACCGCGGGCCGTATGCCGGACCCTCCCTCCCCGGTCCCTCCCTCCCCTCGATCCCCAATCCCTCCGCATCCCTTGACACCGCGATTGGTCCATACCAACTTGGTTGCGCACACTCAGCAGTGCCTCGCACCTCTCGGTACTCCTCGCAGTCCCTGCACTCCCGAGCACCTCCATTTCTTCAGGGAGATCGCGTGCGCAACACATTCCTGCGGCGTTCCAGACGCCGCCTTCTCGCCCTGCTCGCCACGGCCGCTCTCGCACTCACCGGAGCGGTCGCGCTGCCGGGTACCGCCCAGGCGGCCAACACCCTGTCCAGTCCGGGCTTCGAGTCCGGCCTGTCCCCGTGGTCGTGCACCGGCGGCCTCGGCTCGGTCGTCACCTCCCCCGTGCACAGCGGCTCGAAGGCCCTCGCGGGCGCGGTGAGTTCGAGCGACATCGCCCAGTGCAGCCAGACCGTCACCGTCCAGCCGAACACCGCCTACGCCCTGACCGGCTGGGTGCGCGGCTCCTACGTCTACCTCGGCGTGGACGGCGGTTCCTCGACGTGGACGTCGTCCCCCTCGGCCTACAGCCGGCTGAGCCTGTCCTTCACCACCGGGGCCACCCAGACCCGCGCCACGGTCTACGTCCACGGCTGGTACGCCCAGGGCACCTACTACGCCGACGACATCAGCCTCGACGGGCCCGGCGGAGGCGACGGTTCGGACAGCCAGGCGCCGGCCGCGCCCGGCAGCCTGCGCTCCACCGGGAAGACCTCCTCCAGCGTGTCCCTGGCCTGGAACGCGGCCACCGACAACGTGGGCGTCACGGCGTACGACGTCTACAGCGGGTCCAACCAGGTGCTGACCGTCGCCGGGACGAGCGCCACCGTCAGCGGGCTCTCCCCGAGCACCGCGTACACGTTCACCGTCCGGGCCCGGGACGCGGCCGGCAACGCCTCGGCTGCCTCCAACGCGGTGTCGGTGACGACCGGCCAGGGCACGGGCAGCGGCACCGGATTCACCCAGGCGGCGCCCTACCTGTACCTCGGCTGGGGCGACCCGCCCAGCGCGACCTCGGTCATGAGCTCTACGGGCATCAAGTGGTACACGATGGCGTTCATCCTGTCGTCCGGCGGCTGCAACCCCGCCTGGGACGGGCAGCGCCCTCTGACCGGCGGCAACGACCAGGCCGTCATCAACTCCATCCGTTCCGCCGGCGGTGACATCGTGCCGTCGATCGGCGGCTGGAGCGGCAACAAGCTGGGCCCCAACTGCTCCACGCCCGAGGCCCTCGCGGGCGCCTACCAACGGGTCATCGACGCGTACGGTCTGAAGGCGATCGACATCGACATCGAGAACTCGGACGAGTTCGAGAACGAGGTCGTTCAGGACCGCATCCTCAACGCCCTGAAGATCGTCAAAGCCAACAACCCGGGTCTGCGCACCATCATCACCTTCGGCACGTCGACCACCGGACCCAACTACTGGGGCAACCGGCTCATCGACCGGTCCAAGGCACTGAACGCGAACATCGACGTCTTCACGATCATGCCGTTCGACTTCGGCGGCGGTGCCGACATGTACGGCAGCACCGTGAGCGCCACGGACGGGCTGAAGAACAAGCTGAAGTCCACGTTCGGCTGGGACGACGCGACCGCGTACGCGCACGTCGGCATCTCCGGCATGAACGGGCTGAGCGACCAGCAGGAGCTGACCTCGACGGGCGCCTGGACGCAGATCCGCGACTGGGCCAACTCCCACCACATCGCCCGGCTCGCCTTCTGGTCGGTCAACCGTGACCGGCCGTGCCCGGGCGGCGGCGTCACCAGCAACTGCTCCGGCATCAGCCAGAACAACTGGCAGTTCACCTCCATCACGGCCGGCTTCACCGGCTGAGCAGAACCGTGCGGGGGCGCCTCGACTGTCGCGAAAGCGCCGCCGAGGCGCCCCCGCACCCGTCGGGGCCGGTCCGCTCCCGGCCCGGCTACGTGAGGTAGGCGAGACCGGGATGGACGGCGGTGTAGCCGTCGACGAGCCGCTGTGCCACCCGGACGGAGTCCACGAGCGGGTGCAGGGCGAAGGCCTTGACGGCCGTCGCGCGGGAGCCCGAACCGGCCGCTGCCAGCACCTCGCGTTCCACGGCCTTGACCGCGCAGACCAGGCCGGTCGCGTGGCCGGGCAGCGGGTCCACGGCGACCGGGTGCGCGCCGTTGGCGTCGACCAGGCACGGCACCTCGATGACGGCGTCGGCGTCGAGGACGGACAGCGTGCCGCGGTTGCGGACGTTGAGGATCAGCGTGGCGCGCTCGTCACGGGCGACGGCCCGCATCAGGGCGAGGGCGACCTTCTCGTAGCCGCCGGACAGATCGTCCTCGTCGCGCTCGCCCGCTCCGGCCGTCTCCCGGTTCTCCGCCATGTAGGTGGCCTCGCGTTCGGCACGCGTGCCGTCCCAGAGGTCCAGGGCGGGGGCCGCCGGGTCGGCCATCCGGGCGTAGAAGCCGGCCTGCTGTTCGTGCAGGAAGGCACCGCGGGTCTTCTCGGCCTGCTGGTAGGCGCGTACGGTCTCGCGGTTGAAGTAGTAGTAGTGCAGGTACTCGTTGGGAATCGCGCCGAGCGACCGGAGCCAGTCGGCGCCGAACAGTCTCCCCTCCTCGAACGAGCCCAGCAGGTGGGGGTCGGCGAGCAGGCGCGGCAGTTCGTCGCGGCCGTCGACGCGCAGGCCGCGCACCCAGCCGAGGTGGTTGAGGCCGACGTAGTCGATCCACGCCCGGTTCGGGTCCGCGCCGAGCACCCGGGCGATACGGCGGCCGAGGCCCACCGGTGAGTCGCAGATGCCGATGACGCGGTCGCCGAGGTGGCGGGACATGGCCTCGGTGACCAGGCCCGCCGGGTTGGTGAAGTTGATGACCCACGCGTCCGGGGCGAGGGAGGCCACGCGACGGGCGATGTCCACGGCCACCGGGACCGTGCGCAGGCCGTAGGCGATGCCGCCGGCGCCGACGGTCTCCTGGCCGAGGACGCCCTCGGCGAGGGCCACCCGTTCGTCGTCCGCCCGGCCCTGGAGACCCCCGACGCGGATCGCCGAAAAGACGAAGTCGGCGCCGCGCAGCGCCTCGTCGAGGTCGGTGGTGGCGCTCACCTCGGGCGCGTCGGGGACGCCCGCGGCCTGTGCGGCCAGGACGCGGGTCACCGCGGAGAGCCGCGCCGCGTCCAGGTCGTGCAGCACGACGTGCGTGACCCGGCCCTCGGCGCGGTCGCCGAGCAGGGCCCCGTACACGAGCGGCACCCGGAATCCGCCGCCGCCCAGAATCGTCAGCCTCATGTCCGCGCCTTTCCGCCCCGCCGCTCCGTCCGGGGAGGACCGCGCCCGGTCCCCCGGTGAGCCGGTGATGTTGTCCCGCCAGTACGGATGAACCCTACTGGTCATCCTCCGTGACGCCCCTGACCACGGTCGGTCACGACCGCCATGCGGTCCGCCGGGTCAGCCGAGGACGAGGGGGACGCGCACGGCCGACTCGCACAGCGCGTCCCTCTCGGCGTGGGTCGGGACGCGGCGCCCGGTCCCGACCAGCAACGCGTCCTCGTCGGAGAACGACGTCGGGAACGGCGCCCCGGCGATCCTCTCCAGCGCCGCGCGGGCCGCGGCGAGGGTCTCGGCGGGCGGCCCGGCGGCCGATGCGGCAGCGGGCCCGGCGGCCGGGGGCGGCAGGTGCGCGATCAGGTCGAGGTGGTGCAGCGTCCACTCCATGACGTACGCCGACAGGTAGTCGCCGACGGTGAGCACCTCGTCGCGGGTGCCGACGCGGGCGGCGGGGTCGGCGAGTCCGGCGGCGCGCCCGGCCGCGGAGCCGACGTCGTCGAAGTGGAACTTCAGCCATCTCGGCTCACCGTACGCGGCGGCGAGCCGTGGAATCAGGGCGTCGAGCGGGTCCTCGCCGGTCGGCGGCTCCACCCGTTTCCAGTACGTCGCCGCGTCGACGGTGGGTTCGGCCTCGGTGGGTGATCAGGACGTCCTGGGCGTCGATGACCAGGTGGCACACCAGGTCCCGGACGCTCCAGCCGGCGCAGCCGGACGGCCGTTCCCAGTCCTCCTCGGACAACTCGTCGACGGCCGCGCGCAATGCGTTCCATGAACGGGAGAAGAGATCCACTGCGGCACGATAGGCCGCGGGGGGAACGCCGTACAAGCGCGGGTGAAGCGTCCGGGGTGCGTCGTCCGCCCGGCCGGTCGCCGGGCTTCGCCGTGCGTGTGCGTGGACGGACGGTGAACTTCCTCCGTCCTGCCGCTGTACAACCTTTCCCGCCCTTTCCCCGTCGAACTGGCCAACGACGGCGCTTTTGCTGCCGTTCGTGGGTTCCGGGGGGAAGGTTACTCGTGATGGTTCGTCAGTTGCGCGCTGTGCTGGGTGGGCGGGGCAGGGTCGACCTGTTCCTGATGTTCGGGTTCGTCGCCGGGTTCGCGGCCCTGCCCGTGTTCGCGTTGTGGCCGTCCGTGTGGGGGTTCGCCGTGGCGTCGGCCGCGACGTACGTGGTGGACGAGGTGCTGCATTCCCGCGCACCGGGTTTCGTGCGGCGGGTGGCGGCGCTGCAGTTCACGCGCACGCTGCGGTTCGCGGTGCGGACGGTGATGGTGTACGCCCTGGCCGTGCGGATGAACGCGCCGGACGCGGTACTGGTGGCGGCGATGGCCGTGTTCAGTGCCCACTTCGCGCTGGTGATGCTGTCCATGGCGGTGCACCACGCCATCCGCAGGCGGCGGGTGCTGCCGCTGGTGGTACGCAATCTCGACATGAGCCGGGCCGGTGTCCCCGAGCCTCCGCCGGCCGTCCTCTACCGGCGTTCCCTGCGCAAGCTGCTGCACCTCGACGTGCCGGCCCACGCGGGTCTGCTCGCGGCTCTTTTGGTGGGCGCCCGGTACCCGGCGCAGGCGGGCTTCACGCTGACGGCCGGCCTGTCGGTGGCGGCGGTGCTGGCGCTGCTGTGGCAGTGGCGCCGCGCCCGCCGGATGCCGTCGGACGCCGACGTGATCGCGGCGGTCAACGGTCAACTGGCCGACTACCGGCCCGAAGTCGCCCTGTACTTCAGCTTCGCGGCCGTCTCGCAGGACTTCATGTACCAGGTGAACATGTGGATCGAGACGCTGGAACAGCTCGACCGGCGCCCTGTGATCATCCTGCGTGAGCGGGCCTCGTTCCGCTCCCTGAGCCGTACTTCGCTCCCGGTGGTCTGCGTGCCGGCGGCCGACGACCTGGCCCAGCTGGACCTGTCCGGCGTGCGGGTCGTCCTGTATCCCGGCAACGCAGGGAAGAACGTGCACATGCTGCGGGTCGCCGAGGCCAAGCACGTGTTCATCGGCCACGGCGACAGCGACAAGCTCGCCAGCAGCAACCGGGTCAGCAAGGTGTACGACGAGATCTGGGTCGCCGGGCGGGCCGGGCGTGACCGCTACCAGCGGGTGCGGCACGCCATCAGCGACAAGGCCATCGTGGAGGTGGGCCGTCCGCAGCTGGCGCCGATCCGCCCGCACGACGGGCACGCTCCCGGTCCCCTGCCGGTCGTCCTGTACGCCCCGACCTGGGAGGGCTGGAGCGACGACGACTGCCACACCTCGCTGATCCCGATGGGCGTGCCCCTCGTCGAGAAACTGCTCGCGGAGAACGTACGCGTCCTCTACAAGCCCCACCCGCTCACCGGCAAGCGGTCTTCCGAAGCGGCCGCCGCCGACCGGGCCGTCCGGGAGATGCTGCGTGCCGACAACGAGCGGCGGGAGGCCGGTCGGGCGGACGCGGAGAGCGCGGTGGCCGCCGCCCGCCCGAGGCTCCGCGAGATCCAGGCCCGCCTCGACGACCTGTCCGGCAGGCACCCGGGCGACGACGCCCAGCAGTTCCGCGAGGCACGGCTCCCCGACCGTGACGCTGCGGCCGAGTGGCACGAACTGCGGGCCGAGTGGCACCGGATCTTCTGGGAGAGCCGCGGCGCGGTCCGGCACCACGCGATCCTCGCCCAGCTCCCCACCTTGTACGAGTGCTTCAACCAGGCGGACCTCCTGATCAGCGACGTCTCCTCCGTGGTCGCCGACTTCGTGGCCGGCCTCAAGCCCTACGCGCTGACCAACGCGCACGACCTGCCGGACGTCGACTTCCGGGCCGCGTACACCACCGCGGGCGGCGCGTACCTCCTCGACCGTGCCTGCACACGGCTGCCGGAGATTCTGCGGTCGGTCCGCGAGCCCGTCCACGACCCGATGGCCGCGCGGCGCCGCATCCTCAAGGAGTACCTCCTCGGCCCGGACCGTCCCACGTCCATGGAGCGGTTCAACGCGGCCGTCAACGCCCTGGCCGACAAGTCCGCGGCGGAACTGGCCGAGGCCCGGACGGAGCTGCCGGACTCACTGGTTCCGCTTCAGCGGACCGACTCGGCCGGCGTCCCGGCCGGACCGACGGGCAGGAACATGGCACTTCCGGGCAGCCCGGCCGCGGCCGTGTGAGCGGCGGTCCGGGGAAGGGGCCCGGGCACGGTCCGCGGAAGGCGAACGGGGAAGCGACCGGCTCGAGTATTGCGGGGCTCAAGGACCGCAGGTGTCTCCCCGCTTGTCCCCTCGCTCGGAGACGGACGTCGCCGCCGTGCCTCAGGCCTGTACCGCCAGGTCCTGCCGGGTGATCGGGGCGAGGGCGGGCAGGCCGGCGGCGTAGCGTTCCAGTTCGGTCAGGGCCATGGCGCTCATCCGGCGGGCCTCGGAGCCGAGGGATCCGGCGATGTGCGGGGTGAGCATCACGTTCGGCAGTGTG
The DNA here is from genome assembly GCF_040638805.1 of Streptomyces sp. NPDC005925. NCBI lineage: Bacteria > Bacillati > Actinomycetota > Actinomycetes > Kitasatosporales > Streptomycetaceae > Streptomyces > Streptomyces sp. NPDC005925. The sequence goes on along the minus strand of NZ_JBEXVL010000006.1, from coordinate 44,754 downwards.
TACAGGGGTGAGTCGGCGGGCAGCGGTTCGGGGTCCGTGACGTCGAGGACGGCGTGCAGACCGGCGCCGCACGCGGCCTCCAGCGCGGCGGTGTCCACGAGGCTCCCCCGTGCCGTGTTGATGAGGACGGCGTCCCGGGGCAGGGCGGCGAGTTCGGCGGCGCCGATCATGTGCCGGGTCGCGGGCAGCGCGGGCGCGTGCAGGCTGAGCACGTCGGCCCGGGGCAGAGCGTCGGCGAGAGTGGCCGGTTCGGCGCCCGCTGCGACGACAGCGGCGGGGTCGGCCACCGGGTCGACGACGAGGACGCGCGCGAGGTCCAGGTCGCGCAGCAGCCGGACCAGGCGGCTGCCGATCCGGGAGAAGCCCACGATCACCACGGTGCGGCCGACGCCGCCGAGTTCGCCTCGGCCGTCGACGTAGCTCCAGTCGTCCCGGCAGCGCCGGGCGTCGTTGGCGAGGAAGGGCGCCTTCTTGAACGACCAAAGGATCGCCGCGAGCGTGAAGTGCGCGACCGGCTCGGCGTTGGCGTCTGCCGCTGTGGTGACGAGGATCCCGCGGTCGAAGACGGCGTCGGTGACGTGGCCCCGTACCGATCCCGCCGCGTGCAGGACAGCCCGCAGCCCGGGAGCCGCCCGAAGGACGTCGTCGCCCAGGCGTGGGCAGCCCCACGAGGTGATCAGCACCTCCGCCTCGGCGAGCCGGCGCGAGGCGTCCGCTGAACCGAGGTCGTCCACCACGACGGGGTCACCGAGGGTCGCGGTGGCGCGGAGCCGGGCCATCTCCTCGGGGCCGAACTGCATGCCGCGTGCCCGGTCGTCCATGACGAGCAGGGTCTTCGGCCGCCTCACCCGGTGCTCCGGTCCGCGGAGCCGGTGTCGCGGACGGCGGGACCGGCGCCCCCGTCCGCGGATCTGCCGCCCCAGACGGTGGATCCGGTGTCCCCGTCCGCGCGTCCGGTCCCCCCGGCAGCGGGTCTGCCGTTCTTGGCGGACCGTCCCGTGTACCGGTGCCGCTGGGTCGCCGAGCACGCCGTCAGGGACATGGTCCGCCTTCCTCTCCACCGTCTCCACACGACGCGGGGAGCCGGCTCCCCACTGGCACCGGCCGTCACGGCACCGACACTCGCCTGCCGACGGGCCGCAGTCAATCGTCAGTGCCCCAGGGCCCGTGCCAGTTGCTGCTTGTTCATCGAGGAGCGGCCCTCGATGCCCTTGCGCCGGGCCTCCTGGTACAACTCGTCGCGCGTGGCGCCGGACCGGGAACCGCCTCCGCCCGAAGACTTCGATCCGCCGCCCTGGCGGGACGAGGAACTCTTCCGTGATCCGCCGCGAGAGGACCCGGAGGAATGGGCCTCACCCGTCCGGGACCGCTGTTTGTTGACCGTACGCGCCGCCATTTCCTTGGCCCGCCCGGTGGAGGCGCCCCTGTCCTCCGCGCTTTCCTTGATGTGCTCGTACTGGCGTTCGCGTTGTGAACTGGATCCCGAAGGCATTACCCCTCCACCTTTCCACGCTGTCCGACCGCCACACCGATTGCGCACGGTCCGACGTCGGAGTTTCCCGGCGGCGGACGGCAAAACCATTCCCGTCACACCACCCGACGAACCCGGGGGCGGCCAGGATAAGACATGCGCATGCCACGCACATCATCCTCTCTCACCACACAGAACGTGCCGCTCATTCGCATGTCCTCGAAAGACAGGCTCGACACAGCACCCCGCACAAGTGCAGTTCGTACAACTCTTCGAGCCGCTGCCGGAGACAGGGCGAGCCCGTTGGCGGCAACCCGTGGGGGTCCACGTCACGCGCGGCGCCTCGCGCGGTGTCATCCGCCGACCCCTACGGGGACAACCCCGGGCACGCTCTGCCCGGCGTCCCGGCCGCCGCACTCGTACGGCGGGGAGGGTGGCACTCGTGCGGCAGGGAGGGCGGGGTCAGGCATCACGCGCATCGCGGGGGAATTGCCGGGCGGGGACTCCGGGCAGCCCCACGGCCTTTCGGTGCGCGTCGTCCGCACGTCCGACGTGCGCGTCCTCACCCGCGTGACGGCACTACGCCCCTGGTCAGGTGGCGTCACGTCCTCGCGCCGCCGCCGGGGCGGGGAACCTGGGCGGGAACCGGGGGGAAACCACGGTGGGCCCCCGGATCAGGTGATCCGGGGGCCCACGGGGTGACGCGTCGCGCCGTCAGGCAGCGCCGTCAAGCCGGCCGTGCCGTCAGCGCGTGGCGGCGTTCAGGCTCGTGCCGAGCGAGAGGTCGCTCTCGGTGCCCGCGACAACGACGTCGCCGCAGACGTCGCCGATCGACGTCTCGAGGAAGAGACCGCCGGAGCCGCCGACGGCGAGTCCTCCGGAGATCCCGTCCAGGCTGGCGTCCGAGATTTCGACCGTCTCGACCTGGTGACCAAGGTTCATAACGCGCGGTTTCCTTCCGATTGAACTTCGAGGCAAGACTTCCGAGTCGCAGAGTTCCGCCGGCTCGAAAGCGGGAAGCGTTTTTCCGGCGACCCGTGCCGGTTCAGGATCAAAGCACGCATCCCGAAGAGGTGACCAACTGACAGAAAGTCAGCGGGACTTCACCGTGAGCGAGGGCTTCACGTACGTGGCCCCGCGGTGACCAGTCTCAATCGAATTCTTCACATGATCCGACCTCCGACGGCACCGGGGAGCCGGTGCAGGATTCCTGCAAGCCCGCATACCCGTGCCGAGTCCGCCGACGGACGGGGCCATTATGACAACTGTTCAGTTCTCGAACACCAGTCGCCTGACGGTGTGCAGGTTTCCCGGATATTCGGCACAGCCCCGCCCCGCATGGTCCGAAAACCCCGGCCCCCCGTCGTGGCCCCGCGGATTCCCCGGGGACTTGCTCCCGTGACGACTGGCAGGACTCCGCGGCGGGCAGAGCACACTGAACCGGCAGCGAGGAGCCCACGTGACCTGCATCCCGCCCGAGCGAGGGGACGCGCACTACACGAGCGGCGTCACCTTCCGGCCCCTGAGTGACGCCGAACGCCGGCTGCTCGCCGAGCACGCCCCGGCGCCCGACGGCGGACGCGCCCTCGACGTGGGCTGCGGGCTCGGCGAACTCGCCCGTCACCTCGCCGCCGCCGGCTACCGGGTCGACGCCGTCGACTCCGCCCCCGCCGCCGTGGCCCACGCGGCAGCCCAAGCGGAAGACGAGGGGGTGGCCGAGCGGGAGAACGACAACCCGGCGCAGTCCGGGACCGGAGGCGCGGTGACCTACCGGGTGTTCGACATCGAGCGGGACGACCTCGGCGGCCTGGCCCCCGCCTACGATCTGATCACCTTCCGCCTCAGCTGGGCGTTCCTCCGCGACCGCACCCGCGTCATGAGCCAGCTGCGCGAACGCCTGCGCCCCGGCGGCACCGTCTGTGTCATCACCTCCCTCACCGACACGGTGCCCCGCTCCGGGCGGCACAGCGCACTGGACGAGGACGAGATCGCGCTGCTGTGCGCCGGCTGGGGCACCGCCGACCGCCACGACGCCGACGGACTCGCCGTCGTCGTCCTGCGCGACCCCGCCCCGCCCGAGGTCACGTACGCGGGCCGGGGACAGCCTTCGCCGCACGCCCTCACCGGCGCCGGGGCGGTGGTCACCGATCCCGACGGGCGCGTCCTGCTCGGCTGGTCCCGGCGGGGCGTATGGGAACTGCCGGGGGGCAAGAACGACGCCGGTGAGGGCTTCCTCGACGCCGCGGTACGGGAGTTTGAGGAGGAGACCGGCCTCAGAGCGACCAAGGCGCGTGTACTGGCTCTGCTGATGGACTCCACGCATGGCATCCCGCGTATGACCGCCGCCGTGCGCATCCTCACGTACACCGGTGAACCGGTGGTGCGGGAACCGCGCCTGATCCGCCGCTGGGAATGGCACGAGCCCGCCGACCTGCCCGCCCTCACCCAGCCGTTGTTCACTCCGAGCGCGCATGTCATCGACACCGTCTGGCCGGGACTGCTGACCGGCCTGCCCCGCGTACACCGCTACCCCGTCGCCTGAGGGCAGCGCGCACGACGGCCGTATGGTGCCTGCCCGTAGCGTCGGACGCCGCTCCGGGGTGTCACAACCCTGTCGGCGAGAGCGGCAGGGTGACGCGAAAAGGGAACAATCGGCCCCATTCCTCCGTACTATCGCCAACCACAGGTGTCGGCAGCACACGCCGCTCACCCGCCCCAGACGTGAACCTCCGTGCGGGACCCCGCGTTTCAGCAGGTGAGCGCGGTCCGCGCCGGGACACGCAGTGAGGAAGGTCAGCATCATGCCCGAGAACACCACGGCCGCCAGTGACCTGGCGTCGCAGTACGCCGCCCAGGTGACCGGCGATCTGGAACGCAACATCAAGGAGCAGGAACGTATCGGCGCGGACATCGCCGCGCTGCAGGAGCAGTTGGTGACTCTGGAGCGGGACTATGCCGTGCTGGTGAGCATGCAGCAGGCTCTCGGCGTGACCTCTCCCCCGGCCCTGCCGTCGTCCTCGCCCACGGTGCCCACGCCGAGGACGAAGGCCGCCCCGAACCGGGCCGGGAGGGGCACGCGCGCGCCGAAGACGGCACCGGCGGCGTCCGCCCCCGCGACGCCGAAGCCGAAACCGGGCCCGAAGGCCGGGAAGGCCGTCGCGGGGAAGGCCTCGGGCAAGGTGTCGGCGAAGGCCGCGGCCACCGGCCCGAAGACGGCGGCACCGACCCTCGTCGAACTCGTCCGCGCACACCTCACCCAGCAGGGCGAGCCACGCTCCGCCGCCGAGATCTCCACCGCGCTGGAGCAGGCGCACACCGACCGGCCGTTCAAGACGACGGTCGTGCGCAACACCCTGGAGAACCTCGTGGCCAAGGGCCGGGCCCAGCGCAGCAAGCAGGGCAGCTCCGTCTTCTACACGGCCCCCGACGTGTCGGAGCAGACGACCGGGGACGGGTCCGGCACCACGTCCGAGCCCGCGTCCGCGTCCGCGGTGACCGAGTCCGAGCTGCGCGCATGACGGTCGCGCTCGCCCCGCGGGGCCGGGCGCGGTAGTCGATGTGCGAGTCCTTGCCGGACACACCGGTTCGGCCGATTGCTCGGGCACGGGGCGGCGCCCGGGTGGTCGGCGATGTCCCCCGGCACGTACGGGGACGGTCCGAGTCCAGGGGTACGGTCACCTGAATGCCCCGTAGAGCTGTTTCGTGGAGCCCTGTCGCCGTGGGCGGGGCGTACGGATCTGTCCGACGAGTGACTCACCGACGCTTGGAGGCGAAAGCCGCGTGACGGACGAGCCGATCCTGACCCGTGCCCGCACGGCGGGCTATGACCGATCCGGTGTGACGCCGGGGATCGCGCACATCGGCGTCGGCAACTTCCACCGAGTGCACCAGGCCGTCTACCTGGACGAGTTGCTGGACCGTCGCACCGACCAGAGCGACTGGGGAGTCCTCGGCGTCGAGCTCCTTGGCGGTCGGCGCACGGCACAGCGCGCGTCCGCCCTGTCGCAGCAGGACAACCTCTACAGCCACACGGTGTTCCATCCCGACGGTGTGCGGGAGTGGCGCGTCGTCGGCTCGATCGTCGGCTACCTGCACGGCCCCGCCGACCCGGCCGCTGTGGTCCGCGCACTCAGCATGCCGAACATCCGGGTGGTCGGCCTCACCATCACCGAAGGCGGCTACCACCTCGACCCGGCCACCGGTGAGTTCGGCGGGGACGGGCCGGAGACGGCGGCCGCGGACCTCGCCAGGGAGCATCCGGAGACGACCTTCGGCGTGCTCACCGCCGCCCTGCGTGCCCGACGGGACGCCGGCATCGGTCCGTTCACCGTGCTGTCCTGCGACAACCTGCCGGGCAACGGGAAGGCCGCGAGAGCAGCCACTCTGGGGTTCGCGGAGGCGGCCGATCCGCCACTGGCGCACTGGATCGGACGGAACGTGACCTTTCCCGATTCCATGGTCGACCGCATCGCTCCCGCCGTGGACGCGTCCGTGCGCGACGCGCTGAACGCGGTCACCGGGCTGCCGGACCGGGTGCCGGTCTTCAGCGAGGCCCACCGTCAGTGGGTGGTCGAGGACGGCTTCTGCAACGGGCGGCCCGCCTGGGAGGAGGTGGGCGTGGAGGTGCGGCCGGACGTGGCGGCGTTCGTCACCGTGAAGCAGCGGCTGCTGAACGCGGCGCACTCGATGCTGGCCTATCCCGCGCTCCTCGCCGGGCACACCTACATCCACGAGGCGGTCGCCGACCCTCCGCTGGCCGAGCTGGCCGGCACCTTCATGGCCGAGGACGTCGCGCCGTGGCTGCGCCCACCGCGGGGGCTGTCACCGCGGGCGTACGCACGCGAGGTGCTGACACGGTTCGGCAACCCGGCCCTGCCCGACACGGTTGCGCGTGTCGCCGGTGACGGGGCTGTCAAGATCCCGGCATTCGTCCGCGCCACCGCCGACGAGCTGCTGCGCGGAGGTGACGTCCGCCGGCTGGCACTGCTGGCGGCGGCCTTTCGCAGCTGTGTCAACGGCCACGACGGACGGGGCGGGCCGCTCGCCTCCGAGCCGAACCTGCGCGACGGGGACTGGCGACTGCTGCGCTCCACCGACCCGCTGGACGCGTTGGAGGCGGGCCCCTTCCGGGGCTGGGGACTGGCCGGGCACGCGGGATTCGTGGAGGCGTACCGGACGAGTGTCGTCGCCCTGGACTCCGAGGGCGTGCACGCGGCCGTCCGCCGTGCGGTGGACCGGACGGCCCCCGGACGTGCGGCGGGCGCTCGCCGGCCCGGTCGTTGAGCTCGCAGGGGTCGGGGCCGACGTCTCACCCTCAGAGGTTCAGGGAGCGGGGCGACCGCTGACGAGTGGTCGGCCCGCGGGGAACGAGGTGGTCGCTCCCGGCGGGGTGGTCGCTCCCGCCGGGCCGGGCAGGGGCCGGCGCTCCTCCCGGCACATGTCACGGGGAGGGGCGCCGGCGCCGCCACCCACCGAACAGCCAGGCGGGGGGCCGGGCCGGGCGACGCCCCCCTCGCGTCCGAGCCCGTTCCTCTCGCCCGGCCATGCGCCCCCCGGACGACGCGCGCCAGTTCCACCAGCACGGACGGCCCCCGCCGGAACGGACTCCGACGGCTCAGCCCCGGCGAACCCGCCGCCGACGCGTCGTCTCAGCCGTGCTGGACGTACTCCCCGTCGGTGTCGTCGTCGACGGTACCGACGGTGAAACCGTCGGGGTTGACGGGGGCTCGGTCGGCGTCGTCGGTGTCCATGGTGTCGTCGCGGAGGGCGTCCTGGTCGTCGACGAGGTCGCCGGTGCCGTAGCCGTCCTCGACATAGTCGTCGTCCTCGTTGTCGTCGGGTTCGAACGCGTCGGCCTCGTCGCGGTCCTGGCGCAGGCGTTCGGCGCGGTACGCCTCGCGCCCGTAGCGTCGGTCGTCCTGCGTGCGGACGTCCGGGCGGGCGAAGAACTCCTCGGCGTCGGCGTTGTCGTCGCCGCCCGCGCGGCGCCAGTCGGCCATGATCGCCTGGGGGCAGGCGGCCACCCGTGGGGCGAGCACGCCGGGCAGGACGGTGAGCTGGTAGGCCTGGTCGACCGTGCTCGGCGAGCGGTAGGTGTACGTGAACAGTCTCCGCTGCGCGGGCGGGACGGCGTCGCCGAGGAGACGGGAGTAGGCGGTGATCAGGCCGGGGTTGGCGAAGTTGCAGAGGACGACCGTCGTGCCCGCCTGCACCAGGCTGAGAGCCTCGTTCAGGATGAGGGTCTGGAAGTCCGCGCCGTCGTCGCCGGTCCCGTACGTGCGCGCCGTCTCGGAGCCGAACCTCTCGGGGTGCGGCTGCCCGTCGGCGGGGATCCGCGTGCTGAACGCGGGAAACGGGCAGTCCATGAACACGATGTCCCGCGGGGTCGCGAGCGCGGTCGTCTGTCGGAAGTCCCGGCAGTCCAGCGAGAGATCGATGCCGCCGCACACGCCGAGGACGGCGTCGAGGGTGCTGCGCTCGCGGGCGCGGATCGCGCCGGTCCACTTGCCGATCGCCGGGTTCAGCGTGCCGTGGACGCCGCCGGCGGCGGTCAGTTTCGTGCCCCGGGTGCAGCGGTTGACCAGCCAGATGTACTTGAACGCGGTCAGTGCGGCGGTGTCCGGATCGTTGGCCGCGTTGGCCATCGCCGCCCGGCCGCCGGCCTCCAGTTCGTCGACGAACAGGCGGTAGTTCTCCTGGATGCGGAGGTCCCACAGGGCGGCACGGTGGGCGTAGACCTCGCCGGTGGCCGCTCCGTACCGGGCCATGGCGCGGTAGGCGCCGATGACGTAGTGGTTGAGGTCTCCGCCGACGACCGCGCTGAACGGCGGCATGCCCCCGCCGAGCGTCGGCCCCCAGTGGCAGGCGTTGAGGAAGACCTGCCCGGAGCCGATGAACGGCTCGATCAGGCGGGGAAACCGGCCCCCGTTGTCGATGAACTTGGCCCGCGCCACGTGGGAGAGCACCAGCTGGGTGAAGTACGTGCGGTTGTGCTTGTTGCCGGTGTACGGGCTGAGCCAGGCGAACCGCTTCGGCGCCGGCGGCAGGATGTTCGTGAACCGGCCGACGTAGACGGAGGTGCGCCGGACGAACCGCTGGTAGGCGGCGCCGCTCTCACCGGCGAAGTAGTTGAAGTCGCCCGGCACGCCCATGCCGCCCTTGTGCACCAGGTTCAGCCGCCGCACCGGCAGGTTCCGCGGGACGGGCTCGTTGGTGCCCCGGGTGATCGTGAACCCCGAGTCCCGCTGCCCGCGCCGCAGTGTGCCGAGCCCGCACACCTCGCAGGTCCGGCCCACCTGGTTCATGGCACCCGTGTAGTCCCGCTCGAAGCCGCACCGGTCGCAGTAGATGTGCATCGTGTTCCTCCCCCGTACCTCGGGCCTCCCCAGGCCCACGCAACGAGACACGTTCGTCACGATGCGTAGTCAAGTATGCACATAGCAGGGGGGAAAGGTAAAGAAGTCATGCAGGCCGGTCCGCGAACCCGCACCCCGGCGGCAGCACGCCGAGGGGTGCGGGCGGGTGTGGGGATGCCGCCGCGGCGGGGAAGAACCGGGGCGGTGGGTCAGGTTGTGAGGAGGGAGTCGTCCTCGGTCCGGGCGCCGGGAAGCCGATGCCGGGCGGCGATGAGGGCCGCGTCGATGTCGCGGGTGCCGGTCGAGACACACAGGGTGTAGGCGACGTCGTCCATGCGGCGGCGCGCCTGTTCGCCGCCGTTCTCGGCGTGCAGGGTGCGCAGCGCTTCGTACTGCCCGATCAGGTCCCGGAGTACCGCGGGGTGGGCCATGAGCATCGGGAGCCTCCCTCTTCGTCGCCCTTCACATGCCGATGCACCCATCGCGTGCCCCGGCCCGGCCGCCACACGCATGCCTTTCCGCCGGAGGGCTGCGGCAGGGGCCCCCGGGGGGTGGACACCGACCCTGCGGGAGTCGCGTCCGGTGTGCGCCGGTAGGTTCAGCTGGCGCTCTCCCGGGAAGGACCAACCAAATGATCATCTTCGGTACCAAGGGGTACCTGTACCAGCTCGCGATACTGACGCTGGTCTGCGGCCGGTGCGGCAACCCCGCCGCGCACACGCTCAGGAAACGCGTCACGAAGTTCACGCTGTTCTTCGTGCCGCTGTTCCCGTTCTCGACCAAGTACGCGACGCAGTGCACCTTCTGCGGCGTGGAGCAGCAGATCACCAAGGAGCAGGCGGAGCAACTGCAGGTGCAGGTGCAGGCCGCGAGTGGCCCGGGGCAGCAGGCGTACGGGCAGCCGTACCAGTCCTGAGCACCGGCCTCCGGCGCCGGTGTCCCCACCACCGGCGCAACGCGCCCGGACTCACATCCCCGTCCCGGCCCTGGAGACGGACGCCCCCGGGCCGGGGCCCCTGTCGGCCGGGGAGACGTCGACGCCGCCGCATCGCATGCGGTGCGGCGAGTCCGCATCCCTCTGCACCCGCGCGGACGGCGCCTCACCGCGACGTGCGCACATCCGTCCGGTCAATCGCCCGTCGGGAGGAGTACGCGCTTTTCCGTCCCGTGCGGTTCCGGTGCCGTGCCAGCGTGGTGAGCCGGTGACCGGCTGACGGGGCGCAGGTGGGGTTGTGGTGATGGGGACACCGTTCCGGCGGGCACACGTGCTGCGCCGGGCCGGACTGGCGGTGGCCTGCGGGGCCCTGGTGGCGCTGGCCGTCGTACTCGCGCTCGGGCGGGGCGACTCGGACACCGCGTCGATGTGGGTGTCGGTGGTGTCCGCCGTGCTGGCGGTGTGCGCCTTCGTCGTGGACCTGGTGCGCGGTCCGGACCCGGTGGAGCAGGGGGCGGCCGACCCTCCGGGCAGGCGGCGGCAGGCAGCCGACGCGCTCGCCGAAGCCGTCCGGACGCAGTGGTCGGCCGAGGTCCGCAGGCGGCGTCTGGACGACCCGGAGCCGCTGGACGTCCCGTGGTCCCGGGTGGGCCCACCACTCGCCGACCGTGTACCGGGTGTCCCGCTGCCCGCACCCCGGGCGGGCGATCAGCGGCCGGCCCGTGTCGTCGCGGCCTTCCGGGCCGTGCCCTCGGGGCGGCTGGTGGTCGTCGGAGAGCCGGGGGCCGGCAAGTCGGTGCTGGCCCTGCAGTTCGTGCTGGGTGTGCTGGAGGCACGGCAGGCGGGCGCGCCGGTGCCCGTGCTGCTGAGAGCGGCGGACTGGGACCCGTGCTCGTCGTCGCTGCGTGACTGGCTGGCGGACCGGCTGGCGAAGGACTACGGCTCACTGGCCGCGCCGGTCGACGACGGCCGCACTCTCGCACACGACCTGCTCGACGCGGGTCTGATCCTTCCCGTGATCGATGGTTTCGACGAGATTCCGCGGGGCGCGCAGCAGAGCGCGCTGCGGCTGCTGAACCTCGAACTCGACGCCCGCCTGCCCGTCCTGCTCACCTGCCGCACGGCCGCGTGGGCGGACGCGGTACGCCGGGGCGGCACACTGACCGCCGCCGAGGTCGTACGACTGCGGCCGCTGGACTTCACCGCCGCAAGTGCCTACCTGACGGACACCGCCCGGTACGGCAGCACCTGGGCGCAGGTTCTGCAGGACCGCCCGGCACCGCTGGTGGAGGCCCTGCGCTCCCCGCTGACGGTGACTCTGGCGCGTGCCGTGTACGAGGACCCGTCCCGCGACCCGGCCGAGCTGACCGACCCCGTCCGCTTCCCGACGGCGCAGTGCGTCGAGGAGCACGTGCTGGACGCGTTCGTGCCGACGGCGTACGCCGGACCGAAATCGCCCTGGCACCCGGAAGCGGCACACCGCTGGCTGAGCTGCCTCGCCCGTGATCTGGCCGGCTCCACGTCCGGTCTGGGCTGGTGGGAACTGCCCGCCGCGCTGCCCCGGTTCCTGCGGGTCCTCGGCCCGGCCGTGCTGGCGCTCCTCGCCACGGCAGCGCTCCTGGTGCCGATCGCCGTCCGCGGCGGCGGGGTGATCGCGAACTGGGACAGCACGGAGTCCGCGGTGCTCAACTTCGCGGGCATCCTGACCGGCCTGTGCTTCGGCCTCGCCCGGCTGCCGGCGCCGACGCCGCAGACCCGGCAGGGGCTGCGATGGCTGGTCAGGACGGCTGCGTGGACCACCGCCTTCGCGGCAGTCGTCGGCGTGGGACTCGGGCTGCTGGTGCCCCCGCTCGTCGGCTCCCGGCTCGGCGCCGTCATCACCCCGCGGCCCGCCTGGTACCTCAACGGCTGCTGTTTCGGCCTGATCCTGTCCATGATGTTCGCGGTGGCGGGGCTGACCCGCCGCCCGGCACCGCTGAGCGTGCCGTGGGCCGGCAGCCCGAGCGGCCCCCCGGCGATGCGCGCTCTGGGTTCCCTGCTCGTCTTCGCCGGCCTGGCGATCTACGGCTACACCCGCGCGCAGGTCCCGTCCGCGACCTGCGCGGTGGCCGGCCTGGTCCTGCTGCTGGCCGCCCTGGGCCGCACGGACCGCCCCGCGGGCTACGTCGCCCCCGCCGCGGCACTGCGCGGCTTCGCCCGGGGACTGGCGCGGGGCCTCGCGGCCTGCACCCTCATCGGCGTCTGCGCCGGGGCCGTCGTCGGGGTGACCAGCGGCACCTTCGCCGCCGTGGAGATCCGGTCGGCCCCCGACTGGAAATCCGGCACGGAGGTCGGGGACTGGCGGCTGACCGTGGTGGACGGCGAGCGCGCCGTCCGCTCGACGGCACCGCAGGACGTCCGGCTCGTCGAACGGGCGGGACTGGACGCCCCGTTCGCCGTGGCGAGGGGCGCGCGGATCTTCTACGACGGACGAGTGGAGCGGTACACGGGCCGTCTGACGATCCGTCACTCGACGGCGGACGGGTGGGTGACGGACTGGCCGGGCAGGCGCACCGCGTGGCAGGGCAGGCCGGTGGACGCCCACAACCTGGTCCTGATGCTCCCCCGCCCGGTCAGGCTGTGGCTGGTGCACCGCGACAGCACGTCCGTCGTCCTGGACGCCGTGGGCCCGCTGGTGTCCTTCGGTGTGCTCGTCGGCATGATCGGCGGCTGCGCGTCCGGTGTCTACCGGGCCCTGAACACCCCGTCCGACATCATCCGCGCCACCGGGCCCCGGGGCACGCTACGGACCGACCGCACCGCCACCCTCGCCCGCGGCGCCGTCGCCGCCCTCGTCGCGGGTGCGATGTGTCTGCTCCTGATCGCCGTGACGGACCGGGACAACACCCTGGGCACCATGCACACCGAGTTGTGGGTTCCCGTCGGCACGTCCTCGCTCGCGCTGAGCGCGTGGGGCCGTACCGCCACGGCCCGCCTCTGGCTGGCCCTGACGGGCAGGGCGCCCTGGCGGCTGATGACGTTCCTCGAGGACGCCCACCGTCGCGGCGTACTGCGCCAGGCGGGCGCCCGCTACGAGTTCCGCCACCAGCGTCTGCAGCACCGCCTGGCCGCCGCCGCACCTCCCCTCGGGGTCCGGCACCGGCCCCGGCTCCGCAGCCTCGCACTCCGCAGCGCCCTGGCCGTCGCGGCGTACGCGGTGGCCCACGTGACCGGCCGCCCCCTGCTCGACCACCCCCCGTCCTCGGGCCTGGAACCCTCGGAGACCGCCCAGGTGATCACCGCCGTCGGCGCCCTCGGCACGGCGATCGGCATGAGCGCAGCGGCTGTCATCAAGGCGGTGGCGCTGCTGATCCACGCAAGGGCGGACATGCACCGGGCGCGTACGGGCCTTCCGGCGCAGCCCGCACCGGAGGAGCCGGAAGAGGGGGAACCCGCGAGGAGTGGTGGGCCGGTGTGAGGGGGCCGGGTGTGGCGGCGATCGCCGGGCCGGGGCAGAACCACCGCACCGCCCTCGCCCGCGCGCCGATCTCCTGCCGCCGGGGCTCCCCCTGTCACGGCCGAGACCGGTCGACAGAGCCCGATCGGCCGTGCTCCGCCCGGCCGGGGCTGGGTCGGCCCGCCCCGGGCCCGGTCCCCGGCCCGTCATGACACGCCGAGGGGCGCCCGGCCGGGCCCGCAGCCCTTCCCCGGCAGCGCGTCGCCGTGCCGGGTGACGGAGGTGCCGGGGAATTCAGGTCCGGGCCGGCGCGAGTGCCACGAAGTCCGCGTGCGCCGGGTCGAGGCAGACGGCCAGGCGGCCCACGCCCTCCGCGTCCTGCGGGCCCATCTGCACGCTGCCGCCGTTCGCCGTGACCTTGGCGGCGGCCTCGTCGCAGTCGGTGACGGCGAAGACCGGGTGCCAGTAGGGCCGCCCGCCCGTCAGCATGAGGTCCTGCTCGCCGAGTTGCATCAGGCCGCCGTGCATCCGCTCCTCCGGGAGCCCGGCCGGGGTGATGAGGGTGTACGTGCCCCCGCCGCCCGGCAGGGTCATGTCGCCGAACCGCCAGCCGAGGACGCTGCCGTAGAACTCCTTCGCGGCTGCCACGTCGGTCGTGTACAGCTCGGTCCAGGACAGCGAACCGGGCTCGTCCACCAGGTCGACGCCCTTGGTGGTGCCCGGCTGCCAGACGGCGAACTGTCCCCCGAGCGGGTCACTGTACTGCGCCATCCGGCCCCACTTCTCGACGTCCATCGGGGGCACCCGCACGGTGCCGCCGGCGCCCTCCACGGCCCGGGTCGTGGCATCCGCGTCGGCGACGCTGTAGTAGATCATCCAGGCGGGCCGGGCGCCCTCCTCGGTGAGCTTGCCGAGCCCGGCGACGATCTTGCCGTCCTTCCGGAACATCCCGCCTTCCATGTCCTCCCCGTCCCCCATGGACTCGTAGTCCCAGCCCAGGACCGTTCCGTAGAAGGAGGCGGCGGCCCCGACGTCGGGGGAACCGAGGTCGAGCCAGCAGGGGGAACCGGGGGCGAAGTCAGTGGTGATCACCGCGATGTCCTTTCGCAGGTCCTCTTTCGCCTCAGCCTTGCACCTGACGCCGGCACTCGCCCGTCGGCCGTGTGCCCGGTACGGCGACGGAGCCGCAGAGGGATCGTTTCCCCTGCGGCCCCGTGGCCCACTGCCCTCGCGGCCCTACGGCCGCGTGTTGCTACTCGGTGACCTTCAGCAGCTTGTTCGGCGTGCCGGAGCCGGGGTTGCCGATCTTGTCGGCGGTGGCGCCGTCGGTGAGCGCCTTCGCCACGTCGGCCGGAGCGGCGTCGGGGTGACCGGCCAGGTACACGGCGGCGGCACCGGCCACGTGGGGGGAGGCCATCGAGGTGCCGGAGATGGTCTTCGTGCCGGTGTCGCTGTCGTTCCAGGCCGAGGTGATGTCGGAGCCGGGTGCGTAGATGTCGACGATCTGGCCGAAGTTGGAGAAGTCGGACTGGGCGTCGTCCTTGGTGCTGGAGGCGACGGTGATGGCCTCCGGCACCCGCGCGGGCGAGCCCTGCCCGGCGTCGGCGGACTCGTTGCCGGCCGCGACGGCGAAGGTGACGCCCGAGGCGATGGCCTTGGTGACGGCCGCGTCGAGCGCGGGGTCGGCGCCTCCGCCGAGGCTCATGTTGGCCACCGAGGGGCCCTTGTGGTTCTGGGTGACCCAGTCGATGCCGGCGATGACCTGCTCGGTGGTTCCGGAGCCGCTGTCGTCCAGGACCCGGACGGCGACGACGTTCGCCTTCTTGGCGACGCCGTGCTCGGCGCCGGCGATGGTGGCGGCGACGTGCGTGCCGTGCCCGTTGCCGTCGTCGGCGGTGTCGTCGTTGTCGATGGCGTCGAAGCCGTGCGTGGCCCGGCCCTCGAAGTCCTGGTGGGTGATGCGTACGCCGGTGTCGATGACGTAGGCGGTGACACCCTCCCCGGCCTTGTCGGGGTAGGTGTACGTGCTGTCGCCGGCCGTGTCCGCCTGGTCGATGCGGTCCAGGCCCCAGGAGGGCGGGTTGTCCTGGGTGGCCGTCGCGTGGAGGGTGCGGTTGGCCACCACGGTGCTGACGGCGGGGTCGGCCGCGAGGCGCTTCGCCTCGGCCTGGGTCAGGCTGCTCGCGGCGAAGCCTTCGACAGCGGCCCCGTAGGACCGGCTGAGCCTGCCGCCGTACTGCTGGGCCAGGTCCTTCTGCTCTCCGGCCGTCGTCTCCTCGTCGAGGACCACGATGTAGCTGCCGGCGACGGCCCCTTCGGCGTTCAGGCCGTACACCGTGCCCTGGGCGGGTTCGTCGGCCTGGGCCTGCGCCACCCCGATGAGGGCGGTCGCGGCCGTGGCCGTCACCGCGAGTATCGCGGTGGTGAGTTTCCGTGTGCCGACACGCCTGTGATGCGTCGTCATGGAGAGGGGTCTCCTCGTGATGTGGGGGGATTGGCCTCCGGCGCAGTGCTGCGCGGCGGCTGCTGAGAAGACTCACCACTTGTCGCGGTCAGATCAATCCCTGCGTGCGGCCCCCGGATGGGCGCCCGGACACATCTCCACACGGTCCGCCCATGTCAGAGCCAACCGGCACGCAAAGGCCCAGGTGATCATGTTGGTTGACGTCCGAACCACCGCCCGCGCGAGAACTGTGACGATCTCCTCGCTCGATCTTCACGGTGCCGGCGGTTTGGCGGAGGGCCGAGCGGCCCGGTGCCGGTCTCCGGTCGTCGGCGGTCACGACGGTTCGGCAGCCCTGCTCCCCCGCGCCCGGCGCGGGTGACAGTGCCTCACGTGTTTGGCACGGCGCTCTGTGGCAAGCCGGTCTCCATGACTGAACAGAACAAGAGCACCAATCGACAGGCGAACAACGCGACGACGCAGACCAAGGCGCGGCGCGCCGCCGGCAAGGCCGGCGCCCCCGCGTCACGCGCCGCCAAGGGCGCGTCCGACACGGCCGGTGACGCCGCGTCGGACGTCAGGTCCGGCGCGCAGCGGGCCGTCGACACGGCCTCCGGTGCCGCGCAGACCGCCGCCAGGGGCGTGGAAGCGGGCCGCAAGGCGCTCGTCACAGCTTCGGGTCAGGTCGCCTCCACGGCCAGGACCGCCTGGACGGTCGTCGCCAACCGCAAGATCGTCACCGCGGGTGTCGGCGTCGGCCTCACCGCCGTGACGGCCGCCTCGTACGCCGTGGGCCGGCGTTCGGCACTCCACACGCAGGGGCCGATCACGCGGCTCACCGGCGGACGCATCTGACGCGGACGCACGCCCGGGACAGGGACACGCCCGGGACGGGGGCACGCCCGGGACGGGGCGGTGATTCCGGCGACGGCTCCCTGAAGGGCCCGAGCGGTCCGGCGCCGCACCGTGGGCCCCGGCCCCGAGGGACCCGGCCCGTACGGCAGAACCGCGCGCCGCGGACCCCGCATCCCGAAGGTCCCGGCTCGCGCAGCGGAACGCTCCGCTGCGGCTCCGGCGCGCGGAAGCACCGCCGGGCGCACGGTCGGCGTGTCTCTCGGTATGCCGGGCTGCCTGTGTCAGGGCCCCTGCAAGCCCCCGCCGGTGGTCGTCTTCCTGAGGGACCGGTGAGTTCGGGCGGCGGATCGAGTCTGCACGGGTATGACGCGCATCATCGCCGACATCTCGGTCTCCCTCGACGGCTTCGTCACCGGGCCGGGCCCCGGACCGGACAACGGACTGGGCACCGGAGGCGAGGCCCTGCACACCTGGGCGTTCTCCGCGGACCCCGGGGACCGCCGTGTCCTGCGCGAGGCGACCACCCGCTCGGGCGCCGTCATCCTCGGCCGCCGCCTCTTCGACGTGGTCGACGGGCCGCACGGCTGGGACGACACGTCCGGCTACGGCGCCGGCGAGGTCGGCAGGCCACCGTTCGTGGTCGTGACCGGCTCCCGGCCGCAGTCGGTGCGGTTGGCCGATCTCGACTGGACATTCGTCACGACCGGTCTGCCCGACGCCGCCGCCGCCGCACGCGAACGCGCCGAGGCGGCGTCGGCCGGCACCGGCAGGGACCTCGACGTCGTCCTCATGGGCGGCGGCGCCACGATCTCCTCCGCCCTCGACGCCGGGCTCCTCGACATACTGACGCTGCACCTCGCCCCCGTCGTCCTGGGCTCCGGGACGCCCCTGTTCACCTGCGGAGCCCCGCGTTCGCTGGTCCGGCGGAGCGTGACCCCGACACCGAACGCGACCCACCTGACGTACGAGGTTCTCTGAGCGCGTGGCAGGGTCGGCGTGCGGTTCGACTGTCGCCCTTCTTCCGTCGGTGCTCCGCTGATGCATGAAGTTTCCCCCCGAACTTGCCCACCTGCCGCAGGGTGCGGTGCCCCGCTGTCGGCTGCACGTCGCCCGGGCCGACGGAGAGGCCGGCCAGTCCCCCAGCTCCCGACCCGGCCCGGTTTCCGGCGAGGGCTGGGGAGCCGTCACCCGACCCCGGTCCGGCCCCTCGTCCGACGCGCCCCGCGTCCCGCCCCGCCCCGCGCCGGACCACCCCGCCCGGCTCCGGCAATGCCCGGCAATGCCTCTCCTGCGTGCCACAAAGCAGTAACAAAGGGCAACCCCGCGGCAGTTGGACAGGTCTGGGCCGCCATGAAGATCTCATTCCTTCTGCACAACGCCTACGGGATCGGGGGCACGATCACCACCACGTTCAACCTGGCACAGGCTCTGGCCGGGCGGCACGACGTGGAGATCGTCTCCGTACTGCGCCACCGGGAGGACCCGGCCTTCGCCCTGGATCCCAGAGTGTCCCTGCGGCCATTGGTGGATCTGCGGCACGACAAGGAGCATCCGCTGCGCCGGCGGCCGGCACGGGTGTTCCCCGCGGGCGAGTACCGGTACCACCAGTACAGCGAGCTGACCGACGAGCGGATCGCCGCGTGCCTCGCCGACACCGACGCCGACGTGGTCATCGGTACGCGGCCGGGACTGAACGTGCACCTGGCGCTTCAGGCCCCGCAGCGGGTCGCCCGCATCGGGCAGGAACACCTCACCCTGGACAACCATCCGCCCCGGCTGCGCACCACCATGCGCCGGGCGTACCGCGGGCTCGACGTGCTGACCACGGTCACGGAGGCGGACGCCGCCACCTACCGCCGTAAGATGCGGCTGCCCGGCGTCCGCGTGGAGGCTCTTCCGAACAGTGTTCCCGATCCGGTACTGCCGGTCGCGGACGGCTCCGCCAAGGTGGTGATCGCGGCGGGGCGGCTCGTACCGGTGAAACGCTACGACCTGCTCATCGAGGCCTTCGCCACGGTCGCCGCCGAACATCCGGACTGGCAGTTGCGCATCTACGGCAAGGGCGAGGAGCGCGAGCGGCTGCGACAGCTCATCCAGCGCCTCGGCCTGTGCGGCCATGTCTTCCTGATGGGCGCCGCCGCCCCCATGGAAGCGGAGTGGGTGAAGGGATCGATCGGGGCCGCCGCGTCCGACTTCGAGCCGTTCGGCATGACCATCGTCGAGGCGATGCGCTGCGGACTGCCGGTGGTGAGCACCGACTGTCGGTACGGGCCCGGCGAGATCATCGAGGACGGCGTCGACGGCCGGCTGGTGCCCGTCGGCGACCGTGACGCCCTGGGCGGCGCGCTGCTGGAGCTCGTACGGGACGACGAGCGGCGTCGGCGTATGGGCCGGGCGGCCGTACGGAACGCGGCACGGTTCGCTCCCGCGCCCGTGCTGGAACAGGCCGAGCGCCTCGTCCACGCGGCGATGTCCGCCCGGCGAACGGGGCGGCCACCGGGCCCACCCGAACGGGGTCGGGTGCACCACGGCCTCGTCCAGCGGACCCACGCGGCCCGCGACCTGGCCCGCACCGCGGCCGGCGGAGTCCTGCGCACCTTGGGAAAGGGGCAGCGATGACCACCGCTTCCGGAGCCGTACCCGGCACGCCACCGCGCGTCGACTGCACCATCGACGCGGACGGGCGCACCGTGTTCACCCTGCGTGCGCCCGCGACCGCGGCATCCGGCGGTTCTCCCCGGCTGCTGCTGCGGCTGCGTCCCGCCAAGGGGCAGCCCGAGGAGACCACGCTCGCCGTCGACCTGACATCCCTGGACGAGGGCCGGCCGCGCGGAGTCCTGGAGTCGCGGACCGTGCTGGAGGAGGGGCGGTGGGACGTCTTCCTGGTGCCGGACCCCTCAGCTCCGCGGGTGCGGCTGCGGCCCGGGCTGCGCGACCAGCGGGCCCTTGTCGACGGGTACACCCGTGACTGGCCGTCACCGGTGGCCGTGCGGGTGCCGTACACCACCGTCGACGGTTATCTCGCGCTGCGGACCTGGCTGCGCACCGCCCACGCGGAGGTCGAGCGGATCGAGACCACGGACCGGTCGATGACGGTCGGGGCCCGGCTGCACGGTGTCTCGCTCTCCGGGTCGGCCTGTGTGCTGCTGCGCCGACGGGACGTCACGCGCCTGACACGGGAGGTGCCGGCACGGGTCGAGGGTGACGGGCGTCGGTTCCTCTTCACCGTGGACTACGCGGAGTTGGCCGGTGACAGTCCCGGCGGGGGTGTCGTCTGGGACGTCTTCGCGCGGGTCCGGGACGGGGAGGGGACCGCGCCGGTCCGGGTCGCGCGGCTGCTGGACGACGTGGCCGACCGCAAGGAGGTCTTCGTGCATCCGGTGGCCGTGGTCGGGGGCGACGCCGTGCGGCCGTACTACACGGTCGACAACGATCTCTCCGTGGAGGTGCGGGCGGCCGTCAGTCCGTAGCCGCGGGCCGCGTGCTGCCGCGGACCTCCAGGCGGTGCGGGACGACGACGTCGAGGGCGGGTACGTCCGCGGCGGGGTCCCGGATGCGGTCGACCAGGCACTGCAGGGCCCGCTCGGCGATCTGCCGTTTGTCGGGGACGACGGTCGTCAGGGGCGGGGTGGAGTAGCGCGCGTCCTCGACGTCGTCGAAGCCGACCACGGCGAGGTCGTGCGGGACGCGCAGGCCGCTCTGCCATGCCACGTGCAGCGCGCCCAGGGCGAGTTCGTCGCTGAAGGCGAAGACGGCGTCCGGTCGGGTGCCGGATTCCAGGAGGGCGGTCATGGCCTTCGCACCGTCGCGACGGTGCAGGGCGGTGACCGCCTTCTCGAGGGCGGGGTCGGGGGTCAGGCCCGCGCGTCGCAGGGCGTGGCGGTACCCGTCCAGGCGCTGGCGGGCGGTGCCGTTGTGCAGGTGGGGCTGGAGGCCGATCGCGGCGATACGCCGGCAGCCCGTCTCGATCAGGTGGGTGGTGGCCTGGTCGGCGGCGAGGACGTTGTCCACGGCCACTCGGTCGGCGGCGCCGTTCGGGTCCTGTTCGCCCAGCAGGACGACGGGGACGTCGCGGGCGTGCAGGGCCAGTTCCTCCGGGCTCACCGACCACGGGCTGATGATGAGGCCGTCGACCAGACGCCCGCCGCCGTCCTGCAGGAGTCTGCGTTCCGCCTCCGGGTCGCCGGAGGTCTGGTCGATGACGACGGTCCAGGACCGCTGCTGCGCGGCGTCGACGAGGAGGCCGGCGAGCTCGGAGAAGTACGGCGAGTGCAGTTCGGGGATCGCCAGGCCGATCAGGCCGGTGCGGCCCGCGCGGAGGTTGCGGGCGGCGAGGTTGGGGCGGTAGCCGAGTTCGTCGAGAGCCGCCTGGACGCGCGCCCGGGTTTCCTCGGCCACGGCCGCCGAGCCGCTGACGACGTTGGACACCGTACGCACCGACACACCCGCCACGGCGGCGACATCCTTCAGACGGCTCCTCACGGCGGTCATCTTCGCACGCCGCCCGGGAGCGGCACCAGAGATCTTGCACCGCGCCATTGCAACGTTGCAATCACCGATGCCACCATGGGAGCCGCATCGTCGACGGCCACGAGCCGAGGGCCAGGAGGAGGGCGTTTCATGAGTTCGCACGTGTTCGCGGGGATCAGCCCGAGTGACCTGGACATCGATGTCACAGCAGAGGTGTCCGCCCTGTACGAGGACGGCATCACCGCGCTCGGCGGCGCCTTCCCCGTGCCGTGGGCGGACCGGCTCCGGACAGACGTCGACGCCGCTTTCGAGGAGGCGCTGGCGCGGCCGGGGGGCGCGGTCGGGCGCGGTCCGCACCGCTACTACGTGGAGATCCACCCCGAGCAGATCCGCGGGTTCGCCGAGCTCGTCGACCACCCGTGGGTGCGGTCCGTGTGCACCGCGGTCCTCGGGCCCGCCTACCGCGTCGTGGAGCTGGGTTTCGACGTCCCGCTCGCCGGCGCCGTCAACCAGCCCTGGCACCGGGACTTCCCCATCCCGGAGGAGACCCGCCGCGAGCGGCGCCTGACGTCGCTCGCCTTCAATCTGACGACCGTCGACACCACCCCCGACATGGGGCCATTCGAGATCGCGCCGGGCACCCAGTGGGACGACGGCCCCGACTTCGACCACGGCATGTTCCCGCCCCGCTCGCGCTACCCCCGCTACCAGGAGCGTGCCGTCCGCAAGTTCCCGCAGCGCGGCGACATCTCCGCCCGGTCGGCCCTGACCATCCACCGGGGCACGGCCAACGAGTCCGGCAGGCCACGTCCGGTGCTCGTCCTCGGTGTGGACGGTCCCGAGGCGACCAACGGCGAGCGCCACGACATGGCGGTCACCCACGCCTACTGGGACACGCTGTCCGACCGGGTGCGCCGTCATCTCGACTGCGCCGTGGTGGACGAGCTGATCCCGGTGACGCAGAAGCACACCATCGAGGGGCTGGTGATGGGGGACGCCTGAGGTTTCCGTGTGCCGGCCACCCGCACCCGCGTGCCCGGCGTTCCGACGTAGGGCGTTCGTGAGTCCGTGGTCCGTGTGCCCGGCGTCCGTCGTTCGAGCCGGCGGGCCGTCTGTCGGCCGTGGTCCGGGTCGGCGGGCGCCGGATACCCGATCGGGCAGGGCGAACGGCCGCACGGCCGGGTCTGCCCGGGTCCGGGCGGCTTCCCTACGGTTGTCCCGCGTGAGCGATGAACCAGCCTCCCTGGCCCGCATCAGCCTCGCCGCCGTCCGCCACAACGTCCAGTTGCTGCGCGGGTGCGCGGGGCGGGCCGAGATGATGGCCGTGGTGAAGGCCGACGGATACGGGCACGGCGCCGTGCCGGTGGCGCGGGCCGCCCTCGCCGCGGGAGCCACCTGGCTCGGCACGGCCACCATCGACGAGGCCCTGCGGCTGCGCGCGGCCGGTATCGACGCCCCCGTCCTGAGCTGGCTCAACGGCCCGGGCGCCGACTGGGCCACCGCTCTCGCCCACCGCATCGACCTGTCCGCGAGCGACGTGGCCCTGCTGGAGGAGATCGGGAGGGCGGCGGTGCGCGGCGGCTCACCCGCCCGGGTGCACCTGAAGGCGGACACCGGTCTGGGGCGCGGCGGCTGCCCGCTCACCGAGTGGCCCGCGCTGGTGGACGCGGCGCTGAAGGGCGCGGCGGACGGCACGCTGGAGGTGGCCGGGCTGTGGTCCCATCTGGGCTCGGCGGACGACCCGCGCGACCCGCGCTGTCTGGCCCAGCTGGAGCTGTTCCGGGAGGTCACCGGGTTCGCCGAGCGCGCCGGGGTGCGGGGCGCCGTACGTCACCTGGCGAACTCGGCCGCCACCCTGGCCCTGCCCGAGGCGGCTTTCGACCTGGTGCGTCCCGGCATCGCCGTGTACGGGCTGTGGCCCGACGAGCCGCTGACCGACGCCGACCTGCGTCCCGCGATGTCGTTGCGGGCCCGGCTGGCCCAGGTGAAGCAGGTGCCCGCCGGGCAGGGCGTCTCGTACGGGCACGACTACCGCACCGCGCGCGGCGGCCGGCTGGGGCTGGTGCCCCTCGGGTACGCCGACGGGGTGCCGCGTGCGGCGGGCAACGCGGTGCCGGTGTGGGTGTCGGGGGCCCCGCACCGGATCGCCGGGCGGGTGTGCATGGACCAGTTCATGCTGGACCTGGGCGACAGCGCGGCGGCGGCCGGTGACGAAGTGGTGCTCTTCGGGGCGGGTCTCGACGGGGAGCCGACCCTGGCCGACTGGGTACGGCGGCTCGGCACCATCACCAATGAGATCGTCGTCCGGATCGGCGGTCGTGTCACCCGTGTCTACACCGATGAGCCGTAGCCGGTGTGGTGTGGTGCGGATCAGTCCGGTCGCGCAGTGCTGCGCCCTTCGGGACGGCCCGAGCGGGTCCGGTGGGTGCGGCTGCACGGCGGAAAGGGACTCGACGCGATGCGGCTCCCTCCCGCGCGGGCGCAGCCGCACGCGCGGGAGGGAGCGGTCGGCGGCGACGCCGCGGACGCGCGTGCCGGGTCCCGCGACGCCGGGACGGCTCGGCGACCGCCCCCAGGGGGCGTCTGCCCAGGTTCGCGGGTGAGGAGCGGTGTCCGGCGTGCTGCCGCGAGGCGGAGAAGAAGCGCCCTCGTGCCGGAGCCGCCAGGGCGGTTCGACGACGCGGCGAGCCCGTGCGCCGGGCTCCTGGCTCCGGGCTCCGGACCGCCGCGGACTGGTGCCGGACATCCCCTGGTCGCCAGGCCCCTAGGTACCGGGGGCGTTGCCGGCGTGTTCGGGCGGTGGTGCCGTGGGGGCGGCGGGGCGCTCGCGCCCGGCCCGGGTGAGCAGGACGGTCACCGTCGTCGCCAGCAGGCAGGACACGCCGGCCAGGATCAGGCCGTTGCGCAGGCCGGCCCCGAGGTCGGCCGTCGCGGTCAGGGCGTGGCCGTCCAGCGCGGACGGTCCCAGCACCGCGCCCAGGGAGGCGATGCCCAGCATCGCGCCGACCTGTTGCAGAGCCCCGCCCATGGCCGCGGCCTGGCCGGTGTCCTCCGGCCGGACGCCGCCGATCATCAGCCCGTTGTTCGGGGACATCACCAGGCCCATGCCGAGGCCCATGAGTGCCGCTCCGGGCCACCACACCGCGTACGAGTGGCCGGCCGTGAGGCAGGCGATGAACAGCAGTGACGCTCCGGCGAGTGCCGTGCCGGTGGCGACGAGCTGCCACGGTTTCAGGCGCCGTCCGGCCCGACCCGCGAGGAAGGCGCCGATCACGATGGCCGTCATGGTGGGCAGCAGCCGCGTGCCGGACTCGGCGGGCGAGACTCCTTCGACGACCTGCAGGAGGAGGCTGAGCACCAGATACGCGGCGTTGAGGGCGACGGCCATCAGGAACATCACCCCTGTGGCGCCGGCGAAGACCGGGATGCGGAAGAAGTCCAGCCGCAGCGCCGGGTGGGCGGTGCGGCGTTCCCTGGTGAGCAGCGCGAGCGCCGCCGCGGCGGCCAGCACCAGCGCGGCGGCCACGTCCGGCGCCGACCAGCCGGAGCGCGGCCCCTCGACCAGGCCGTAGGTGGCCGACGCCAGGCAGGCCACGATGAGGATGTGTCCGAGCCGGTCGAGCGGGCGGCGCGGGCCGGGGAGCGGGGCGGGCAGGCGCCGGCCGGCGGCCAGGGCGAACAGGCCGACCGGCACGTTGAGCAGGAACACGCTGCGCCAGCCGAAGGCCTCGGCGAACGAGCCGCCCGCCACCGGACCCAGTACCAGCGCGAGGCCGGACACGGCGGACCAGGTGCTGAGCGCCTTGGCGCGTTCGCCTTCGCCCGGGAACGCCTGGCTGAGCAGGGCCAGGGTCTGCGGGGTGACGGCGGCCGCCCCGATGCCCTGCACGGCGCGCCCGGCGGCCAGGACCTCCACCGACCCGGCCGCCGCGCACAGCAGGGAGCCCGCGGTGAACAGGCCCATGCCGATGAGGAAGACCCGCCGCCGGCCCCAGCGGTCACCGAGGTAGCCGCCGGTCAGCAGCAGTGCCGCGTACGCGCACACGTACCCCTCGACGACCCATTGCAGGCCGGTCAGGTCGGTGCCCAGGTCCCGGCCGACGGTCGGCAGGGCGAGGACGACGACCGTGCTGTCGAGGAGCGACAGGAACAGCGCCGAGCAGACCACGATCAGGGTCAGCGTGCGCTCGCGTGGGCCGGCCGGCGGGGCCGGCTTGGCCAGGTCAGTCATGTCTCCGTCACTTCTTGGTCATGACGAAGCACGCGGTGTGCTCCGGGGAGTCGAGGCGCTCGATGTGGAAAGCGTCGCCGAACAGGTCCTGTTCCTCGCCGGGCTCCAGCATGCTGTGCATCTGGGAGACGCCGGCGAACTTGAAGCGGGGCACGTCCTCCTTGCGGGCGTAGAAGCACCACAGGACGAACACGGTGCCGGGGTGGGCGTAGCGGTGGATGAGCTGCGCCATGCCCTTGCGGGGTTCGCCCGTCATGTCGTCCAGGGCGCCGAAGTCGAGGATCACGTCGAAGGTGCCGGCGACGCCGGGGACGGGGTAGGTGCTGATGTCGCCGTGCTCGAACCGGGAGGTGCGGTCCAGGCCTTCCTTCGTGGCGCGCTCGCGGGCGCGTTCGAGGGCGACGCGGGAGTAGTCGACGCCGACGACGTCGAAGCCCTGCCGTGCCAGGTAGACGGATTCGGAGCCGGTGCCGCAGCCGAGGTCGAGGACGCGGTTGCCGTTCTCGGGCTTGATGCGCCCGGACTCCACGAGGTCGACGAGGTGGGGCCGTACGCCGTTGTCCCAGGGGGCGATGCCCATCCGGTACAGGGTGTTGTAGAGCCAGGGGCGCATCAGGCCCTCCTTCCGCGGCGTCTTTCGACGTCCGCCTCGTCCGCCACCAGGGCGGTGTGGACCGCCTCGGTGAGCAGAGCGCGTTCGGTGTTGACGAAGAAGTGGTTGCCGGGCAGCAGCCGGAGCCGGAAGGCCCCGGTGGTGCGGTGCTGCCAGGCACGCAGGGTGTGCGGGGGTGCTTCGGGGTCGTCCAGTCCTCCGAAGACCGTCAGGGGGCAGCTCAGGGTGAGCCACGGTGAGGTGAGGCGGTAGGTGCCGGTGACCGTGAAGTCGGCGCGCAGCACCGGGGTGAGGATCTCCATGAGGTCGTCGTTGTCGAGGATTTCCTGCGGCGTGCCGACGAGGCCGCTCAGACGCGCGCGGAACTCGGGGTCGGGCAGCAGGTAGTCGCGGTCGGGTTCGCCCGGCAGGTCGGGCGAGGAGAAGGCGGACACCAGCAGGTGGGCGGGCGGCCGGCGGTGGACGTGTTCGAGGCGGCGGGCCAGTTCGAAGGCGAGCAGGCCGCCCATGCTGTGTCCGAAGAGCGCGTAGGGGCCGCGGTCGAGGGCGGCGAGCACGGTGGGCACGAGGTCGTCCACGAGCGCGTCGACGGACGTGCACAGCGATTCCGCCATCCGGCTGCCGCGGCCGGGCAGTTCCAGCGGCCGCACGTCGATGTCGTCGGGCAGCAGGGCCTGCCACGGGTGGTAGACGCGCAGGCCGGAGCCGCCGGCGTAGGGGAGGCAGAACAGGCGCACGGCCCTCACCCCCCGGGGCCCGCGGGACCGGCGTCCCGCAGGCCCGGTGCCTGGCCGGCGTGTTCCGTCACCCCGCGCAGCAGGTGCGCCGAGATGGCGCGGAACTGCATGTTGCTGGTGCCCTCGTAGATCTTGCCGACCTTGGCGTCGCGGTAGAGCTTCTCCACTCCCCCGGCCTCGGCGAAGCCCAGACCTCCGAGGACCTCGACGGCCAGTGAGGCGCTGCTCTCGGCGACTTCGGAGGCCAGGTACTTCGCGACGGCCGCCGCGCGGGTCAGCTCCCCGGTGTGCACGCCGTGCTCGGCGAGCCGGGTCGCGTTGTACAGCTGCACCCGGGCGGCCTCGAGTTCGGCGCTGACGCGGGCGAGCGGGAAGCGTACGCCCTGGTAGGCGCCGATGGGGTGGCCGAACTGGGAGCGGCGGCGGGCGTGGGCGACGGCCGCGGCCAGTGCCCCGTCGGCGAGGCCGACCAGTTGGGCGGCGATGCCCAGCTTGCCGATGTCGAGGGTCTGTACGGCGACCACGTCGCCGCGGCCGACGGCGCCGAGGACGTTGCGCCTGGGGACGCGTACGCCGCTCAGCTGCACCTCGCAGGTGGAGGTGGCGCGGATGCCCATCTTGGGGATGCGGTCGCCGACGGTCAGGCCGTCGGCGCGGCGGTCCACGAGGAAGGCGGTGACGCCCTGTTCGGGCACCCTGGCCAGCAGCAGGAACAGGTCCGCCTCGGCGGCGTTGGTGATCCAGCGTTTGCGGCCGTGCAGGACGAAGCCGTCACCGTCGGGGCGGGCGGTGGTGCTCAGCGCGAGCGCGTCGCTGCCCGCCTGCTCCTCGGACAGGGCGAACGCCCCGACGCCGCCGCCCGCGAGGGCGGTCAGGTGGGCGCGTTTCTGGTCGCCGCTGCCGTGCGTGAGCAGTGCCTGCGTGACCAGGGCGTTCTGCACGTCGACGAAGACCGCGACGGCCGGGTCGGCCTTGGCGAGTTCCTCGATGGCGACGATCACGTCGAAGAGACCGCCGCCGCGTCCGCCGTAGCGCTCGGGCGAGTGGATCGCCATGAGGCCGGCGGAGCGCAGCTCGGTGACGAGGTCCGGGGCGAGGACGGCGGCCCGGTCCATGCCTGCGGCCCGGGGCACGACGGACTTCTCCGCGAAGGCGGCGACCTGCTCGCGCCAGGCCTGTTCGTCCTCGGTGAGCCAGGTGACCGGAGCCGGCCGGTCGGGGCGGGGGGTCACCGGGTCTCCCGGACGGCGGGCCGGGTGGTCCAGGGCACCGGGGGGCGTTGCAGTTCGCGCCACAGGGTGCGCTGCTTGACGGCGATGACGACGGGGGCGATCACCTTCGTCACGAGCCACTTGACGACGCGGTTGTTGATCTGCGGCCACTTCACCAGGCGCATCACCTGCTCGCGCACCCAGCGCACCCGGGGGATGCGGCGCTGCTCGTAGGTGCGCAGGGCGGCCACCGGGTCGTCGCGGCCGGCGAGCGAGTCGGCCAGGACGACGGCGTCCTCGATGGCCTGGCAGGCGCCCTGGCCCAGGTCGGTGGGCATGGCGTGGGCGGCGTCGCCGAGGAGGGTGACGCGCCCGTCGCCCCAGCGTTCGCGCCAGTCGTGGTAGAAGATGTCGGTCCGGATCACGGCGTCGGCGTCGGTGGCGGCGACCAGCCTGCTGGGCAGGCCGGGCAGCGGCCGGGCGAGCTCGGTGGCGCGCTCCTTGAGGACGGAGGGGTCCTCGCGTTCGCTGGGGTCGGCGGCGCAGCTCAGGGTCCAGGCGACCCGGCCGCGGCCGACGTGCCATGCGCCGCCGCCGACACGTGTCCCGGCGTGGTGGAACATGTAGACGGTGCCCGGGTCGAGGCCCTCGGGGGTGGGGCTGATGCCCCGGTAGGTGGAGCGGCCGGTGTAGAGCGGATCGGGCAGTCCGCCGTGCAGCTGGGCGAGGATCGCCGAGCGGATGCCGTCGGCGCCGATGAGGACGCTGCCCTGCACGGTGCTGCCGTCCTCCAGTTTGAGGACGACTCCGTCGGCGTCCTGGTCGTAGCCGACGCAGCGTTGGCCCTCGTGGATGGTCACACCGGCTTCCTGGCACGCCTCCACCAGCAGTTCGATGAGGTCGCCACGGCTGATGCTGACGGAGGGGACGCTGCCCGGCCAGGTGTAGCGGGCGGTGCGCATGCGGTAGATGACGTGTTCGTGTTCGTTGACGCTGGTTCCGCCGCGGACCGGTTCGCCGCGGGCGAGGAGGGCGTCCTCCAGGCCGAGCGCGCCGAGCGCGGTGGTGGCGTTGCTCCAGATGGTCAGGCCGCTGCCGGCCATGAAGATGTCGCCGGTGCGGCGTCGTTCGTAGACCTCGACGGGAACGCCGCGCCGGGTCAGGCCGAGGGCTGCGGTGAGTCCTCCGATGCCGGCGCCTGCGATCAGGACGGGCCTGCTGGGGCTCGGTGGGGTGGGCACGTGTTCTCCGTTACGTCGTCGGGTCGGTCAGCGCCCGCAGGTAGCGGGTCAGCAGGTTCGTGTCGACCGCCGGGAAGGCGGCGTCCCGGCCGAGCAGCCGGGTGGTGGTGGCGCAGTCGTGGACGGGTTCCTGGAAGTCGTCGGCTCCTTCACGGGCGAGGGGGGCGTATTCCTGGACGACCAGGGCGAGGCCCGCGTCGTGCGGGTGCCGGTCGGCGAGGTCGGTGACGGCGGCGAGCCACTGGCCGGGCGGCACCAGGCGGGCGGTGTGCCCGGCGGGCGGCAGCGCCTCGGCGAGCAGCCGCAGCGGGGTCTTGGCGGTCGGGGCGTAGTGGAAGGTCTCGCCGAGGGCGTCGGGGCGCAGGGCGAGGGCGGTGATGGCGTCGGCGAGTTTCTCGACCGGGACCAGGTCGGTGGCGAGGGCGGTGTCGGGGACGAGGCCGGTCAGGGCGCAGGCGCGCATCAGGTGGCAGGCCACGTCCTCGCTCTGCCACAGGCCGGTGCGGCTGTCGCCGGCGATGCGGCCGGGCCGGTGCACGGCGACGGGCAGGCCCCGCCGGGCGGCTTCCCGGGCGAGGTGTTCGCCGGTCCACTTGGACTGGGCGTAGCCGTTGTCGTCGTAGGGCGGTGTGGTCGGCAGGTCGCTCTCGAGGAGGGCGGCGCCGCCGCGGGCGCGGCCGAACACGGCCCGGCTGGAGACGAGGTGCACGGGGGTGGCGCGTTCGGCACAGGCCAGCCGGAGGATCTCGCGGGTGCCGTGCACGTTGGCGGCGCGCAGGTCCCGGTAGGGCAGGGCGTAGTTGACGACGGCGCCGCCGTGCAGGATCAGGTCGACGCGGCCGGCGAGGGTGCGGAACGCCTGGTCGGTGAGGCCGAGCCGGGGCTCGGCGAGGTCTCCGCACACGGGCTCGACGCGGCCCGCCCAGTCCGGGTTCCACAGGTGCAGCGCGGTGAGGTGGTCCACGAGCCGGCGCCGGCCCGCCTCGGGGTCGCTCGCCCGGACCAGGCAGTGCACGGTGGCCGTGGTGTCGGTCAGGAGGCGGGTGAGGACGAAGGCGCCGAGGAAGCCGGTGCCGCCGGTGAGGAGGATGTGCCGGGGCGGCCCGTCCTGCCCGCGGGGCGGTGCGGGCCGTATGTCGTCGTCGAGGGTCGTGTCCGTCTCGGGGCTCACGTCCTGGCCGGTGTCCTGCCCGCCCGCGTCGAGTACGGCGGCCAGGGCGGCGGCCGTCGGATGGTCGAACAGGGCGCGCACGCCGGGGGCGGCGGGCCATTCCCGCTCGATGCGGGCGTGCAGGCGCGCGGCGAGCAGGGAGTGCCCGCCGAGGGTGAAGAAGTCGTCGTGCACGCCGACGTGTCCGGTGCCGAGGGCCTCGGCGAAGAGGGCCACCAGGCGCTGTTCGGTGGGGGTGGTGGGTGCGTCGTCCGGGGTGTGGGGCGCGGGTCCGCCGGGTGCGGGGAGTGCGGCGCGGTCGACCTTGCGGTTCGCGGTGAGCGGCAGCCGGTCGAGGACGACGGCCGCGGCGGGAACCATGTAGGACGGCAGCAGCCGAGCCGCGGCCCGCAGGACGTCGCGGCCGTCGTCGCCGATCGCGCCGGGTTCGGCCGGGACGAGGTGGGTGACCAGTCGCAGGTCTCCGGGGGCGGCCTCGTACGGGGTGACGACGGCCTGCGCCACCTGGGGCAGGCCGTTCAGTACGGCCTCGATCTCGCCGAGTTCGACGCGGTGGCCGCGCAGCTTGATCTGGGTGTCGTCGCGGCCGACGAACTCCAAGGCACCGTCGCTGCCGTGCCGCACGATGTCGCCGGTGCGGTACCAGCGGCTGCCGTCGTGGGTGACGAAGCGCTGCCGGGTCTGCTGTTCGTCGGCGTGGTAGCCGCGCGCCAGCTGCGGCCCGGCGAGCCACAGTTCGCCGGGGACGCCGACGGGTGCCCGGCGGCCCTCGCCGTCGGTGACGCGCAGGCGCACGCCGGGCAGGGGGCGGCCCAGCGGGAGCCGGGTCTCGGTGCCGGTGACGCGGTGGGCGGTCGCCCAGACCGTCGCCTCCGTGGGGCCGTACATGTGCCAGACGGTCGCGCCGCCGTTCACGAGGCGGCGGGCCACGTCGACGGGGACGCGTTCGCCGCCGCACACGGCGGTGAAGCGGGCGGGCGGCTGCCAGCCGGCGTCGAGCAGCAGCTGCCAGGTGGTGGGGGTGGCCTGCATGACGGTGACGCCGGAGTCGCGCAGGCGCCGTGCGAAGGCCGCGCCGTCGCGGGCCTCGTCCGGCGGGACGATCTCGATGGCGGCGCCGGTGACCAGGGGCAGGAACAGGTCGGGCACGGACAGGTCGAAGGCGGGCGTGGTGGGTGCCGCCATCCGGTCGTCCGGACCGATCCAGCCGAGCCCGGTGAGACCGTCGAGCAGCCCGGCGAGGGACCCGTGGCTGATCTCGACGCCCTTGGGCCGGCCGGTGGAGCCGGAGGTGTGGATGACGTACGCCAGGTCGTCGGGGCCGGCCGCCGGTTCGGGGTCGGTGTCCGGTTCGCCGGCGAGGTCGTCCGCGTCGAGGAGGACGACGGGCGGTGCGCCGTCGGGGACGCGCCCGGCGTCGTCGGCGGTCGTCACCAGCAGGTCGGCCCCGCAGGAGGCGAGGAGCGCCCGGACGCGTTCGGCCGGGTGGGACGGGTCGAGGGGGACGTAGACGGCTCCTGCTTTGAGGATGCCGAGCAAACCGGCGAACAGGTGCACGGAGCGTTCGGTGGCGAGCACGACCCGGCTGCCGGGCCGGGCGCCCCGGGCGCGCAGCCGGTGGGCGAGCCGGTTGGCCCGGGTGTTCAGTTCGCCGTAGGTGAGCTGCCGGCTGCCGTGCCGGACGGCGGCCCGCTCAGGGGTGCGTGCGGCGTGGGTCTCGAACAGCTGGGTGACGCACCGGGTGGCCGGTTCGGCGGGCGCGCCCGTGTCCCAGCGGTCGAGGGTCCGCTCCTCGGACGCCGACAGCACGGGCAGGTCGGAGAGCCGGCCGTCGGGGTCGGCGACGGCGGCCGTGGCCAGGGTGAGGAAGCGGTGCAGCATCCGCTCGGCGGTGGCGTCGTCGAACAGGTCGCCGTTGTACTCCAGTTGCAGCCGGTCGTCCGCGCCGTCGGCCCCCGGCTGCACGATGAGCGTGAGGTCGAACTTGGCGCCGCCGCCCGGCATGTCGACGGTCTCGGCCGTCACACCGGGCAGGTGCAGCGCGGGCGCCGGGAGCGGCATGAGGATGAACAGCACCTGGAACAGCGGGCTGCGTGACGGGTCGCGGTCGGGGCGCAGTTCCTCCACGAGCCGTTCGAAGGGCACGTCGGCGTGGTCGTAGGCGTCCAGGCAGGTGTCGCGCCGGCGGCGCAGCAGGGTGCGGAAGGTGGGGTCGCCCGTGGCGTCGGAGCGCAGCACCAGGGTGTTGGCGAAGTAGCCGAGGACGCCGTCGAGCTGGGGGTGGCCGCGGCCGGAGTCGGGGGTGCCGATCGCGAAGTCCGGCTGCCCGGACATGCGGTGCAGCAGGGCGCCGAAGACCGTGAGGAGGACCATGAAGGGCGTGGCGTCCTCCTCGGCCGCCAGCCGGGCGAGCGCGTCGGCCAGGTCGCGGGGCAGGGCCGCGGAGCGGGTGGCGCCGCGGTACGTCTGCCGGTTGGGCCGCTGCCGGTCGGTGTGCAGGTCGAGGGGCGGCACCCCGCCGAGGCGGCTGCTCCAGTGGGCGATCTCCTCGGCCAGACGGGTGCCGGTGAGGCGGTCCTCCTGCCAGGCGGCGTAGTCGGCGTACTGCACGGGCGGAGCGGGCAGTTCGGGTGCGTTGCCGCTGGTCAGGGCCGCGTAGGCGGCGGCCAGTTCCTTCACCATGATCTCGGTGGACAGCCGGTCGGACACCGCGTGGTGGGTGACGACGGCGAGGACGTGTTCCTCCTCCGACAGCCGTACGAGGGTGATGCGGGCCAGGGGTGCGCGGTCGAGCGGGAGGGGCCGCTCGGCCTCCTCCTCGAGCAGGCCGCGCAGCCGCTCCTCGCGCCGGTCGGCGGGCACGGCCGCGAGGTCGACGTGGCGCACGGGCAGGTCCGCGTGGCGGGCGACGCGCTGCATCGGGGCACCGTCGACGGTCACGAGGGCCGTGCGCAGCGTCTCGTGCCGCTGGACGAGGAGGTCCACGGCGTCCTGGAGCGCGCCCACGTCGAGCCGGCCGCGCAGCCGCAGCGCGCCCCGCATGAGGTAGGCGCCGGCGCTGTGGGGTGCGAGGCGGTCCAGGAACCACACGCGGCGCTGCTGGGCGGAGGCCGGCAGGAGAGTGTGGTCGCCCGCGTCGCGTGCGAGGACCGGGATGGGCGCATGGCGCTGCCCGACGCCGTCCCCGGCGAGGAGTTCGGCCTGGGCGGCGACGGTGGGCCGTTCGAACACGGACCGTACGGTGAAGGGTCCGCCGGTCGCGTCGCGCAGGGCCGTCACCAGGCGGGTGGCCAGCAGGGAGTGGCCGCCCAGGGCGAAGAAGTCGTCGTGGACGCCGACCCGGTCCAGGTCCAGCAGGCGGGCCCAGACGGCGGCGACGGCGCGTTCCTTGTCGTCGCGCGGTTCGACATAGCCGCTGCGGCCGGTGCGCTGGTCCGCGCCCGGGGCGGGCAGCTTGGCGCGGTCGACCTTGTTGCGGTTGAGGGTGAGGGGGAGTTCCTCCAGCACGACCAGGGCGCGGGGGACCATGTGGGCGGGCAGCCGGGTGCGGGTGAGGTCGTCGAGTTCCGCGATCAGCGTGTCGTGCGCGCACGGCTGGTCGGGGACGACGTATCCGACCAGGCGCGGGTCGCCGGGGGTGTCCTCCCGGACCGTGACGACACAGTCGCGGACGGCGGGGTGGTCTCGCAGCAGGGACTCGATCTCGCCGAGTTCGATGCGGAAGCCGCGCAGTTTCACCTGGAAGTCGGTGCGGCCGAGGAACTGGATGTTCCCCTCCGGGTCGTGGCGGACCAGGTCGCCGGTGCGGTAGAGGCGCCCGGCGGGGTCGCGCGGGTCGGGGACGAAGCGCTCCCGGGTCAGCTCGTCGCGGTGCAGGTAGCCCACGGCGAGTCCGTCGCCGCCGATGTACAGCTCGCCGGGCACGCCGATCGGGGTGCGGCGCAGGGCGGGGTCGAGGACGAGCAGGTCGGTGTTGGCGACGGCGTGCCCGAGCGGCAGCGGGTCGTCCTCGGGGCGGGCCCGGTGGACGGTGGACCACACGGTGGTCTCGGTCGGGCCGTACAGGTGCCAGACGGTCGCGCCCGCGCCGATCAGCCAGTGGGCGAGGTCGGCGGGTACCTTCTCGGCGCCCGCGAGGGCCATGAAGCCGTCCGGGGGTGTCCAGCCGGTCTCCTGGAGCAGGCGCCAGGTGGTGGGCGTGCCCTGGAGGTAGGTGACGCCCGCGGCGCGGAGCCGTCCGCTGAGCTGCTCGCCGTCGAGGACGTCGGCGAGGGGGACGGTTTCGATGCGGGCGCCGCACAGCAGCGGCAGGTACAGGTCGAGGACGGGCATGTCGCAGGAGACGGTGTTGGCCGCGGCCACCACGTCGTCGGCGCGCATGCCGGGCTCGTCGCGCATGCTGAGCAGGAAGTTCACCACGGGCCGGTGCGGGAGGACGACGCCCTTGGGGCGGCCGGTGGACCCGGAGGTGTAGATGACGTACGCCAGGTCGCCGGGGCCGGGACCGTCGGGCAGCGGGTCGGCCGGCTCCCGGGCGATGTCGGCCCAGTCGGCGTCCATCCTGAGCACGCGCGCCTTGGTGTCGGGCAGGTCGGCGGCGAGGTGGCGCTGGGTGAGGACGAGGGCGGCGCCGGAGTCCTCCAGCAGGTAGCGCAGCCGGTCCGGCGGGAAGTTGACCTCCATCGGCACGTAGGCGGCGCCGGAGCGCAGCACGCCCAGCAGGGCCACCATCAGGTCGGGGCAGCGTTCCATGAACAGCGCCACGAACGTGCCGGGGCCGGCGCCCTCGGCGCGCAGCCGGCGGGCCAGCCGGTTGGCGCGGGCGTCGAGTTCGGCGTACGTCAGGGTGTGCTCGCCGTCGCCGACGGCGACCCGGTCGGCGTACGCGGTGAAGGAGGGGGCGAGCAGGCCGGGCAGGGACACCTCGGGGATGTCCAGGGCGGGGCCGCTGCCCCACCGCCGGAGGGTGGCGTGCTCGTCGTCGGGCAGCACGTCGAGGGCGCCGATGTGCGTGTCGTCGGCGCACATCCGCTCCAGGGCGGTGGCGTACTGGCGCAGCATGCGCTCGACGGTGGCGGCCCGGAACAGGTCGGTGCGGTACTCGGCGACGATCCGCTGACCGCCCTCGTGCGGGAACGCGGTGAAGGTCAGTTCGTACTTCGCCGACTCCGAGACCGGTGGCAGGAGTTCGGCCCGGACGCCGGGCAGGGCGACGCCGGGGGCGCCGAGGTGTACGGCGATGAACATGGCCTGGAACAGCGGGGCGCGGGCGAGGTCGCGGTCGGGCCGCAGTTCCTCGACGATCTTCTCGAAGGGCACGTCGGCGTGCGCGTAGGCGTCCAGGCAGGTCTCGCGGACGCGGCCGAGCAGCTCCGCGACGGTCGGATCGCCGGTCAGGTCGGTGCGCAGCACCATGTTGTTGGTGAGGTAGCCGACGAGGTTCTCCAGCTCCGGCCGGGTCCGGCTGTCGATCGGTGAGCCGACGGCGAAGTCGTCCTGGCCGCTCCAGCGGGACAGCAGCAGCGCGTAGCCGGCCAGCATCACCATGAAGAGGGTGGCGTCATGGCGTTCCGCGAGCGCGGTGAGACGGCGGGTCAGGCCGGGCGGCAGGTCGAAGGTGGCGGTGGCCCCGGTGTAGCGGGGCGCGGCGGGGCGGGGGGCGTCGGTGGGCAGGTCGAGGACGGGCAGCCCGGCGAGGCGTTCGCGCCAGTGCTCGATCTGCCGGGCGGGTTCGGGCCCGGCCAGCCAGGTGCGCTGCCAGTCGGCGTAGTCGCCGTACTGGATGGGCAGGTCGGGCAGGCGCGGCTGGTCCCCGGCGTGCAGGGCGGTGCAGGCGGCGGCGAGTTCCCGGGTGAGGACGTCGATGGTGAGCCGGTCGGACACCGAGTGGTGGACGACCACCTGCAGGATGTGCTCCTCGGGGGCGAGGCGCAGCAGGACGACGCGGGCGAGGGGTGGCGCCGCGAGGTCGAAGGGCCTTTCGGCGCGTTCCCGCAGGATGTGCCGGGCGTCCCCGGGCCGGCCGGTGAGGTCGACGACGTCGAGCAGCGGCACGGGCTCGGGGTGGACGATCTGGACGGGCTCGTCGCCGACGACCGTGAACGAGGTGCGCAGCGTCTCGTGGCGGCGCGCGAGCAGCTCGGTCGCGCCGCGCAGCGCCTCCACGTCGAGCGGGCCGGTCAGGCGTTGCGCGCCGTGCATGACGTACGCGGAGGCGCTGTCGGGGTCGAGCTGGTGCAGGAACCACACGCGGCGCTGCTGGAAGGAGGCGGGCAGCAGGCAGGTCCCGGCGTGCGGTCCGGTCTTCTCCGGTTCGCGGGGCAGGGCGGGGACGGTCGCCGCGGCGGCGGCGTCCTCGTCGGGCGCGGGGAGCCTGGCCGCGAGGTCGGCGAGCACGGGGTGCCGGAACACGGTGCGCACGGGCAGGTCGACGCCGAGGCGGGCGCGCAGCCGGGCGGCGACGCGGGAGGCGAGCAGGGAGTGCCCGCCGAGCGCGAAAAAGTCGTCGTGGACGCCGGCCCGGTCGATGCCGAGGACGTCGCACCAGACCTGCGCGATCTCCCGCTCGGCGTGGGTGCGCGGCGGCTCGTAGGCGGGGTGGGCGACGGCCGTGGCGTCGGGGGCGGGCAGCGCGGCCCGGTCCACCTTGCGGTTGGCGGTCAGCGGCAGGGCGTCCAGCACGGTGTAGGTGGCGGGCACCATGGGAGCGGGCAGCGCGTCGGCGGCGTGGGCGCGCACGGCGGCGACGGTGTCCTCCTGGCCCTCTGTGTCCCCGAGGACGAGGTAGGCGGCGAGTCGCGGGTCGCCGGGGTTGTCCTCGCGCACGTGCGCGACGGCCTCCCGTACGGCGGGATGCGCGGCCAGGACGGACTCGATCTCGCCGAGTTCGATGCGGAAGCCGCGCAGTTTGATCTGGAAGTCGGCGCGGCCGAGGAACTCCAGGCGCCCGTCGGTCCGGTACCTGGTGAGGTCACCGGTGCGGTACCAGCGGCCGTCGGGGCGTTCCACGAAGCGCTCGGCGGTCAGCTCGGGCCGGTTCAGGTAGCCGTCTGCGAGGCCGGCGCCGCCGATCCACAGCTCGCCGGTGGCGCCGAGCGGGCGGGGCTCCCCGTCGGGACCGGCGACGCGTACGACGGTGTGGGCGAGCGGCCTGCCCAGCGGCACCGGGTCGGTGGCGCCGTCGCCGCGGACGGGGTGGGCGGTGGACCAGACGGTGGTCTCGCTGGGCCCGTACATGTTCCACACGTCGGCGCCGGTGGCGGCCAGCCGCGCGCCGAGGCCGGACGGCATGGCCTCGCCGCCGCACAGGGCGGTGAAACGGGCGGGCGGCTGCCAGCCGGCGTCCAGGAGCAGCCGGAAGGTGGTGGGCGTGGCCTGCAGGGCGGTGGCGCGGCAGGCGCGCAGCCGGGCGGTGAGGAGTTCCCCGTCGGCGGTCTCGTCGGTGGGGACGATCTCCACGCGGGCGCCGGTGACCAGCGGCAGGAACAGTTCCAGGGCGGCGATGTCGAAGGACACGGTGGTGACCGCGGCCAGCACGTCGTCGCCGGTCAGGCCGGGCTCGTGGGCCGTGGAGTGCAGGAGGTTGGTCAGGGCGCGGTGCGGGACGACGACGCCCTTGGGCCGGCCGGTGGAGCCGGAGGTGTAGACGACGTACGCCGGGTCGGCGGGACGGGGGAAGCCCGGCAGTCCGGCCTGCGGGGCGGGGACGTCGGGGGCGTCCAGGAGGAGGGCCGGGACGCCGTCGGCCGGGAGGTGCGCGTGCAGATCCCGGGTCGTCAGCAGGGCGCGCGGCCCGGCGTCCTCCAGGACGAGGCGGAGCCGGGCGGCCGGGTGTGCGGGGTCGAGGGGGACGTAGGCCGCGCCCGCCCGGAGCACGCCGAGGAGGGCGGCGGCGAGTTCGGGTCCGCGCCGCAGGGCCACGGCGACCCGGTCGCCGGGGGCGACACCGGCCGCGACCAGCCGGGTCGCGATCGCGTCGGCGCTGTCACACAGCTGGGCGTAGGTGAGGGACCGGTCCCCGGTGGCGACGGCGACGCGGTCGGGGTGTGCGGCGGCGCGGGCGGCGACCTGCTCCGGCACGGTCGCCTCGGGTACGTCCCGCACCGGACCGGTTCCCCACTCCGCCAGCAGGCGCTCCTCCTCGGGGGAGGCGAGGGGCAGCTCGGACAGCCGCAGGTCCGGCCGGCGTACGGCGGCGGCGAGCAGCCGGCCGTAGTGGTCCAGCAGGCGTTCGGCGGTGGACGCGTCGAACAGGTCGGTGTCGTACTCCAGCACGACGCGCATGGCGTCGCCCTGCGGGACGAGCGCGAAGAACACGTCGAACTTGGCCGCGCCGGTGTCGGTGCGCAGCATCTCCAGGCGGGGCAGTCCCGGCTCGTCGGTCTCGGGCATGGGCACGTTGCCGAAGACGAACATGACCTGGAACAGCGGGCTGCGTGACGGGTCCCGGCTCGGCGCGAGGTGCTCCACCAGCCGCTCGAAGGGCACGGTGGCGTGCGCGTAGGCGTCCAGGCAGGTGCCGCGGACCCGCTCCAGGAGCCGTTCGAAGGCCGGGTCGCCGGACAGGTCGGTGCGCAGTACCAGGTTGTTGACGAAGAACCCGACGAGGTCCTGTACCTCGGGCCGGTCCCGCCCGGCGACGGGGGTGCCGACCGGGATGTCGTCCTGGCCGCTCCAGCGGTGCAGCACGGCGCCGAACGCGGCCAGCGCCGTCATGAACGGCGTGGCGCCGTGCGCCCTGCTCAGTTCGCCGAGGCCCCGCACCACGTCGGCGGGCAGCTCGCCGGTGAGGGTGGCGCCGTGGTGGGCGCGTACGGCGGGGCGGGGCCGGTCGGTGGGCAGGTCGAGGACGGGCAGCTCCCACAGGCGGCGCGCCCAGTGGTCGAGCTCGGCCCGCTCCCGGCCGTCGCCGGCCCGTTCGCGCTGCCAGGCGGCGAAGTCGCCGTACTGGATGGGCAGTTCGGGCAGGTCCGGCTCGGCTCCGCCGGTGACGGCCTTGTAGCAGGTGAGCAGGTCGCGCAGGAACACGCTGCCGGACCACTGGTCGTATACCGCGTGGTGGAAGGCGATCACGAAGGCGTGCTCGTCCGGGCCGAGGGCGACGAGGGCCACGCGGAACAGCGGTGCCTGCTCCAGCCGGAACGGGCCGAGGACCCGCTCGCGCAGGACCGTGTCGAGGTCCTCGGGGCGGCCGGTGAGGTCGACCCGGACGAGGGGCACGGTCAGCTGCGGGCGGATCGCCTGCACGGGTTCCCCGTCGATCTCGATCAGCCCGGTGCGCAGCGTCTCGTGCCGTTCGACCAGGACGTTCACGGACCGTTCGAGCGCGTCGGCGTCGAGCGGGCCGCGCATCCGGACGGCGACGTGCTCCACGTGCGCGGCGGCGCCGCCGGGTTCCAGTTGCTCCAGCAGCCACAGCCGGTGCTGGCCGGACGAACACGGCATCAGGTACGCGTCGTCGGCGCCGTCGCCCGGGGTGTCCACGGCGGCGGACAGCTCCTGTGTCATGCCGTGCCACCTCCTTCCGCGGTGCCGCGGGTGACGCGGGCGCGGCGCGCGATGGGCGCGTCCTGGGCGGCCGGGGCCGTCGGCGCGCCGTCGGCCGGGGCGGGCGCGGCCGGGGCGGCGGGCGTCGCGGTGGCCAGGTCGGCCGCCATGGCGGCCACGGTGGGCCGGTCGAACACCAGCCGTACGGGCACCTCGATGCCGAGGGCGGCGGACGCGCCGAAGGCGACGCGGGTGGCGAGCAGCGAGTGGCCGCCGAGGGCGAAGAAGTCGTCGTGGACGCCGACGCGTTCCACGCCCAGCACTTCGGTCCACACCCGGACGAGGGCCTCCTCGCGTTCGTCGCGGGGCGCGACGTAGGCGGCGGCCAGGTCGGGGCGCTCCCCGCCGGGCGCGGGCAGCGCCTCGCGGTCGGTCTTGCCGTTGACGGTCAGCGGCAGCGCGTCGAGCCGGACCACCGCGGAGGGCACCATGTGCTCGGGCAGGTGGGCGCGCACGAGTTCCCGCAGCCGCTCGGTCGGGTCGTCCTCGTCGCCGGTGACGACGTAGGCGACGAGGCGGCGGTCGCCGGGGGTGTCCTCGCGGGCGATCACGACGGCCTCGCGCACGGCGTCGTCCTGACGCAGGACGGTCTCGATCTCGCCCGGTTCGATGCGGTAGCCACGGACCTTGACCTGCTGGTCGGCGCGGCCGAGGAACTCCAGGTCGCCGTTCTCCAGGTAGCGGGCCAGGTCGCCGGAGCGGTAGAGGCGGGCGTCGGGATCGTCGGAGAACGGGTCGGGCAGGAAGCGTTCCGCGGTCAGCTCGGGCAGGTTCCGGTAGCCCTTGGCGACGGCGGGTCCCCCCACGTACATTTCGCCGCCCACGCCGATGGGTGCGGGCCTGCCGCGCCGGTCGAGGACGTGGATCGACACGTCGGGCAGCGGCCGGCCGATGTTGTTGGGGATGCCGCCCGTGAGGTCGGTCCCGGTGACCCGGTGGAAGGTGCAGTGCACGGTGACCTCGGTGATGCCGTACATGTTGATCAGCTGCGGCCGGTCGGAGCCGAACCGCTCGATCCACGGCGTCAGGGTCGGCGCGTCCAGGGGTTCGCCGGCGAAGACGACGTAGCGCAGCGGGGGCTGCTCGTCGTCCGGCCGGGTCAGCGCCACCGCCATGTAGGCGCGGAACGCCGACGGTGTCTGGCTGAACACGGTGACCCCGTGCTCGCGCAGCAGGGCGTGCAGGGCCTCCGGGGAGCGGGCGTCGTCGCGCGGGACGACGGCCAGGGTGGCGCCGTTGCAGAACGCGCCCCAGGTTTCGAACACGGACACGTCGAAGGCGTAGGAGTGGAACATGCTCCACACGTCGTCCGGCCGGAAGGCGAAGCGTGTGCCGGCGCCGGCGACGAGGCGGGCCACGTTGCGGTGCGTCACGACGACGCCCTTGGGGCGGCCGGTGGAGCCGGAGGTGTAGATGAGGTACGCCGGGGAGTCCAGGCCGGTCTGCGTCGCGGGCGGCTCGTCGCCGAGCGCGTCGAGGACGGCGGCGTCGGCGTCGAGGTCGACGCGCGGGCCGTCGAAGCCGGGCACGCGGTCGCGGCCCGCGGCGTGCGTGACGAGGGCGAGGGCACCGGCGTCGCTCAGCGTGTAGGCGAGGCGCTCCGCGGGGTGCGTCAGGTCGAGCGGGACGTACGCGGCGCCGGACTTGAGGACGCCGAGGACCGCGACCAGCATGTCCGTGGACCGCTCCATCGCCAGGCCGACGGTGCTTCCGGGACCCGCGCCCAGGCCGGCGAGGTGCCGGGCCAGGCGGTTGGCGCGGCGGTCGAGTTCGCCGTAGGTGAGGCGGTCGGTGCCGCACAGCACGGCCGCCTTGTCGGGGTGCTCGCGGGCGCGCTCGGCGAAGATCTCGTGCAGGGTGGCCGCGACCGGGACGGGTTCGGTGGCCGCGAACTCGGCCAGCTGGGCGCGCTCGGCCTCCGGCAGCACCGGGATCTCCGACAGGGTCCGGTCCGGGTTGTCGATGATCGCCGTGAGGGCGGTGTAGAAGTGGTCGATGAGGCGCTGTGCGGCGCGGTCGGGGAAGCGGGTCCGGTCGTAGACCAGGCGCGGCACCGGCAGCCGCTCACCCGGCATGATGATCATGGTGATGGGGAAGTGCGGGCGGCCGTCGTACGTGGACTCGCCGATCTCCACCCTGTGCAGCGTCATGTCGGGGACGGGCACGTTCTCGTAGGCGAGGTCCATGTCGAACAGCGGGACGCTGCCGGGCAGCCCACCGAGGCGGCGCAGCTCGGGCAGGGCGATGTCGGCGTTCTCCCGGGCCTCGGCCATGTCCTGCTGGAGGTCGCGCAGCCACTCGATGAGGTGGGCGTCGGGGTCGACGTGGGCGCGCACCGGCATGGTGGCGAGCATCGGGCCCATGATCTGTTCGGCGCCCGGGAGCCCCGCGGGGCGCTGGGTGCCGGTGGAGCCGGCGATCACGTCGTCGCGGTCCAGGTAGCGGCTGAGCAGCAGCATCCAGGCGCCCTGCGAGATGGTGTTCACGGTCAGCCCGTGCTCGCGGGCCACCTCACCGAGGCGCGGCACGAGGGCGACGAGGTCACGGTCGGGCAGCATGCCGTGGCTGGGCTCGCCGGGCGCGGGGGGTTTGCGGTCGATGCTGCCCAGTTCGAGGGGGCGCTCCGGTGTCTCGAACCCGGAGAGGTGGCGGGTCCAGAACTTCTCCGCCTGCTCGGTGCTGCGCTTCTTCCACCAGGCGACGTAGCCGTGGTAGGGCCGGGGCCGCTCCAGGGTGGTGGGCTGCTTGCCCTGGGCGAGGGCGTTGTAGAGCTGGGTGAGTTCGTAGAAGCACAGGCCGAACGACCAGCCGTCCAGGAGGAGGTGGGAGAAGCTCCAGAAGAACTTCCACGTGTCGTCGGCGGTGCGCAGCAGCGCGAGGCGCATCAGCGGGGGCTTGTCGAAGGCGAAGCCGCGCATGCGGTCGTCCAGCGCGAACTGTTCGTAGCGGGCCTCCTGCTCCTCGGGGGAGGCGTCCCGCCAGTCCAGTTCGGGCATGTCGAGCGTCACGCTGCGGTGCACGACCTGCAGGGCCTTGCCGACGCCCTCCCAGTGGAAGCTGGTGCGCAGGACGGGATGCCGGTCGACGATGGTCTGCCAGGACTGCCGGAAGGCGGCCACGTCGAGCTCACCGTGCAGGGTGAGGGTGATCTGCTCCAGGTACACGCCGGCGCCCGGAGTGAACAGGTTGTGGAAGAGGAGTCCCTCCTGTACGGAGGAGAGTTCGTAGACGTCCTCGATGCCGTCGAGCCTCATCGGTTCACCTCACGGTTGCTGCCGTCGTTCGGGGGGAAGTCGTCGCCGGCCGGGCTCTTGCCGTCCGGGTCGTTGCCGTCCGCGCCGCCCGTCCCGTCGCCGAGGGCGGCGGCCAGGGCGGCGAGTGCCGTCTGGTCGAGTCCGGCGAGCGGGAAGTCGCTGGGGCTGACCGTGCCGCTGCCGGCCTCGGCGCAGTGGTCGGCGATGGTGCGCAGCGCGTCGGCGGTGCGTCCCGCCAGGTCCTCGGCCAGGGCGCGGGCGGCCTCGCCGCGGCAGGCCCAGTCCAGGTGCCAGCGGCCGTCGAGGCGGTACGTCGTGACGACGAGTGGGTGGCCGGGTGCCGCGCCGGGGTCCCACACGGGGGGTGCCACCGGCCCTTCG
Source organism: Streptomyces sp. NPDC005925 (assembly GCF_040638805.1). Lineage (NCBI taxonomy): Bacteria > Bacillati > Actinomycetota > Actinomycetes > Kitasatosporales > Streptomycetaceae > Streptomyces > Streptomyces sp. NPDC005925. Next base: position 1,405 of record NZ_JBEXVL010000006.1, on the reverse strand, counting down.
GGGGTGAAGGGGTGGCCCACGCGGGGCAGTTCGGCCAGCTCGTCGAGGTCCCGCAGCAGCAGGAAGGCGTCGCTGCGGCCCATGCCGAGGGTTTCTTCGCGTACGGCCGCCCGCAGGCGTTCCTTGGCGGCCGTCAGCAGCGCCTTCGTCTTGCCGGGTGCGTGCCGTTCGAGCGTCACCGGCAGGAACCGGGAGAACGCTCCGACGCTCTCGCTGACGTCGAGTTCCGCCAGGTTCAGCGTCCGGGCGTCGTCCTCGACGGCGAAGCGCAGGCTGTGCCGGTCGGTGGCCTCGAAGGCGGCGCCGGCGAGGGCGGCGAAGGCGACCTCGCGGCCGGTGAGCCGGTAGGCGGCGGCGGCCGGCCCGAGCAGGCGCTCGGCCTCGTCGCGGTCCAGCACGGTGCTGAACCGGTGGACGGGCTCCCCGTCGGCCGTGAGTCCGGGCTCCGTCTCCTCGGCCTCGGCCGTCTCGTCGGCGGCCTGTCCGGCGGCGGTCCTGGCCCACCGGGGGAACGGCCGGGTCGGCGGGAGCAGATCGGTGGGCTTGCCGTCGCGGAGCAGTTCGGCGGCGGCGGAGAAGTCGCTCAGCAGCAGCTGGACGCTGCGCAGGTCGGTGACCAGCGCGTGGGACAGCCACACGAGCCGCCGGTCGTCCGGGCCGAGGTCGAACAGGGCCGCCTTCACGGTGAGCCCGGTCAGCGGGTCGAGCTCCTCCAGCATGTCGTCGGCCATCTGCTCCATGGCGGACGCGCGGCGTTCGGCGGGCAAGGCGGACAGGTCGATCAGCGGCACGTAGGTTTCCGCGTCGGCGGCCCGGTCCGTCTCGACCTGGTACAGGCCCTGCGGCCCTTCGGCGAACCGCATGCGCAGGCCGGGGTGCCGGCGCCGCAGCAGTCCGAGGATCTCCTCCGCCTGCTCGGGCGTGAAGTCGGCCGCGACCGGGATGGTGAACCGGTGGGCCGCGGTGGGCAGGCCGGGAGCCGCCAGTGCGCACAGCTGCCGCTGGTAGGGCGTGAGCGGCAGGGTCTCGTCGTCGGCGGCCTCCTCCCCGGCGCTGCGCTCGTCGACGACGGCGGCGAGTTCGGCGATCGTGCGGTGCCGGAAGAGGTCCGCGGCCGTGATGTCCATGCCCTGGGCCCCGGCGCGGGACACCAGCTGGACTCCCATGATGGAGTCGCCGCCGAGGGTGAAGAAGTCGGCGTGCGGGTCGATCCCGTCGATGCCGATGATCTCCGCGGCCAGTTCGGCCAGCGCGACGGCGGTGGGGCCGAGCGCGGTGGCACGGGCCGGCTGGGCGGGGGCGGTACCGGCGGGGTCGGGGAGGGCGGCGCGGTCGACCTTGCCGTTGGAGGACAGCGGGATCTCGTCGATGACCATCACCACCGGCGGCACCATGTATCCGGGCA